>NZ_BAAGPL010000002.1:32792-121274 GCF_054784195.1 Kocuria himachalensis
CCGTCGTCGTCGGTGCTCCCGACCGGGGTGCGGGGTCCCGCGGCGGGTCCCTACAGCAGCGGCGAGAGGGCGAGCAGGAGCGTCCCGGAGATCGTCGCGCACACCGGGACGGTGAGGACCCACACCAGGAGGACCCGCCGCACCACCCGGACGTTGACCGTGTGGAAGCGCTGCTGGCGCCCCGCGCCGAGGATCGCGGCGGCCGTGGTCTGGGACGTGGACATCGGCACGGGGATCAGCGTCCCGCCCAGGAACAGCAGGGCCCCCGCCACGCCCTGGGCCACCGCGCCGCGGAACGGGTCGGTCGTGATCATCCGGGAGGACAGGGTGTAGGCGATCCGCCAGGCCCCGAACAGGGTGCCCACGGCCAGCCCGGCCGCGACGACCAGGAAGGGCCACGGTACGGCACCGTCCGCCAGCGGATCCTGGAGGCCCGCGCACAGCATCAGCGTCGCGAAGACCCAGACGGCCCGGCGACCGTGGTGGATGCCGTGCCCGAAGGAGACGGCCGCCGCGCCGATGGCCAGGACGAGCCGGGATCGGAACGTGGTGGCGTCCGGCTCGGAGTGGCGCAGCGCGTGCAGCAGGGGCACCACGAGCACCCAGGCCGCGGCGTAGGCGACCAGCGGCGCCAGCACGAGGGGCACAACGACCTGGTAGAGGGCCGTGGCCGTGAGCGGGTTCTCCGCCACGAGCCCCACCGCGCGGGCGCCCAGCAGGGCGCCGAGCAGCCCGCCGGCCAGCGCTGTGGTCGACGAGCTGGGCATGCCCCACCACCAGGTGAGCAGGTTCCAGCCGATCGTGGTCACCAGGGCGCAGACGATCGTCGCGGAGCCGACCACGTCGTGCGGCACCGGGACGCCCGTGATGACCCAGTCCGCGAGCAGGTACGCGGCGGCCCACACGCCGGCCACGTTGACGAGGGCGGTGAACACCAGGCCCACCCGGGGGGTGAGGGCGCGGAAGCGCACCGGCAGGGCGAGGGCGTTGGGGGCGTCGTGGAAACCGTTGACGACGGTGTGGGTCACGGTCAGGACGATCCCCAGGACTGTCAGGGCCGTCAGCACGGAGTCAGGACTCCGCCACGACGATGCGGCCCACCTCGGTGGAGACCCGCACCAGGGCCCGGGCGGCCCCGGCGAAGCGCCGGACGGCGCGCTCCCGCCGCATCGCGGGGATCGCCTTGTGGTTCTCGAGCAGGTGACCCATGTGCAGCTGGTAGATGCGCTCGGACTGCTTGCCCAGCCGCAGCATCTCGTACCAGTAGTCGTCCAGGCCCTGGAGGCTGCCGAGGTCGCGCATCGCCCGGGTGGTGAGCTCGGACATCCGCTCGATCACCCCGAGCTGGTCCGTGGCGTACGAGGGTGGCCGGGTGAGTCCGTAGGCGACGTGCGCCTCCGCGACCGCCAGCAGCTCCTCCGCGGCCTTGTTGAGCCAGTGCCCCAGGATGTAGACGTCCTGCCGGGGGATGGGGATCACGAACGTGGAGCGCACCGTGGTCATCACGGAGAAGTACAGGTCCGTGGACCGGGCCTCGCACTCGCGGATCGCGTCGAGGGTCGCGACGTCGGCCTCGGGGGAGCCCAGCAGCTCGGACAGGAGCCGCACGCTCTCCGTCACCTGTCCCGACATGTCGGCCAGCAGGTCCAGGACCAGCTCGTCCTCCGGGAAGATGCGAAGCGCCATGTGCTGACCGTCCTGGGCGTCGGGACCTGCGCCGCGGAGCACGGCGGGTCTCACTGTACATGGGACCGTCGAACGGCCCGCGGGCGGCCGGCGGTCCCGGAGAGAGGGGGAGGGCGGTGCCGGACCGGGAGCGCCTCTCGGCGGAAGGCCGCTCGTGGCGGCTATGTGATGGAGCCCGGGGCTGCCGCGGCCCGGCACCTGGGGTCCATGGTAGTCGACGTGCGCGTGGGGCCAAGTCCTGCGGCTGTGGGCTCCCGCACGGCCGGGCGCGCAGCCGCCGGGGCGGCGGGACTCAGTCGAGGTGGCCGCGGCGCCACTGGTGCGCCGCGGCCTCGAGCTCCTCCGCGGTCCGCTCGAGCCGCTGGGTGAGGGCCACGGTGCTCGGCGCCCGTGCCGCGTCCGGGTCCACGACCGGCATCTGCCCCGTGTCCGCCAGCCGGATCCGGCCCAGGGCGATCACGCGGCAGAACGCCGCGAACCGGTCCAGGGCGACGTCGAACTCCCCGTTGAACGCCCCGGAGAGGATCGCGTCCGCCATCGAGGTGATCTCGTCCGCCCCGGGGGGCTCCGCGACGCCGGCCACCACGTGGGAGACCTGGGCGGTGCCCCGTCCCGCCGTGAAGTAGCGGCCCATCCGCACCGGGTCCTTCCGCACCCCCGCCCGCAGGGCGTAGAGCCGCCACAGGGCCCCGGGCAGGGACACCGCCGGGGCCTCCGCCCACATCTCGGCGATCCCCTCCAGGCCCTGCTCGTCGGTCAGCTCGATGAGCCGCCGGCTGATCTCGGGATCGTCGCTGGCGCGCCCGCGGGAGACGAGGGCATGGGCGGCGAGGTGGGCCGCCTCGGAAACGCGGGCCGGGTCGGGCCCGCCCTCGTGCGCTTCGAACTGCTCCGGGGAGAACTTCACCGGCTTGTGGTGGCGGGGCGCGTCGCTCATGCGTCCAGCGTACGGCCGTGGCCCGCGGCGGGCCACGGAGCGCTCACCAGTCGCTGGTCGAGGCGTGCACCGCCGCGTCCCGCCACTGCTGGTCGGTCTGCTCGAAGCCGTCCCGGGCCAGCGCCTTCCACAGCCGCAGGCCCAGGGCGGGCTCCTCCAGCTCGAGCTCCGCGAGCGCCTGCGGTAGCAGCACCCGTGCGGTGACGTCGGTGACGGCGCTCAGGGTCGCGTGCTGCTTGTTCCCGGTGCCGAGGGCGAGCTCCCCGAAGCTCATCCCCGGGCCGAGGACCTGCAGCTCGACGCGCTCGCCGATGGGCGTGCGTAGGGACATCGACACGCTCCCGCTGACGATGAGGTGGATGCCGGCGAAGTTCTGACCCGTGCGCAGGATGTTCTCCCCGGCCGCCCACGTCCGCTCGACGGTCCGCGCGCGGAGGTCGCGGGCGTCCTCCGGGTCCAGCCGGGAGAACAGCTCGGACTCCACGGGCTTCACCCGGGACGGGGTGCACTCCGGTCCGCCGTGCTCCTCGAGCAGCCGGTCCTCGACCCACTTGATGGCCGCGGCCCGGCTGGGGAACACCTCGAGCGGCGGATCGCCCCGGAAGGAGCCGGCGAAGCCCGGGTCGCTGGCGACCACCACCACGGTGCGGCCCGCCGCGTGCAGCTCGGCGCGGGTCTTGGCCAGGAGCGGCATCGCGTACTCGGCGATCACGTCCACCCGGCGCATGTCCACCACCACGTACGAGGCGTCGTAGGCGATGTCGCGGACCGTGCGGATCGCGGTCTCCGTGCCCGTGAACAGCAGGTCGCCCTGGAGCTCCACGACGACGCCGTCCCTGCCGTGCTCGGCCAGCACCGCCTCCGCCTCGGCGTTGCGGCGCACCAGTGACGGGGACTGGTCGATCGGGTAGCTGGCGCGGACCGTGGAGTGGGCCACCCGGGCGGTGTGCGTGAAGTGCAGGTCGAGGTCCTGGGAGAGCCGCTCGCACGCGAGCACCCCGCGCACGCTGTTGCCGTGCCGGTCCAGCGCCGGGGAGAAGGTGGCCACGGCCAGCTCCCCGGGCAGGACGGCGATGATGCCGCCGCCCACCCCGGACTTCGCAGGCAGGCCCACCCGGACCATCCACTCGCCGGCGTCGTCGTACATCCCGCAGGAGCTCATGACGGAGAGCACCCGGGAGACCGTGTCGACGTCGAAGACCTCGTCCCCGGTCAGCGGGTTCGTGCCGGCGTTGGCGAGGGTCGCGCCCATCAGGGCGAGGTCGCGGCACGTGATCAGCACCGAGCACTGGGCGAAGTAGTCCTCGAGGGCCTGGGTCGGGTCCCCCTCGATGATGCCGGCGGAGGCCAGGAGGTAGCCGAGGGCCCGGTTGCGGTCCCCGGCGTCGTGCTCCTGGGAGAGGACCTCGGGACTGATCGCCAGGTCCCGGCCCGCGCACCGGGAGTAGGCGTCGCGGATCCGATCCCGGCGCAGGTCGCGGTCGCTGTCGGGGACGAGCCACGTCGAGGCGATCGCACCGGCGTTGATCATCGGGTTGGCGGGGCGCCCGCTGCCGGGCTGGAGGGAGATCTCGTTGTAGGCGTCCCCGCTCGGCTCCACGTCCATCTTCGCGTGCACGGCCTCCGCCCCGAGGTCGGAGAGGGCGAGGGCGTAGGTGAACGCCTTGGAGATCGACTGGATGCTGAACTCGTCCCGCGTGCTGCCCGCCTCGTACACGTGGCCGTCCGCGGTGGCGATGACGATGCCGAAGCGCTCGGTGTCGGCTCCCGCCAGGGCGGGGATGGAGGAGCTGGGCTCGCCGCCGCGGACGTCCCGCAGCTGCTCCACCACCTGCTCGAGGTACTCGGTGACGGCCGACGGGCCGAAGAGCCCCGTCTCCGCGCGTCCTTCTTCCTCGGTGCTCGGGTGCGGCACGGTCGGTCCTCCGGTCGGGGTGGGCGTGGGTGGCACGGAACTGCCCACCACTCTAACCGTCAGGCGGCTGTGCACATCCGGGGCGGGTCGCCCCGGGCGGCGCGCACCGGCTCCCGGGGAGACCGTGCGGTAGAGTGGTGCCCGCTCCGGACCGGCCGCGCCCCGTGCCCGCCGGTGGAGCACGGGCCTCTAGCTCAGTTGGTAGAGCAGTGGACTTTTAATCCATGGGTCGTGGGTTCGAGCCCCACGGGGCCCACCCGAGGAGAACCCCATCACTGCCGGTGCGACCGGAGCCGGTGGGGTTCTTTCCTTGTCCTCCATCAGTTGCCCCGGCGCGCGGGGCAGCGCGGCGGGGCCGATGGTGCTACTGCTCGAGCAGGGCGAGGGCCTCGTCGATGCGGTCGCGCAGGGCTCTGGCCTGCTCCACGGTCCACGCCTCGTGGCCGATGTGGAGGACGAGGCCGTCGCGGTGGGCGTAGGAGCCGTCCGCGGTGGTGATGACCTCCCAGGTCTCCAGAAGCGCGACCGGTGAGGGGCCGGCGAGGGACCGGGTGGGCAGCTCCCGCGAGTTGGTGACCGTCTCGGGATCGGTCAGCTCCTGACGGGTCGCCCAGCGGGGGCGGGGAACGAGAGCGGTGTTCTCGTACATGGGGGTGCCTTCCAGGGAGAGGGGGTATGCCCATGTTTATGCATACGAGGTCCCGGGTGTCCGCGCGGCGTGCGCGTGTCGCCGAGGGATCGAGGTGTAGACGTCCGTCGGCATCCCCTGCACTTTTGTCCTGCCCGGCGACGACGCAGCCCCGCCGGGGCCGCCCTACTGCCCGTCGAGCTGCTCGGAGGGAGTGGGGACCGACTCGGGGCCCGGCTGGTCCGGCGCGGGAGCCGCGGACCCGGTCCCGGGATCCGTCGGCACGCCGTCAGGCGTCGGGGGCGGGGTGGCGGTGACCGGGGGAGGAGGGCTGAAGGAGGTGGGGGAGACGCCGGGAGTGCTCTCCACCTCCTCCGGCCGGTCGTCGCACCCGGTCAGTGTCAGCACGAGCAGGGCCACGGCGGGAAGGGTGCGGCGCATCGGAGGAGCCTCTCTGTCGGGGACCACTCCACGGTAGCGGGGCGGGCCGCCGCCGCGGGAGAAGGACGACAGGTGGGCCCCGCTCCCGGCAGGACGCACGCACCCGGGATGTGCGAGGATCCGGGGACCAGGACGCCGACCGGCAGGAGCCGCCATGTCCGAGCGAAGCAGCGAGCGCACCGCTCTCGTCCTCCTGTCCGCGACCGCGGTGCTGCTGCTCGCGGGCCAGCTCCTCACCTGGTCCTCGGAGGACGGGATGTTCAGCGCCCTCGTGCTCGTCCTGCTGCTGCTCTGGGCCGGGCTGATCGCCGTCCGGGTGGTCCGCTTCGTCCGGCGGGACCGCCGCCCGGAGGACACCGGCCCCGACGGTCCGGCCTAGGGCGCCGCCGGGGCGGGCGTCAGCCGCCGGCGAGCCGCTCCCGCACCGCCGCGACCGTGTCCCGCGCCGAGCGGCCCACACCGATGAGGGTCGCCGATCCGGGACCCGTCCAGTCCCCGTACCCCACGAGGTACAGGCCGGGCACCCGGGTGGAGGCCGTGCCGTCGGTGCGGATCCGCCCGTCGTCCTCCCGCAGGCGCAGCGGCCGGAGGTGCCGCAGGGCCGGGTGGAACCCGGTGCACCAGACGACGGCGTCCAACGGCTGCTCCCGGCCGTCCGCCAGGACCACGCCGTCCGCGGTGAACCGCGTGAACATCGGCCGGGGGTCGAGCACCCCGGCCTCGCGGGCGCGGCGCACGGCGGGGACGGCCACCACGTCGCCGAGGCTCGCCACCCCGCCGGGATCCGGGCTGCCCTCGGCGACGGCCTGGGCGCGCAGCGTGGCCACGCGGAACAGCTCGCGCCCGTCGACCTCGTCGGGGAGGTAGCGGAGCGGGGCGTTCGTGCACCACGTCAGCTCGCTCGCCCCGGCGAGCTCGGCGGCGATCTGCGCCCCGGAGTTCGCCCCGCCCACCACGAGAACGCGGCGGCCGCGGTACCGTCCGGGCCCGTCGTAGTGGGCGCTGTGCACCTGCTCGCCCCGGAACTCCCGCTGCCCGGGCAGGACGGGCCAGAACGGCTGCGACCACGTGCCGGTGGCGCTCACGACGGCGCGCGCCCGCAGCTCGCCGTCGTCCGTCACCAGTCGGAAGCCCGCCCCGTCGCGGTGCACGGCCCGCACCCGGACCGGCCGCCGGACGGGCAGCCCGTAGCGCTCCTCGTACCGGGACAGGTAGTCGACGACGTGCCCGGCGTCCGGGGCGGCCCCGCCCGTGTCCGGCATCGGGTGCCCGGGCAGCGACGAGTACCCCGCGGGGGAGAAGAGCCGCAGCGACGGCCAGACGTGCCGCCACGCCCCGCCCGGCGCCTCCTGCTCGTCGAGCAGCGCGAACGACAGGCCGGTGCGCCGGAGGTAGTAACCCACGGCCAGCGCGGCCTGTCCGGCGCCCACCACCGCGACGTCGAGGACCTCGTCCCCGTCCTCGTCCACGTCCCCGCCCGCGCTCCCGTCCCGACCGGTCAGCGGAGGCTGATCGAGTCCAGGGCCGCCTGCGCCTCGGCGGTCAGGTTCTCCGGCAGCGGGGCGCTCTTGACGGCCTCCGAGGAGGCCTGCTGGCCCTCCTCGCTGACCACGTAGTGCCCGAACTCCTTCGCCAGCTCGAGGACCTCCGGGTCCGCGTAGCTGCTGCAGTAGATGTGGTAGGACACCAGGACCACCGGATAGGCCCCGGCCGCGTCCGGCTCGCGGTCCAGCTCGAGGGCGATGTCGTGCGGGCCGGTGCCCTCCACCCGGGTGGCCTCGCCCACCGCGGTGCCGGCCGCCTCGCCGGACACGGCCACGTACTCGGAGCCGACCTTCACCCTTGCCTTGCCGAGGGACTCGTCCACGAGCGAGTCGTCCGCGTAGGTGACGGCGCCCTCGGTCTCCGCCGTGAGGCTCACGACCCCGGCGTTGCCCTGGGAGCGCTCCGTGGGCAGGTCCGCCGGCCAGCCGCCGTCCTCCTCGTCCGTCCACACCTCGGGGACCACCGAGTGCAGGTAGTCGGTGAAGTTCTCGGTCGTCCCCGAGTCGTCCGCACGGGCGATGGGCGTGATCGGCAGATCGGGCAGCTCCACGCCGGGGTTCTGGGCGGCGATCGCCGGGTCGTCCCACCGGGTGATCTCGTGGCGGAAGATGCCCGCGATGGTCCCGGCGTCGAGGTCGAGCTCCTGGATGCCGGGCAGGTTGAAGGCCACGCTGATCGGGGAGATGTAGACGGGGATGTTCAGCGCGCCCCCGGGACCGCAGAAGTCGCGGACCTCGGCCTGCTCCTCCTCGTCCAGGTAGGCGTCCGAGCCGGCGAAGTCGGTGCCGCCGCCCACGAGGGCGCTGCGCCCCGCGCCGGAGCCCGCGGAGAGGTACTGCACCTGCGCGTCCGGGTGCATCGACTCGAAGCCGCTGCGCCACGTCAGCATGGCGGCGTTCTGCGCCGAGGACCCCACGCCGGTGAGGATCCCGGACAGGTCCGAGCCGCCCTCCTCCGCGGCCCGGCGCTGCTCCTCGCCGAGGGGGTAGTCGGAGCCGCAGCCGGTGAGCGCCGTCAGGGCCAGGACCAGGGCCGGCGCCGCGCCGGCCCGCAGCACCCGGGCGGTCCTGTTCCGTCGGGGCGGTCGCGAAGCGTTGAGCATGGGGAGGTCTCCTCGGAGCGGTCAGGGTGGGGCGACAGGGAGGTGGCGCGCCCGCGGGCGCGCGGGTCCGGGCGCCCAGCCTACCGCCACCGGTGCGCAGGCCCGGTCTAGGGTGAGCCCATGGAAAAGCTCTCCGGCTCCTGGCGCCGGGTGTTCGACAGGTTCTGGTTCCTGCCCGCCGTGTGCGTGCTCGCCGCCGTCGTCCTGGCCCAGTCCGCCGTGGCCGCCGACCGGTGGCTGCCCCAGGACCTGGACTCCCCGTGGATCGCGTGGCTCTACGCCGTCGGCATCGACGGGTCCCGGTCGATGCTCTCCGCGATCGGCGGGTCGATGCTCGGCGTGGCCGCGACCGCCTTCTCCATCACCATCTCCGTGATCGCCACGGCCAGCTCCACGTACGGCCCCCGCCTGGTGCGCAACTTCATGGCGGACCGCGGCAACCAGGTGGTGCTGGGCATGCTGGTCTCCACCTTCATCTACACGCTGCTGGTCCTGCGCACGATCCGCTCGGCCTCCGACGACCTCGCGCAGCCGTTCGTCCCGCACCTGGCGGTCAACCTCGGGGTGCTGATGGCCGTCGCGGACGTCGCCCTGGTCGTCTACTTCATCCACCACATCGCGGACTCCGTGCAGGTGGACACCCTCGTCCACGGTGCGCGCCGGCACCTGCTGGACGTGATCGAGCGGTGGCACCCGGAGGAGACGCCGGAGGAGCTGGTCCGGACCGCGGGGCGCCGCAGCGGTGGGGGAGAGGTTCGGGCGGACAGCGTGGGCTACGTCGTCGGCGTCGACCTCGAGCGGCTCCGGGACCACGCCGAGGCCGGTGACGTCGTCGTCGAACTCGTCCCGCGGGTGGGCGACCACGTCCTGGCGGCGGAGCCGCTGGTCCGGGTGTGGCCCGAGCACCGGGCCGAGGAGCTCGCAGGCCGGCTGCGGCGCTGCGTGCGGGTGGGCGACTCCCGCTCGGCGCTCCAGGACGTCCGCTTCGCGGAGCAGCAGGTGGTGGAGCTCGCCGTGCGCGCCCTCTCCCCGAGCACCAACGACCCCTACACCGCGGTCAACGCCGTCGAGGAGGTCGCCTCCGGGATCGTCACGGCCGTGGCCCGCCCCCTCCCGGGGAACACCGTGGTCGTCGACGGCGTGCACCGGCTCCGCTACGGGACGGTGGGGGTCGAGGAGATCGTGGACATGCCGTTCGACCAGATCGGCCCGCACGCCACCGGGCACGTGAGCGTCCTGCTGGCCCTCGTGGACCTCGCCGCCCGCATCGAGGCGGCGAGCGTCCACCCGTCCGTGCGGCGGCAGGCCCACGAGCACGTCGACGTCCTGCTCGACCGGTTCCGGGACAGCGCACCGCACCCCCGGGACCTCGCCCGGGTGGAGCAGCACGTCAGGCTGCGCTCGGCCGGCTGAGCGGATCCGCTACCGGCGGCGGAGCCGCGGGACCCGGCGCAGCAGCAGGCCCACGAGCACCGCGGTCCCGGCCAGCAGGGCGGCGCCGATCCCGGCGGACAGGTGCACGCCGGCCTCGAAGGCCGCGACGGACGAGGTCAGGAGCTCCCCGGAGGCGTCCGGGCCGAGGCCTGCGGCGACGTCGACCGCCCCGCCGAGGGTCTCGGACGCGGTGGCGGCCTGCTCGGGGTCCAGTCCGGGCGGCACGGCCATCCGGCGGGCGTAGGTCGCGGTCACGGCCGTGCCCAGGACGGCCACGCCGAGCCCGGCCCCCAGCTCGTAGGCGGTCTCCGAGATCGCCGAGGCGGCACCGGCCTGCTCGGGGGCCACCTCGGTGAGGATCAGGTCCCCGGCGATCGTCTGGGCCGCGCCCGAGCCCAGCCCGATGACCATGAGGGCGACCACGAGCACGAGCCCGCCGGAGAGGTCGCCGAGCAGGACGAGCAGGAAGCCCGAGGCCATGACCAGCAGCCCGCCGCCGAGCACGAGCGCCGGGGGCACGAAGCCGACCACGCGCACCACCAGCAGACCCGAGGCGATCGTGACGGCGGCGCCCGGCATGAGGGCCAGGCCCGCCTCCAGGGGCGGCATGCCCTCCACGAGCTGCAGGTACTGGGAGACGAAGAACAGGAAGCCGATGAAGGTGGTCGAGGCCACCAGGTTGTTGAGCAGCCCGCCGGTGAAGGGGGCGTGGCGGAAGAGCCGCAGGTCCAGCATCGGCACCGGGCTGCGCAGCTGCCGGCGCACGAACAGCCCCCCGGCGGCCACGGCCACCACCGCGGCGGCCAGCACGCCGGCGGACGGGCCGTGCCCGCCGAGGTCCTTGATGCCGTGGACCAGCGCCACCATGGCGGTCATGATCAGCGCGGCGCTGGGCACGTCCACCGGGCCCGGCGCCGGGTTGCGGGACTCGGGCACCAGCACCGGCGCCAGGACCAGCAGCGGCAGCAGCACCGGGACCGCCAGGAGGAACACGGACCCCCACCAGAAGTGCTGGAGCAGGAACCCGCCCACCACCGGGCCCAGGATCCCGCCCGCCGAGAAGCCGGTGGCCCACACCGCGATGGCCGTGCGCCGCTGCGTCGCGTCGTGGAAGATGTTGCGCAGCAGGGACAGGGTGGCGGGCATCAGCATCGACCCGAAAAGGCCCAGCAGCGCCCGGGCGGCGACGAGCGCCTCCCCGGTCGGGGCGAGCGCGGCGAGCGCGGACACGGCCGCGAAGCCCGTGCTGCCCACCAGCAGCAGCCGGCGGCGGCCCACCCGGTCCCCGAGGGAGCCCATGGGCACGAGCAGCCCGGCGAGCACCAGCGGATAGGCGTCCACCATCCACAGCAGCTGCGTGCCGGTCGGGCCGAGCTCGCGGGAGATCTCCGGCAGCGCGAAGTTCAGGACCGTGTTGTCCACGGAGATCAGCAGCACCGGCAGCATCAGGACCACGAGGGCGGCCCACTCGCGGGCGCCGGCGCGGACCGGGACGTCGGGTGCCGGGGACAGCATGGCGGGGCGGGCTCCTTCCGGGGCGTGGGGTGCGGGCCCCATCCTTCCAGAGCCGGCACCGCGCCCGGCCCGGACGGGCGGCGGCGGGGCGCACTAGACTGCTCGGGATGGCCCGCCGGACGGTCCCGTCCGGCCCGCAGCGGAAAGAATGAGGTCCCCGATGGCCGAGCCGGTCCCCACAGGCACGACGTCCGACGACGCCCCCGGCGTCTCCGAGCAGTACGAGGCGGCCCGGGACCGCGTCCTGGAGCTGCGCGAGGACTACGACCGGGCCCGCGAGGAGTTCAGCTGGCCCCGGATGGAGCACTTCAACTTCGCCCTGGACTGGTTCGACCACGTCGCCGGGGACCCGGAGCGCGGGGCCCGGGACGCGCTGTGGATCGTCGAGGAGGACGGCACGGAGCTCCGGCGGACCTTCCGGGAACTCGCCGAGTCCTCTGCCCGCACCGCGAACTGGCTGCGGGGCCTGGGGGTGCGGCGTGGCGACCGAGTCCTGCTCATGCTCGGCAACCGGCTCGAGCTGTGGGAGACCCAGCTCGCCGGCATGAAGCTGGGCGCGCCCCTGATCCCGACCGCCGTCATGATGCCGCCCGCCGACCTGCTGGACCGCGTGCAGCGGGGCAAGGTCTCGTGGGTCGTCACGGACACCGCCAACGCGCCCAAGTTCGCGGGCGTCGACGGCGACTACGAGCTCGTCGTCGTCGGCGCCGGCGCGGAGGTCGAGGGAGTGCGCGCGCAGCTGCCCGGCCGTCCCGTGCACCCGTACGCGGAGGCCGCGGCCGCGGACCCCGTCTTCGTCCCGGAGGGCGCCACGCGCTCCCGGGACCCCCTGCTGCTGTACTTCACCTCCGGCACCACGTCCCAGGCCAAGCTCGTGGAGCACACCCACTACTCGTACTCCTTCGGGCACCTGTCCACGGTCTACTGGATGGGCCTGCGCCCCGGGGACGTCCACCTGAACATCGCCTCCCCGGGATGGGGCAAGCACTCGTGGTCCAACTTCTTCGCCCCGTGGATCGCTGAGGCCACCGTGTTCATCCACAACCAGGCCCGCTTCGACGCGGTCGGGCTCCTGGCGCAGATGGGCCGGGCCGGGGTCACCAGCTTCTGCGCCCCGCCCACCGTCTGGCGGATGCTCATCCAGGCCGACCTGCACCGGGTGCAGGACCCGCCGGCGTCCGCCGTCTCCGCCGGCGAACCGCTCAACCCCGAGGTGATCCGCCGGGTGCAGGACGCGTGGGGCGTGACCATCCGGGACGGCTACGGCCAGACGGAGACCACGCTGCAGATCGCCAACACCCCCGGGCAGCCGGTGGCGCCGGGGGCCATGGGCCGGCCCCTGCCGGGTTTCGTCGTCGACCTCTTCGACCCGCAGACGGGCGCGCCCGCCGAGGAGGGGGAGATCTGCCTGAAGGTCGACGACGACCCGCCCGGGATCATGGCGGGCTACATCGACGAGCCAGAGCGCACGGCCGAGGTCGTCAAGGACGGCTGGTACCACACCCGCGACATCGCCCGCCGCGACGAGCACGGCGTCTACACGTACGTGGGCCGCACAGACGACGTCTTCAAGGCCTCCGACTACCGGATCTCCCCGTTCGAGCTGGAATCCGTGCTCATCGAGCACCCCGCGGTGGCCGAGGCCGCCGTGGTCCCGGCGCCGGACCCGGTCCGGCACGCGGTGCCGAAGGCCTACCTGGTGCTCGCCGCCGGCGCCGAGCCCACCCGGGAGCTCGCGGGAGAGATCCTGCGCTTCGCCCGGGAGAACCTCGCGCCCTACAAGCGGGTGCGCCGGGTCGAGTTCACCGACCTGCCGAAGACGATCTCCGGCAAGATCCGCCGGGTGGCGCTGCGCGAGCGGGAGGCGGCGGCGGACCGCTCCGCCGCCGCGGATCCCGGGGCCGACGGGTACGGCGTCGAGTACACGGAGGCCGACTTCCCGGGGCTGCGCGGCTGAGCGCCCGCGCACGGCGCCCCGCGACCGGACCGGGGTGCCGTGCCCGCAACGTGACGTAACGCACGGTCCCGGCCGTGCGCCCAACGGGGGACACCCCGCGTGCGGGGTGTCCCCACTTCGTGCCACGCTCGCCGCCGCGCAATACCGATCGGTAATGAGAGGTCGGGGCCGAACCTGTCGTTGACTAGTGCAAACACATGATTCAGCTTCGATGTCCACCAAACCGAATGTGACTTCACGGGCCGTGACAGGTCACAGAAACCCTGCCACCATGGTGGCAATTGGTTCACCCGATGGGGCAGAACCAACCGATCCGCCGGGGGGCGGATCGACCGCGGTTCATCGGGGGATGGGCCGCACGCACGCAGGCATCGGGGGGTGCCGGTGCAGCCGGTTCATCGGGGGGTGAACCGAATGGGAGCACCGCTGGGGGGCGGTACTCCCGCCAGGCGAGTCTCTGCTCGCCACCGGCCGTCAGGCCGGTCGATGCGCCCGCTGCGGGGGCCATCCGTTCAACGGATGGGCAGCGGGCGCATCGCTCTGTCCGGGCCCTGTCGCCACTGCACGTCCTGACCTCCGGTGGGGCGGCGTCGGGGGGCCCTGGAAGACTGGGACCATGACGACTTCCCCCGCCCACGACATCGCCGCCCACGACACCGGGACGGACCCGGCCCTGCACGAGGACGCGCTCCACCTCCTGCGCGCGCTCACCGGCCGGGCGGACGCCGCCTTCCACCCCGGGCAGTTCGAGGCGGTCGAGGCGCTCGTGGGGCGCGGCCGGCGGGCCCTGGTGGTGCAGCGGACCGGCTGGGGCAAGTCCGCGGTCTACTTCCTCTCCGCCCTGCTCCTGCGTGCCCGGGGGCGCGGGCCCACCCTGATCGTCTCCCCGCTGCTGGCCCTCATGCGGGACCAGGTCTCCGCCGCCGCCCGCGCGGGCGTGCGGGCGGCGGCCATCAACTCCGCCAACGCCACCGAGTGGGGGCAGGTCGCCGCGCAGCTGGAGGCCGACGAGCTCGACGTCCTGCTGGTCTCCCCGGAGCGGCTCAACAACCCCGTGTTCCGGGAGCAGCAGCTGCCGCAGCTGGTCGCCCGGCTCGGGCTGCTCGTGGTGGACGAGGCGCACTGCATCTCCGACTGGGGCCACGACTTCCGGCCCGACTACCGGCGCATCCGCGACCTCATCGCCCGGCTCCCGGAGCAGGTCCCCGTCCTGGCCACGACCGCCACCGCGAACGAGCGCGTGGTCGCCGACGTCGAGGAGCAGCTGGGCGTGCGTCCCGGCGGCAGCAGCACGGGGGAGGTCTTCACTCTCCGCGGCCCGCTGTCCCGGGCGTCCCTGCGCCTCGGCGTGCTGGACCTGCCCTCGGCCACGGCGCGCCTGGCCTGGCTGCTCGAGCACGTCGAGTCCCTCCCGGGCAGCGGGATCATCTACGCGCTGACCGTGGGAGCCGCCGAGGACACCGCCCAGGCGCTCGCCGACGCCGGGATCCCGGTGCGCGCCTACACCGGGCGCACCGACCAGGGCGAGCGCGAGGAGCTCGAGGCCGCCCTCAAGGAGAACCGGGTCAAGGCCCTCGTGGCCACCTCCGCGCTCGGCATGGGCTTCGACAAGCCGGACCTGGGCTTCGTGGTCCACCTGGGCGCGCCGTCCTCGCCCGTGGCCTACTACCAGCAGGTGGGCCGTGCGGGCCGCGCCACGGACAACGCGGACGTCCTGCTGCTGCCGGGCACCGAGGACCGCCGGATCTGGGAGTACTTCGCCACCTCGTCGATGCCCACCGAGCAGAAGGCCGCCGCCGTCCTGGGCGAGCTGGAGGCCGCGGGCGGGGCCCTGTCCGTGGCCGTGCTGGAGTCCCGCGTGGACGTCCGGCGCAGCCCGCTCGAGCTGCTCCTGAAGGTCCTCGCCGTCGAGGGCGCGGTGGAGCGCGTGCAGGGCGGCTGGCAGAGCACGGGCGTGCCGTGGCGCTACGACGCCGAGCGCTACGGCCGGATCGCCGCGGCACGGGTGGCCGAGCAGGACGCCATGCTCGAGTACGAGCGCACCACCGGGTGCCGCATGGAGTTCCTCGCCCGGCAGCTCGACGACGCCACCGCCGAGGCGTGCGGGCGCTGCGACAGCTGCGCCGGCCCCTGGTACCCCACGACCGTCGACGAGTCCGCCACCGACACCGCCGGGGCCGCCCTGACCCGCGTGGGCGTCGTGGTGGAGCCGCGCGCCCAGTGGCCCACCGGGATGCCGCGCCTCGGGGTCGAGGTCAAGGGCCGCATCCCGGAGCAGGAGCGCTGCGCCGAGGGCCGGGCCCTGGCCCGGCTCACGGACCTCGGCTGGGGCAACCGGCTGCGCGAGGTGTTCCGCACCGACGAGGAGGGCGCGCCGGTCGACGGGCCGGTGGACCCCGCCCTCGGCCGGGCGTGCGTCCAGGTGCTCGCCGAGTGGCGCTGGGCGGACCGGCCCGCGGCCGTCGTCTCGGTCCCGTCCCGCTCGCGTCCCCGGCTCGTGCGCTCCCTGGCGGAGGGCATGGCCGAGGTCGGGCACCTGCCCTATCTCGGGGAGCTCGACGTCCCCGAGGGCTTCCCGTCCGGCGGGCACGGCGGCAACAGTGCGTACCGCCTCGCGGCCCTGTGGGAGAAGTTCCGGGTGCCGCCCGAGCTCGCGGAGGGGCTGGACCGGCTGGGCGGGCGCCCGGTGCTGCTGGTCGACGACCTCGTGGACAGCCGCTGGACGCTCGCCGTGGCCGCCCGCGCGCTGCGCCGGGCCGGTTCCGGACCCGTGCTGCCGTTCGTCCTGGCCTCCCAGGGCTGAGGCGCGGACCGCGCCGGGCGGCGCCGGGCGGCCCGGCCCGGCGCGGTCTTGTACGCTGGCCTGCGTGTCCTCTGCCCCCACGCCGCTCGTCGACGTCATCATCCCGGTGCACACCACCGCCCGGCCCGTGGACCGGGCCGTCGGCTCCGTGCTGGCCGGGGGGCTCCCGGTCGGCGACCACGGCGGGGTGCACATCACGGTGGTGTGCCACAACGTCGAGGCCGCACTGATCCGCGACCGCCTCGCCGCGGAGCACCGTCCGCTCGTCGAGCTCGTGGAGTGCTTCGACGGCACCAGCAACCCGGCCGGGCCCCGCAACCTGGCCCTCGAGCGCTCCCGCGCCCGGTACGTGTCCTTCGTGGACAGCGACGACACCCTCGCCCCCGGGGCCCTCGCGGCCTGGACGGCGACCGCCGAACGCCACGGCTCGGCGGCGGTGCTCCCACGCCTGGTCAAGGACTCCGGTCGGCCGGTGCGCACCCCCGTGCCGCGGCCCTTCCGCCGCGCGGACCTCGACCCGGTCAAGGACCGGCTCGCCTACCGCACCCACGTCTTCGGGCTGCTCCGCCGGGAGCTCCTGGTGGACCGCGGGGTCCGCTTCAACGGCCGGTACGCCACCGGGGAGGACCAGGAGCTGGTGGTCCGAGCCTGGTTCGGCGACGGGCGGGTCGACCTCGCGCCCCGCGGCGCCGGCTACCTCCTGCGGGAGGGGGCCGCCGACCGGATCAGTGCCGCGCCGCGGCCCCTGACGGACGACCTCGCCGCGGCGACCGACCTGCTCGGCGGCTCCTGGTACGCCGGGCTGGGCGTGGAGCAGCGGACGGCGATCGCCGCCAAGATCCTCCGGGTCCAGGTCTTCGGCACGGTCCGCGGCCGGACCGCCGCCGGACGGTGGTCCCCGGAGGACACGCACCAGGTGGGCAGCCTGCTCGACCTGGTCGCGTCGCGCGCACCCCGGGCGCTCACCGTGCTGTCCCGCGCGGACCGGGAGGTCCTGGACCTCGTCGTCCGGCCGGAGGCGACGGCGGAGGCCATCCTCCGGGTGGACAACGCCCGTCGCCGCTTCGGCTGGCCCACCACCCTGCTCACCCGGGACCCGCGCAGGGTCCTGCACCGCGAGGCCCCCCTGCGGTTCATGGTCGCGTCCCTGCTGATGTGACCGTGCGGCGCGACCGTGCGGCGCCACCGTGCGGTGGAACAATGGTGTCGAGCCAGTCGTCCGACCCCCCGCCCGACGAGAGAACTCCATGAGCCGTCTCCTCCCCGCCGACCCTTCCCCCGGGGTCGCGAGCAGCACCGCGCCCCCGGCGGGCACGGCCGCCCCCGCCCACCGCTTCCGCCCCGAGGTCCAGGGGCTGCGCACCGTGGCCGTCCTCCTGGTCGCCGTCTACCACGTGTGGATCGGCGGGGTCTCGGGCGGAGTGGACGTCTTCCTGTTCATCTCGGCGTTCCTCATGACGCTCTCCTTCGTCCGGCGGCTCGAGGCCGGGAAGGGGCCGCAGCTGGGCCGCTACTGGACCAGGACGTTCTCGCGGCTGCTGCCTCCCGTGGTCGTCACGGTGCTGGGCACCCTCGTCATGGTGCGGATGCTGTTCCCGCCCGACCGGTGGTACGCCGCGATCGAGGAGGCGGCGGCCACGGTGCTGTACTCCCAGAACTGGGTGCTCGCGTTCAACGCGGTCGACTACTACGCCGCGGACACCTCCTTGGCCAGCCCGTTCCAGCACTTCTGGTCCCTGTCCGTGCAGGGCCAGGTGTTCCTGCTGTGGCCCCTGCTCCTGGCCCTGTGCGGACTGGTCGCCCGGCGCACCCGGTGGTCCGTCGCCACGGTGGCCACCGGCGTGTTCGGCGCCGTCTTCCTCGCCTCCTTCGTCTTCTCGGTGGTCTCCACGGGCAACGAGCAGGCCTTCGCCTACTTCGACACCCGCGCCCGGCTGTGGGAGTTCGCCCTCGGGTCCCTGCTGGCCCTGGCCGTGCTGCGCGGCGTCACCCTGCCGGGCGCGCTGCGCCTCGTGCTGGGCTGGACCGGGCTCGTGGCCATCGCCGTGTGCGGGCTCGTCCTCGACGTCCAGGGCTCCTTCCCGGGCTGGGCCGCCCTGTGGCCGCTGACCGGGGCGGCTCTGGTGATCCTCGCCGGGCACACCGGCGACCCCCGCGGGGCCGACGCCCTGCTCGGCCGCCGGCCCCTGCTGGTCCTGGGCGAGGCGTCCTACGCCGTCTACCTGGTGCACTGGCCCGTGCTCGTCACCTACCTGGTGGTCACGGACCGCGCCAAGGCCACGCCGCTGCACGGGCTGCTCATCCTCCTGGGCAGCATCGTCCTGGGCGTGCTGGTGCACCGGCTCGTCGAACGGCCCCTGCGGCCCCGCACCGGAGCCCGTGCCGGCAGGCACCAGCTCGGGCTCGTGGTGCTGTGCGCGGCCCTCGTGCTCGTCCCCGTCTCCGGGGCGCGGGTGGTGCTGGACCGGCACGCCCAGGAGGCCGCGGAGCAGGCCGTCCTCGAGAACCCGGGGGCCGCGGTGCTGACCGGGGACCTCGCCTGGGAACGGGACCCGCAGGTGCCCACGATCCCGAACCCGCTGGTGCGGGAGGGTCAGTGGTCGGAGCTGCCGGAGTCCTGCGACGCCGCGACGGAGGAGTGGTTCGACGGCTACAAGGTGGCCTGCTCGACCCTGCCGGTCGACCCGGACGCCGAGGTCGACGCCATGGTGGTCGGCAACTCCCACGCCGAGCAGTGGCTGCCGGCGTTCCAGCGCGTCGCCGAGGACCGCGGCTGGAACCTGGTCTCCGTCATCCGGGGCGCCTGCCGGTTCCAGCCCGTGGAGACCACCGACAACACCGAGTGCCGGGAACTGATCGGTCTCACCGACCAGTACATCGAGGACCACGGGATCGACGTCGTGCTCACCACGTCCACCGTCACCGCCGACGAGGGGCCCGGCGAGCAGATCGCCCCCGGGTTCCCGCAGCTCCTGGACGACCTCGACGAGCGGGGCATCACGGTGGTCGGGATCCGGGACAACCCGCGGTTCTCCTTCAACATGGTCACCTGCATCGACCAGGACGGCCCGGACGCCGAGCGCTGCAACCCGCCGCGGGCGCAGAAGCTCGCCCCGCAGAACCCGGCCGACGCCCTGACGGGGCGGCACGGGAACTTCGTCAGCGTCGACATGAGCGACTGGATCTGCCCCGACGGCACGTGCTCGTCCCGGATCGGCAACCGCTGGGTCTACATGGACGACAACCACATGCCCCGCGACTACGTGGTCACGATGGTCCCGGCCTTCGCCGAGCAGTTCGACCAGTGGCTCGGGCAGCGGGCCCGGCCGCTGCCCGGCGGGTGAGCCGGCGCCGGCTCAGCGACGGAGCCGGGCGCCCACGGCGCGCAGCGCGGGCCGCAGGTCCCGGGCGCTGAGCCCGGCCCAGACCGCGAGGAACACGGCGGTCGCCCCGAGCGCCGGCAGCACCCTGAAGTCGGGGCCGAGCACCTGGAGCGCGACCAGGATCATCGCGTAGCCGGCCACGATCCGCAGCAGGACCGTGCCCCACCGCATCCGGTCGAGCCGCCAGACCACGAGCAGCGGCAGCAGCGCGCTCAGGAGCGAGCCCACGAGGTAGCCGACCGCGGAGGCCGTGATCCCGAGCTCCGGGCCCAGCAGGAGCATCGTGACCACGCCCAGCACCAGGCCGAGCCCGTTGGCGGCGGCGAGCACCTTGACCCCCCAGGGCTCGGTGCCGTTGAGCCGGGCGTTGGCGGCGTTGAAGCTGGTCGCCGAGACGGCCAGGAACAGCACGACCAGCAGCGGCTCGGCGTTCACGAACTCGGGGTCCCCGAAGTAGACCAGCCGGAGGACGGGTTCCGCCCACAGGGCCCCCACGCCGAAGACCGGCAGGAAGACCGTGACCATGGTGCGCAGGATCGTGTCCACCTGGCGGGTCAGGCCCGCGGTGTCCCCCGCGGCGTACATGCGGGCCACGCTCGGGGACAGCGCGGTGAGCATGGCCCCGGACAGCATGCTGGCGGGGGTCGCGAGGGACACCGCGGCGGCGTAGAGGCCGACCTCGGCCTTCGTGGCGAAGCTGTCGCCGATCACCAGGGACAGCTGCATCAGGCCGCTCGCCGCCAGCAGGTGAGCCGAACCCCAGGCGGTGAAGACCAGGATCTCCCGGCGCAGCGCCGGGTCGAGGCGCGCCCCGGTGCGGCGCGGCCAGGAGGGCAGCGCGTAGACCGAGTAGCCGAGGATCAGGGGCAGCAGCAGGACCCAGTGCCAGCCGGCGAGCAGGACCAGCAGCAGCAGGGTGAGGGTGAGGAACGAGCTGATGGTGTCCCACGCCGTCGTCGTCACGAACTGGTTGTTGCCCGTGCGGACGCCGCGCACGAAGTTGTAGGCCGACAGGGAGAGCACGAGCAGGCCCGCCGAGACCGCGAAGCCCCAGGAGAGCTCGAGCGCGAACGCGGCGTAGAGCACCGCCGAGACGGACAGCAGCGCCATGCCCGCGGACGCGCTGGTCGCGGTGAAGGAGGCCGTCGCCGCCTGCCCCTCGGGGTCCTGGCGGCCCCGGGCCATCGCGATGAACTTGGCGGCCCCCGTGCCCGAGGCCTGGGGCCACAGCAGCACGAGGAACAGGGCCAGCGAGATCGTCAGGTTGACCTCGGCGAGCGCCTCCTGCCCCAGCAGATTGCCCACCAGGACGCTGTAGCCGAAGCGGGACAGCCCCTGGACGAACACGGCCACCACGGTCAGCGCGAACGCCGACCCCAGGGGGTTGTCGGTGTTCGCGTGGTTGGGCGGCGGGAAGAGGATCGAGCGCAGCCGGGACATCAGGCGGCCGACCCGGGGGCTGGGCTGGTCATCGCGCCCGAGTCTACTCGCGCCCGGTCGCCGTCCGGGGACCGCCCCGGGCGTGGCCCGCCGATAGGGTGGCACCATGATCGCCGCCCCCACTTCGTCCAGCACCGTCCGCAGCACCCCGTTCAGCACCGCGCCCGACGACGCCCCCGGCCGCACCGGCGCCGGGAAGGGCTGAGCGCCGTGCGCGTGCTCGTCGTCAGCACCTGGTACCCGTCCGCGGAGCGGCCCGGGGAGACGCCCTTCGTCCCCCGACACGTCCGCGCCGCCGCCCGCCACCACGACGTCCGGGTGCTGCACCTGCGGCTGCTGCGCACCGGGCCGGCCGTCCAGGACCGGTGGGACGGGGTGCCGGTGCTCCGGCTCCCGTTCGACCCGCGGCACCCGGTCACGCTGATGCGGGCGTACGCCGCGCTCCGCCGCCACCTGGCCGGCGCCGACGTCCTGCACACCATGCCCTTCTCGGCCGCGCTCGTCTGCCTGCCCCTCGCGGGGCGCCGCCCGTGGGTGCACACGGAGCACTGGAACGGCGTGCTCACCCCCGAGCAGAACGGGCCCGTGTGGCGGCGCCTCGCCGGGAGCCGCCGGATCCTGCGCGTTCCGGACCGCGTCACCGGCGTGAGCACCATGATGTGCGACGTGCTGCGCCGCTTCGCGCCGGCCGACAGGGTCGAGCGGATCGGCAACGTGGTCGACCACGCCGAGCACGTCACGGCCCCGCCGCGGGGGAGCACCCTCGAGCTCGTCGCGGTCGGCGCCCTGCGCGACATCAAGGACCCCCTCCTGGCGGTCGACACCGTGGCGTGGCTGCGCGACGCCGGCCACGACGTCCGACTCACCTGGTGCGGCTCCGGCGGACTCGAGCAGGAGGTCCGGGACCGCGCGCGCCGGCTCGGGGTCGGGGAGCGCGTGCGGCTGCTGGGCAACGTCGGCGCGGACGAGGTGCAGCGGCGCCTGGCCGCCGCCGACGTGTTCCTGCTGCCCAGCCGTTCGGAGACGTTCTGCGTGGCGGCGGCCGAGGCCCTCGCCGCGGGCCGGCCGGTGGTCATGGGCGCCCTCGGCGGGCAGGGGGACTTCGTGCACCCGGGCAACGGGCGCCTCGTGGCCGAGCGCACCCCCGAGGCCTTCGGCGGTGCCGTGCTCGACGTCGTGGCGGACCCCGGACTGCTCGGCCCGGAGGCCATGGCGGAGGAGATCCGCTCCGTCTACGGGTCCGAGCGGATCGCCGCGGACCTCGACCGGCTCTACCGCTCCGTGCTCGCCGGGCGGCACGGGCGCCGTCGGCTTTGACCCCGTGCCCAGTCCTCCCTTAAGCTGGCCTGTGTTGTCCACCCGAGTGGTGGGCCGCGGATGGAGACGTGCCAGAGCGGCCGAATGGACTTCACTGCTAATGAAGGGTCGGGGTTAAACTCGACCGGGGGTTCAAATCCCCCCGTCTCCGCGCTCGCGATGTCCCCGGACATCGCAGACACCCCGGACCTCCGGTCCGGGGTGTCTCGCGTTCCGGGGCCTCCACCGGCCCCGGTGCCGCGCGTCATCTGCGGCCGCGCCCGTGACCGCCGCCGGGTCCGCTTCCTACACTGGTGCTCAGCGTCGCCGACGGACCGATCCCAGGGGGGAAGACCATGTCCGAGCAGCAGCCCGCCGTCCCGTCCCGCCCGTCCGACCCGTCCTCGGAGCGGACCACCGCGCTGTGGGAGTCCGGCGCCCCGGACCACTCCGTGCTGGAACGGGCCCTCGACGCCGTGACGGTGCGCCGCGTGTTCGGCGAGGCCTACGACCTCGACGGCGCCACGATCGTTCCCGTGGCCCACGTCCGCGGCTGGGGCGGCGGCGGTGGTGGTTCCGGGGAGCAGCACGGCGACTCCGGCAGCGGCTCGGGCCTCGGCTACGGGATCAATGCCTCCCCGGCCGGGGTGTACGTGCTGCACGACGGCGCCGTGACGTGGCAGCCGGCCGTGGAGCCGGTCCGGATCGCCCTGCCCGTCGGCCTGGCCTTCGTCGCGGCGCTCGGCGTGGTCGGCTGGGCCCTCGCCACCCGCCGCTCCTGAGCGCCCGCCCCACCCCTGTCGCCCTGCCACCGGGGCCTGACAGGATGACACCATGTCGTTCCTGCTCCGTGTCCTCGTCAACGCGCTCGCCATCTGGGTGGCCGCCTGGATCCTGCCCGGGATGGGCATCGCGGCGGACCCGTCCGTCGTCTCGGCCGTCGGCGGCGAGACTGCGGCGTCGGTGCTGGCCTACCTGTTCGTCGGCCTGGTGTTCGGCGTCGTGAACGCGGTCGTGCGGCCCGTGCTGTCGATCCTGTCGCTGCCGATCACCTGCCTCACGCTGGGGCTGTTCGCCATCGTGGTCAACGCGGCGATGCTGTGGCTGACGTCCTGGCTGAGCTCCTTCACGCCGCTCCGGCTCGAGATCGACTCCTTCCTCTGGACGGCGGTGCTCGCCACCCTGATCATCGGGGTGGTCTCCCTCGTGATGGGCTGGATCGTCCCCGACCGCGAGAAGCGCTGACCCGTGCCGGGGCTCAGCCCCGGTGCAGCGCCGTCCAGAGGAACTCGTGGGAGAGCGCGTGCAGGCGGGCGGCCTGCTTGTTGTCGCCCGCGCCCGCGTGCCCGCCGTCGGTGGCCTCGTAGAACCACACGTTCTCGTAGCCCATGCCGAGCATCCGCGCGGCGGCCTTGCGCGCCTGGACGGGGCCCACGCGGTCGTCGCTCGTGGCGGTCCAGAAGAGGACGTCCGGGTAGTCCCGCCCCTCCTCCAGCAGGTGGTACGGCGAGAACGTGCGGACGGACTCCCACTGCTCGGGGTCGTCCGGGTCGCCGTACTCCGCGATCCAGGAGTAGCCCGCGGACAGTTTCGTGTAGCGGCGCATGTCCAGCAGGGGCACCCCGCAGGAGACCGCCCCGAACAGCTCGGGGTGCCCGGTGAGCATGTTGCCCACGAGCAGCCCGCCGTTGGAGCCGCCCGAGCACGCGAGCGTTTCCCGGGAGCACACCCCGCGGGCCTGCAGGTCCGCGGCGACAGCCGCGAAGTCCTCGTACGCCCGGTGCCGGTTCTCCTGCAGCGCGGCCCGGTGCCACGCCGGGCCGTACTCCCCGCCGCCGCGGATGTTGGCGAGGACGTAGACCCCGGACCGCCCGGCGTCGTCGGTGCGGGTCAGCCAGGACCGTCCGAGCGCCCCCGAGTAGGCGGGGGTCCGGGAGACCTCGAAGCCCCCGTAGCCCGAGAGCAGCGTCGGGTTCGCCCCGTCGAGGACCAGGTCGGCCGGGCCCACCTGGAAGTAGGGCACCCGGGTGCCGTCCGCGGAGACCGCGAAGTGCTGCTCGACCGACAGCCCGGCCGCGTCGAAGAACGCCGGTGCGGTCCTCGCCGTGCGCGGCGGGGCCACCGCCCCGCCGCCGGCCGGGACGGTGCCGCGGGACACGGTGGTGGGGGTGAGGAAGCCGGTGGCCACGAGCCAGTAGTCGTTGCCCGCCTCCGGGTCCTCGTCGTCGACGGCGTAGGCGTCCACGCTGGACAGCGCCGGCGACCCGGGCAGCTCCGACGAGGTCCAGAAACCCGGCTCGGCGACCCGCACCACCGAGGAGACGTCCTGCAGCAGGTTGAGGAGCAGCCGGTCGGCCGTCCAGGACCAGGACTGCAGGGAGGTGTGCGCGTCCGGGACGAACACGGCGGTCACGGAGCGGCCCCCGGCCAGGAACGCCTCCAGCTCGGCCACGAGCAGTGAGCCGGCCGGGTGCACGGTCCCGTCCAGCTCGAGCTCCTCCTGCGGGCGCAGCAGCAGCCACTGCCGGTGCAGGTCCACCGTCACCGAGTCGGGGACGTCGACGTGCACGAGCTCCTCGTCCCGCACCAGGTAGGTGCGGGAGGCGAAGAAGTCCACCACGTCCACGGCCACGTCCCGCACGAAGCCCGGGGTGTGGTCGCGCACGAGCACCGCCTGGACGTGGTCCTCGGCCACCTCGAACACCTGACGGGCCTCGGCGAGGGCCTGCCCGCGGCGCAGGACGCGGACCGTGCGGGGATAGGAGGACGTGGTCATCGAGCCGGGGCCGAAGTCGGTGCCCACGTGCAGGGTGTCGGCGTCCATCCACGTCACGGTGGACTTCGCCGTGGGGACGTCGAAACCGCCGGGCACGAACCGGCGCTCGTCGAGGTCGAACTCGCGCACCCGCTTCGCGTCGCCGCCGTCGGGGGAGAGGCTGAACAGCGCCCGCCGGTGACGCCCGCCGGTGTAGTGGGGGCGCAGCAGCCGGGCACCGCCCCAGACCCAGTCGACGCCCTCCTCGGCGGCCAGCGCGTCGACGTCGAGCAGCACCTCCCACTCGGTGTCCTCGCCGACCCAGGACTCCCACGTGGTGCGGCGGAAGACGCCGCGCGGGTGCTCGGCGTCGCGCCAGAAGTTGTAGTAGTGCGGCCCGTGCTTGGCGACCATGGGGATCCGCTCGGTCGAGTCCATGACCGCGAGCACGTCGGCCTCGAGACGGCGCAGCCCCGGGCTCTCGAGCGCCGCCAGGGTGCGGGCGTTCTGCCCGGCGACCCACTCCAGGGGCGCGGCCCCCGTGATCTCCTCCAGCCACAGGTTCTCGTCGTGCGGCTGCTCGGCGGTCGGGCGGGCGGCGGTCTGCGCGGTCTCGGTCATGTCCGCCATCGTAGGCGCAGCCCCGTGCCCGTGGCCCCGTGCGCGGATCGATATCCTGAGGCTCATGAGCGCAACGGGCAGGCCAGGCACCGAACGACGAGTCACCGTGATCGGGGCCGGCCCGCGCGGGCTGTCGGTGGTGGAGCGGCTCGCGGCCCGTGCGGCGGCCTTCGGCACCCGGGTGCGCATCGACGTCGTCGACCCCTTCCCGCCCGGTCCGGGGCACGTGTGGCGGACGAACCAGTCCCCGCTGTACCTCATGAACACGCCCTCGGTGTTCCCCACGGTGATCGCCGACGACGGGGTGCTGCCCGTGGACCCGCTCGAGCCGCTGCGGAACATGAGCTTCGAGCACTGGCGGCTCGCCGCCGTGGCGGGGACCATCGCCGTGGACCCGGACGACGCCGCGCACCTGACCCGGATGACGCCGCAGTCCTACCCCTCCCGGCGGATGTACGGCGTCTACCTCTCCTGGGTCTTCCGCACGCTGCAGGACGCCCTCCCGCCCACCGTGCCGCTCGTCGTGCACCGGGCCGAGGCCGTCGGCGTGCACGTGCGGGAGCACGCCCGGCACCGCTACGACGTGGAGATCAGCGGCGGGCAGAACCTCCCGGCGGACGCCGTGGTGCTGGCCCTGGGCCATCTCGACGCCGACCTGCGCCCCGACCAGCGGGAGCTCGTGGACGGCGCCGCCGAGCTGGGGCTGACCTACTGGCCGCCCGCCGTGCCCGCCGACGTGCACTGGGACGCCCTGCCCGCCGGGCGCACCGTGCTGGTGCGCGGCATGGGCCTGAACTTCTGCGACGTCCTCGCCCAGGTCACCGAGGGCCGCGGCGGGATCTACACCCAGGACGGGGAGCGCTACGTCTACCACCCGTCCGGGCGGGAGCCCGTGATCGTGGCCGGCTCCCGCCGCGGTGCCCCGTACCGCTCCAAGGCCGTGCTCGAGGGCTACTACGCCGCCTCCCTCGTCACCCGGTTCTTCACCCTCGACGCCGTGCGGGCGCTCGCGGCGCGGGCGGAGGGACCGCTGTCCTTCGAGGCGGACCTGTATCCGCTGATCCGCAAGGACGCCCAGTGGAACTACTACACCGTCCTGGCGCGGACCGCCCCGGACGCCTTCGAGACCGATCCCCAGGAGTTCCTGGCGCGCTTCGACGCCGTGCTGAGCACCGGGGACGACCACCCCGAGGGGCCGTGGACGTCCCGGGCCGAGCGGCTCATCGCGTCCGCGGTGGTCCCGGGCCGGCAGCTCAACGCCCTGCGGCTCGCCCGCCCGTTCGAGGGGCTCAGCTTCGGCTCCCACGACGAGTACGCGGCGGCCCTGGTCCACCACCTGGACCGGGACGTGCACGGCGCGCTGGCCGGTGAGGACGACCCGCTGCAGATGGCCGTCGCCTCGCTCAACGCCGCGCGCACCGTGCTCAAGGCCGTGCTCGCGGACATCGGCATCGGCGACGCCTCCTGGACCGACGAGCTGCGGCGCGCGTTCGAGCCGTTCGTGGAGGGCCTCGCCTCCGGGCCGCCGGTGCTGCGGACCCAGCAGCTGGCGGCGCTGGCCCGTGCCGGCGTGGTGCGCTTCCTGGGCCCGGACCCGCAGTTCCTCGTGGACGAGGAGGCGGGCCGGTTCGTGGCGAGCTCCCCCTGGGTCAAGGACGAGCCGTTCCGCGCCGAGCACCTCGTGGAGGCCATGTCCCCGCCCAACGACGTCCGGCGCAACATCTCGCCGCTGCTGTCCGCGATGCACCGGGAGGGCCTGGTGCGGGTCCGGGCGATGGAGACCCGGGACGGTGTCGCGACCGTGCCCGGCACCGGGCTGGACGTGAGCCGTCCGCCGTACCGTGCCGTGCGCGTCGACGGCGGCGTGGAGCCCGGCGTCCTCGTGCTCGGCCTGCAGCTCTCGGCCGTGCAGTGGGGCGTGGCGATCGCCGCGGAGGCCGGTGCGTCCGCGGAGCTGGGCGCCCGGACCCTGGCGGACGCCGACCGCACCGCCGCGGCGGTGCTGGCCCCGGCTCCCGCCCCGCGCTGAGAAGGGCACGGCCACGGGGACCCCGGCCGGCCACGGGATCCGTGGCGGGCCGGGGACCCCGTGGCCGGTCACGGGCCGGGGGCAGCTCAGCCGAAGCGGCCCTGCAGCACCTCCCGGGCGCGGTCGGCGGCGTGCTCCGCGACGCCGCGGCCGGGCGCGCCGCGGCCGGGGTGCTCGCCGGAGCCGCCCCGGCCTGGCTTCTGCGGAACCACCGGATCCTCGGCGCCGGTGCGCAGGCCCACGACCTCCGGGTTGTGGTCGGAGGCACGGTACGGGTCGGCAGCGTAGAGGTCGACCACGTTGTGGTTGTGCCGGCTGTACTCCAGGCCCACGGACTCGTGGGCGTTGATCTCCCAGACGTCCGAGCCGGTGACCATCTCGGCCGCGGCGGGGGAGGCCAGGACGTGGTCGAGGGAGCCGACCATCCCGCCGTAGGCGTAGGAGTGCTCGCCCTCGGGTGCCAGGTTCGCGTAGCCGGCGTCGTGCAGGACCCGCATCGGGTCCTCCTGGTCGTAGGAGTTGAAGTCGCCGGTGAGGAGCACCCGGTCGGTGCCCTGCGTGGACTCCAGCTGCTCGGCGAACGCCACGAGCGCCTGCGCCTGCGCGGTGCGGTCGGCGTTCCAGCCGCCCGCGCCGTCCCCGGTGTCGGCGTTGGGGCCGGTGGAGGGGGCGGAGCCCTTGGACTTGAAGTGGTTGGCGACCACGGTGAAGTCGTCGCCCGCGTCCCCGCCGGCGGGACGGAACGTCTGGGCCAGCGGCTCGCGGGCGTTGTCGAAGTTCTCCTCGTCCTGGAGGATCACGGACTCGCCCACGGTCCCGAGCGCGGCCGGCCTGTAGATGAACGCGGTGCGGATGACGTCCTCGTCCTCGACGGCGGGCCGCTCGGCCGGTGACGGCACGTACGCCCAGACCTCGGAGCCGGCGGCGGCGTTGAGGGCACCGACCAGGTCGGCGAGCGCCTGGTCCCGGTCCTTGCCGAACTTCGCGGAGTTCTCGATCTCCTCCAGGGACACGACCTCGGCGTCCAGGGCGTTGACCGCGGCCACGATCTTGGCCTGCTGGCGCTCCAGGTCCTCCTGCTCGGCCGCGCCGCGGGCGTCGCAGCCCCCGCGCACCGAGATCGGGTCGCCGGCACGGTCCGTGTAGTAGCTGCAGCCGGTCAGCTCGTCGCCCGTGGTGGTGAAGTAGTTCAGCACGTTGAACGTGGCGAGCTGGAGGTCCCCGCCCACGTCCTCCGGGGCGGCGGTGCGGGTGTTCTCGGCGATGACGGGCGCGTCCTCGGGGTTCTCCCCGGTGAGGTGCGTCGTGGGCTGGAGGCGCCACTCGTCGAACGAGTAGCCGAGCACCACGGGCGCCACGAAGTCGACGGGCGCGCCGATCCGCATCGGCGTCGTGGGGGAGAGGTAGGGGAGGGGGACCGAGGCGTTGGCGACGTTGCCGTAGTCGGTCGTGGCGCCGTCGTCGAGCAGGACGCCCCGGGCCTCGTTGTCCGCGGCCTGCGCGGCGGCCTCGGGCGAGCCGGGCGCGCCCACGGCAGTGGGCTGCACGAGCGGGGTGGTGCCGGCCGCCAGGCCGATCTCGCCGTACCCGTTCAGGGCGTAGTTGTCGGTGATCACGAACTCACCGGACGGGTCGAGCAGCATGCCCTCGAGGTCCTCGCGCTCCGCCTCGTCCGCGGGCCAGCCGACAGCGGCGGGCTCGACCTCCTCGGCCGGCTCGTCGAGCACGCGCAGCCCGTCGGCGCGCACGCTGATCCGGGTCTGGCCGTGGTGCTCGGCGACCGTGCCCGTGAGCTCGACGTGCTGGCCGGGCTGCACGGTCCCCGCGGTGTCCGGGGAGTGCACGAACACCCCGTCGGAGGCGTCGTGCGCGGAGGCGTCCAGGTCCCCGCCGGTGCCGGGCGTCTGGACGTGGTAGCCGTTCAGGCCGCCGGTGGCGTACACGGCGGTGACGACGCCGCGGGTGGTCACGGCCCGCCCGGTCACCGGGGAGGTACCCCCGGTGCCCTGGATCCCCCGGACCGGGAGCTCCACCGGCGGGACGCCCGGCCCGGGCTCCGGGGCGGCGTGGACGGGGACCGTCAGCGGCGCGGCGAGCAGCGCGGCGGCCGCCGCCGCGCTCAGGGGCACGGAGAAGAGCTTCTGCACGGGGAGTTCCTTCGGTCGGGGGAGGGAGAAGGGGGGCGGGGAGGGCTCAGCCGAACAGGCGCCCGAGGACGGAGCGGGCGCGCTCGGAGCCGTGCTCCCGCACGCCCTTGCCGGGCTCGCCCTGCCCGGGGTGCTTCCCGGGGTGGCCCGTGCCGGGCTTGTGCCCCGGCGCGGGCTCCTCGGACGGCGCCGGCCCCTCGCCGGGCCCGTCGGTGGGGGCCGGTGCCGGCGCGCAGCCGTCGGCCAGGTCCAGGACCTGCTCCGGGACGCGGACCTGCGTGCCGGTGGGCTCGGCGACGAGCCACACCGGCGCGCCCCCGGTCAGCTCGGAGGTGTCCACGGAGACCGTGGCCGCGCCGTCGGCGACGGCCGCGGTGCCGATCCCGGTGCCCTCCGGGCCGCCCTCGCGCACGGAGAGCGACGTGGTGGCCGGGGCGCCCAGGGAGGTCATGTCGAGCTGGGAGACCTCGAAGCCCACGGTGCAGGCCCCGGCGGCCGCGCCGGCCAGGGACACGGACCGGCGGTCGAACTCCGGGGCGATCGGGGCGTCCGCGGAGCGGTCGGCGAGGTACTCCATCCAGGCGTCGCGGTCGATCCGGCCGGTGTCGGTCACGTCGGTGCCCTCGGTGAGGGCGGTGAAGTTGTCGCCGCCCTCCACCAGGAAGGACACGGAGCCGAGCACGTACTCGGCGGCCGGGTCGACGGGTTGCCCGTCGACCGTGATCGACGTGATCCGGTCGCCGGCCGGGCGGGCGGCGTCGAAGGTGTAGGAGACGTTCTCGGACAGGCCCAGCTGCAGATACGACCGGGACGCCCCGGCGGGCTGCCACTCCTGCTCGAGGACCCGCTCGAACTGCTCGCCGGTGAGGGTGACGGTGCTGAGGTTGTTGGCGAAGGGCATCACCTGGTTGGCCTCGGACTCCGTCACCACGCCGTCGCGCTCGCCGTCGATGACCCGGGCGGGGTCGTCCGCCCACAGGAGGTCGGCGCGCAGGCCGCCGGGGTTGATCAGGCCGATCTGCACGCCGTTCGACTCGTCCAGGCTGTCGCGGATGGACTCGGCGACCAGGTTGCCGAGGCTCGACTCGGCGCCGCGGTCGTCGCGGGCCGGCTTCCCGTCGCGGAGACCGTAGGCGGTGGTGATGTCCCCGGTGATCTCGCCGACCGGGGTCCTGCCCCGCTCCACGGCGACCTCCTCGGCGGCCGCGACGATCCCGGCGACCTCCGCGACGCGCGGGTACCGGGCCACGAGCTCCTGCTCGGTCGCGGTGACGACCTCGTCGACGGCCAGCACCGCGGTGGTGAGGTCGACGTCGTCGGCGGCCGCGTCGTAGCTCAGGGAGATCCGCCCGAGGCTGCCGCCGTACGAGCCGGCCTGCAGGACCGCGCGGTCGAGGTCGCCGTCGCCGTCCGCGTCGACGCCCTCGTCGTAGACCTCGTGGGTGTGCCCGTTGAGCACGACGTCCACGGTCGCGCTGGTGCCGGTCACCAGCCGGTCGCCGAGGGCGTCGGACGCGTCCGCGGCGCCCTCGTGGTAGACGGCCACGACGACGTCGGCCCCGTCCTCCTCGAGCCGCCCGGCCTCGGCGTTGACGGCCTCGACGGGGTCGCCGAAGGTGATGCCCTCGATCGCGCCGGGCGAGACGAGCGTGGCGGTCTGCTGGGTGACGGCGCCGACCACGCCCACGCGCACGCCGTCGACGTCGAACGTCGCGGACGCCTCGGTGACGAGCTCGCCGTCGGGGCCGGTGACGTTGGCCGCCAGGTAGGGGAAGTCGGCACGCTCGGTGATGCGGCCGGTCAGGTCGTCCGCGCCCCGGTCGAACTCGTGGTTGCCCACGGCGGAGGCGTCCAGGCCGAGCGCGTCGAGCACGTCCAGGGTGGGGTCGTCCTGCTGCACGGCCGAGACGTACTCGGAGGCGCCCACGTTGTCCCCGCCGGACAGCAGCAGCGTGCCGTCCTCGTTTCCCGCGCGCAGCTGCTCGATCGCGCCCGCGAAGAGGAGGGGGTCCGAGCCGAGCCGGCCGTGGTAGTCGTTGAAGTAGAGCAGATCGACGGCCGTCTCCCCGGCGGCGGTCGGATCCGCGGCGGGGACCGAGGTGCCCGGGGCCCTGGTCTCCTCGGCGGACGCCGCGGGGAGGACCAGGCCGGACGAGGTGACGACGGCGCCGGCGGCGAGCGCGGCGAGCAGGGCGGGACGGTGCTTCTGGGGTGCCATGGGCGGTCCTCCGGGGGGCGCGGCGGTTCGTTGTCCCCATTGGAGCACGCAGAGGTGAACGGTGGGCCACGACACAGCGACGTCTTCCGGCCCGCGCCGCGCGGGGCCCGGCATGCGCGGAGGCCCCCACCGGCGGGTTCGCGGCGGGGGCCTCGTGCGGGGCGGAAGGTAAGGGATTTGAACCCTTGGTACGGGGTCACCGCACACCGGTTTTCAAGACCGGCTCCTTAGGCCGCTCGGACAACCTTCCCCGCGCTCGACCGTTCCCCGGTGGGGCGGCGGAGCGCGCAGCCCATTCTTCCACGGCGCCTGGAACGCCGCCAAAGCCCCGGCTAGGGTGAGCGCGTGGACGCACCCGAGAGCCCCGACCGCGGGACGACGACGATCGTGTGGTTCCGGGACGATCTGCGCGTCACGGACCACCCCGCCCTCGACGCCGCGTGCCGGCGCGGCGCAGTGGTCGCCCTCTACGTCCTGGACCAGGAGTCCGAGGGGATCCGGCCCCTCGGCGCGGCCGCGACGTGGTGGCTGGACGGGTCCCTGCGGTCCCTGCGGGAGTCCCTCCGGGAGCTGGGCATCCCCCTCGTGCTGCGCCGCGGCCCCGCGGGGGACGTGCTGCCCGAGGTCCTCGGGCGCACGGGCGCGGGCGGCGTCACGTGGAACCGCCGCTACGGCGGCCCCGAGCTCGCCGTGGACGCCGGGGTGAAGCAGTGGTGCGCCGCGCACGGGGTCGAGGCGCACTCGTTCCAGGCCGCGCTCCTGCACGAGCCGTGGACCCTGCGCACCGGCGCCGGCGGCCCGTACAAGGTGTTCACCCCCTTCTGGAAGGCGCTCCGGGCGCTGGAGATCCGGCAGCCGCTGCCCGTGCCCGGTGCGGGCCGGGGCGCCGCCGCGGAGGTCGCGGCGGCCGCCGGCACCGAGGACCAGGACGACTGGGGCCTGGTGCCGTCCCCGGAGCGCGCGGCCGGTCTGGCGGCGACGTGGACGCCCGGGGAGGCGGCCGCGTGGGAGCGCCTGGACGACTTCCTGGACCGCGTCGAGGGCTACGCCGAGGGCCACGACCGGCCCGACCGGGACGGCACCAGCCGGCTCTCCCCGCACCTGCGGTGGGGCGAGATCAGCCCGTTCGCGGTGTGGGACGCGGCCGTCCGGCACCGGTCCGAGCAGGGGAGCAGCGAGGGACTGGAGAAGTTCCTGGCCGAGCTGGGCTGGCGGGAGTTCAACTGGCACCTGCTCCACCAGGTGCCGGACCTGCACGTGCGCCACGTCCGCCCGGCCTTCGACGCGTTCCCGTGGCGGGATCCGGCGGAGGCCGCCGGCGACGTCCGGGCCTGGCAGGAGGGGCGCACCGGCTTCCCGCTCGTGGACGCGGGCATGCGGCAGCTGCGGGCCACAGGGTGGATGCACAACCGGGTCCGGATGGTCGCCGGGTCCCTGCTCACCAAGAACCTGCTGGTCGACTGGCGGGCCGGGGAGCAGTGGTTCTGGGAGACGCTGGTGGACGCCGAGCCCGCGAGCGGGCCCGGGAACTGGCAGTGGGTCGCCGGCTCCGGCGCGGACGCGAGCCCGTTCTTCCGGATCTTCAACCCGCTGACCCAGGGCCGGAAGTTCGACCCCGACGCCCGCTACATCCGCCGCTGGATCCCCGAGCTGGCCGGGGACGAGGGCGTGGACCCGCACGAGCCCGGCCTGCTCGGCCCGTCGGTGGGCTACCCGGAGCCGGTCGTGGACCTGCCGACCAGCCGCGGACGGGCCCTCGACGCCTACGCCTCGATCCGCTGAGCGCGGCACCGGCGCACCCCTGTTCGCCACGGGCCGACGCCGGGTGACCGGGTCCCGGCCCCGCGACACAATGGGAGCGCACGTCGTCCCCGACCGGAAGGCCCCACCATGCGCGCAGTGCTCGAGACCACCCCCGGCGGACCGGAGGTCCTCGCGGTCGCCGAGGTCCCCGCCCCGGAGCTCACTCCCGACGGCGTGCGGATCCGGGTCCGGGCCGCCGGGATCAACCGGGCCGACGTCATGCAGCGGCGGGGCAAGTACCCGGTCCCGCCCGGAGCGTCGAGCGTCTTCGGCCTCGAGGTCTCGGGCACGGTGCAGGAGCTCGGCCCCGCGGTGCCCGCCGGCGCCGGGCTCGCACCCGGGGACGAGGTCGTCGCCCTCCTGGACTCCGGGGGCTACGCCGAGGAGGTCGTCGTCCCGGCCGGCCAGGTCCTGCCCGCGCCCGCGGGAGTGGACCTCGTCGCCGCCGCCGGGTTGCCGGAGGTCTGCGCCACGGTCTTCTCCAACGTCTTCATGGCCGCCGCCGCCCGCGAGGGCGAGACCATCCTGGTGCACGGCGGCACGGGCGGGATCGGCACCAACGCCATCCAGATGTGCCGGGCGCTCGGACTGCGCGTGCTGACCACGGTCGGCAGCCCGGACAAGGCCGACGCCGCACGGCGGCTCGGCGCCGAGGCGATCGACTACCGGCGGGAGGACTTCGTCGAGCGCGTGCGGGAGCTCACGGACGGGCACGGCGCCGACATCGTGCTCGACGTCGTGGGCGGCTCCTACCTGGGGCGCAACCTGGACGCGCTGGCCACCAGCGGGCGCATCGCGGTCATCGCCACCCAGGGCGGGCGCACGGGCGAGCTGGACCTCGGCACGCTCATGGCCAAGCGGGCCGCCGTGATCGGCACCACGCTGCGCCCGCGGCCCGTGGCGGAGAAGACCCGCATCATGGCCGCCGTGCGGGAGCACGTGTGGCCGCACGTGGAGTCGGGGGCCGTCCGCCCGATCGTCGACCGCACCTTCCCCCTGGACGAGGTCGCGCGGGCCCACGAGCACTTCGACTCCGGCACGCACATCGGCAAGGTCCTGCTCGTCCCCTGAGCGCGGCCGACGCGGCCAGGGCCTCCTGTGCCGTGGTTCACGGCAGGTCTACACTCGGAGCGGACTTCCCAGGAGATCCACAGCTTCCCTTCCCACGACTGGAGACCTGCGATGAGCTCTTCCCACCAGCCCCCCGGGGGGCCCCGGGACACCACACCACCGGGGCCCGCCGGCGGCGCCCCCGCAGCCCTCGACGAGCGGCCGCCGGCCGCCCTCGACCCCGAGACGCTGGAGCGCGAGGGCGGCCGCTGGACCCCCGCGAAGATCGCCGTCTGGGTCGCGATCGCCCTCGTCGGGGCCCTGGGCTGGTTCATGCTCGCGATCGCCCGCGGCGAGGCCGTCAACGCCATCTGGTTCGTCTTCGCGGCCGTGGCCACCTATCTGATCGCCTACCGCTTCTACTCGAAGTTCATCGAGGACAAGCTGGTCCGCCCGGACGACACCCGTGCCACCCCGGCCGAGTACAAGGCCAACGGCAAGGACTACATGCCCACCGACCGCCGGGTGCTCTACGGGCACCACTTCGCGGCGATCGCGGGCGCCGGTCCCCTGGTGGGCCCGGTGCTGGCCGCGCAGATGGGCTATCTGCCGGGCACCATCTGGATCATCGTGGGCGTCATCCTCGCCGGCGCGGTCCAGGACTACCTCGTCCTGTTCTTCTCCCTGCGCCGTGGCGGCCGCTCCCTCGGCCAGATGGCCCGTGAGGACCTGGGCGTGGTCGGCGGCACGGCCGCGATCCTCGCGACCCTCGCCATCATGATCATCATCACCGCGATCCTCGCGCTCGTGGTGGTGAACGCCCTCGGGGAGTCCCCGTGGGGTGTGTTCTCCGTGGCCATGACCATCCCGATCGCCCTGTTCATGGGCGTCTACCTGCGCTACCTGCGCCCGGGCAAGGTCATGGAGGTCTCCGTGATCGGGTTCGCGCTGCTGATGCTCGCCATCGTCGCCGGGGGCTGGGTCGCCGAGAGCCCCGCCTGGGCCGAGGTCTTCACCCTGGAGCGCACCACCATCGCGTGGGGCATCATCATCTACGGCTTCGTCGCCGCGGTCCTGCCGGTCTGGCTGCTGCTGGCGCCCCGCGACTACCTCTCCACCTTCATGAAGATCGGCGTGATCGGGCTCCTGGCGATCGCCATCGTCGTCGTCCGTCCCGAGGTGACCGCCCCCGCCGTGGACGTCTTCGCGTCCCGATCCGACGGTCCGGTGTTCCCCGGCTCCCTGTTCCCCTTCCTGTTCGTCACCATCGCCTGCGGCGCCCTCTCCGGGTTCCACGCGCTGATCTCCTCGGGGACCACCCCGAAGCTGCTCGAGAAGGAGCGCCAGGCCCGCTTCATCGGCTACGGCGGGATGCTCATGGAGTCCTTCGTGGCGATCATGGCCCTCGTGGCGGCGGTGACCATCGACCGCGGCCTGTACTTCGCCATGAACTCCTCGGCCGCCGTCACGCAGGGCACCGTGGAGGGCGCGGCCGCGTTCGTGAACTCGCTGGGTCTCACCGGCGTGGACGTGGACCCGGCCATGCTCGAGTCCACGGCCCGGGCCGTGGGCGAGGAGTCCGTGGTCTCCCGCACCGGCGGCGCGCCGACGCTGGCCGTGGGCCTGGCCAACATCCTGTCCCAGATGTTCGGCGGCGGCGGGCTGATGAGCTTCTGGTACCACTTCGCCATCATGTTCGAGGCGCTGTTCATCCTCACCGCCGTGGACGCCGGCACCCGCGTGGCCCGGTTCATGCTCTCCGACTCCCTGGGCAACGTGTTCCCGAAGTTCAAGGACACCTCGTGGCGGGTGGGCGCGTGGCTCACCACCGCGATCATGGTGGCCGGCTGGGGCGCGATCCTCTACATGGGCGTGACCGACCCCCTGGGCGGCATCAACACCCTGTTCCCGCTGTTCGGGATCGCCAACCAGCTGCTCGCGGCGATCGCCCTCGCCGTCTGCCTGACCATCGCCGCCAAGCGCGGGTCCTTCCAGTACCTGTGGATCATCGCGCTGCCCCTCGCCTTCGTCACCGTCATCACGGTCTACGGGTCGATCCTGAAGATCTTCTCGTCCGTGCCGGCGGTGGGCTACTGGGCGCAGCACAACGCCTTCCGCGCGGCGAAGGCCGCCGGTGCCGAGACCTTCGGAACGGCGAAGACCCCGGAGGCCATCGACGCGGTCATCCGCAACACCTTCATCCAGGGCTCGCTGTCCATCCTGTTCGTGGTGCTCGCGGTGATCGTCATCGTCACCGCCCTCGTGCGCACCGCGCAGGCCTTCGCCCACCGCGACGACCCGGACCACCCGTCCCGGCGGAACACCGAGGACCCGTACCTGCCGGCGGAGATCTACGCCCCCGCCGGCCTGGTGGCCTCGGCCCCGGAGAAGGAGCTCGAGCGGCAGTGGGCCGAGTACCACCGCGCGCACCCGCAGCCGCGGAGGCGCAGCCATGGCTGACACCTCGGCCCTGCGCCGCGAGCTGCGCATCGGCCTGCGGAGGATCGCGGACGGTGTCGGCCGGATGGGCCGCATCGCGCTCACGGGCGACAAGTACGAGCACTACCTGAAGTACCACGCCTCGACCGGGTGCGAGCACCCGCCGATGAGCGAGGCCGAGTTCTGGCGCGACTACCACGCGTGGCAGGACGACCACCCCGAGGGCCGCTGCTGCTGAGGCGGTGCCCCCCCCCGGCGGCCACCCGCGCGGGAGGCGGGCCGGAGCGCCGTAGGATGGACTGTCTCCTCTCGAAAGGACCGCCCGTGGCATTCCTGCGCGACTACCGCGCCGCTCGCCGTGACGAGGCCGAGCTCGGCCTGGGCGTGTGGCGCCGCGCCCACGACCGGTTCCGCCGGGGTCTGGACCGCTTCCACCAGATCCTCGAGAGCCTCCCGGACAAGACGCTCGCGCAGTCCGTGGTGCCGACCGCCAACGCGCTCGCCGATCTGCTGCCGGAGGTGCGGGCCGTGTGCGCCGCGGCGCAGCGCACGGCGCCCAGCAGCAGCCACGACATCCCGGCCTCCCCGGGCGGCTACCTCAACGACGTCCACCGCGAGCTGTCCCGCGCCGGCAACGCGATGGCCCAGGCCGCGGAGGCCCTCACCATGGCCCGGTTCGTGCGCCCCGACGAGGAGTCCTCGGCCCACCGCCTGGACGCGGTCGTCCGCCGGGCGGAGGCGGTGCGGGAGCACGTGGAGCGCGCGGAGGAGCTGCTGCGGCGGGGCTGAGCCCGTCCCACCCAGGGGCCGGGGTGGACCCGACAGCCTGCTGATGGTTGGATGGTCGGCATGAACGCATCCGGATTCGACTACCGCGCGGCCGACGACGAGTTCGACGCCCGCTGGTCCCGCTCACCCCTCGGCCGTCCCGGCCGCGGCGGCCCCGGCCGCTTCGGCCCGGGCTACGACCTGCCCGGCCGCCGGGGAGGGACGTACGGGCGCCGGTCCGGCTTCCGGATGCTCCCCTTCCCCGGCTACTCCACGCGGACCCGCCGCGGCACGAACGTCACGGTGGGCGGCTGCTGCCTGCCGCTGCCGATCGGGTGCCTGACCACCACGGTCCTCGCGGGCGCGGCGGCCGTCCTCGTGGGGCGTGCCACCCGCGACTGAGCGTCCCGGCGGGCCGGGCGGCGGATCACGCGGCCGCCGGCTCCGCCCGCAGGGCGTCGACCGGGACGGGCGCGACGACCGCGACCGGAGCGGGCGTGACGTGCTCGACCGGGACGGGTGCGTCCTCCTCGGCCTCCAGGGGCGGGCAGAGGCGCCAGCCGACGGCCTCGAGGTCCAGGGCGAGGCGCATCTGGCCGGTCACGGGGCCCTCGTCGCAGTAGCGGCCGAAGGACCGGCGGACGTCCTCGAGCGCCCGCCAGCGGATCAGCGCCGCCGGGCCGCCGACGGCGGTGGACCGGGCGGAGACGGCGCCCACGTTGCGGTCCTGCAGGGCGGCCAGGGCTCGGGCCAGGAAGCCCGGTGGCAGCCGGACGCCCGCGTCGAGGACCAGGACCAGGTCGTCCGGCTCCATCCGGACGGTGTCCAGGGCCTGGTTCAGCGCCCCGGCCCGGTCGTGACGGTTGTCGACGGTGAGCAGGACCTCGGCGCCGGCGTCCAGGGCGACCTCGACGGTGGCGTCGGTGGAGTCGTCCGACATCACGAGGATGCGCTCCGGCGGACGGGTCTGGCGGTGGAGGGAGGTGACCGCGTGCTCGACGCGGGCCGCCTCGTCGTGGACGGGAATGATCGCGGCGATCATGACGACTTCTCTCGGCGTGCTCGGCGTGCGCCCCGCCGCTGACGTCCCCCTGCGGCGAGGAGCCCGACCGGCCCCTGAACGAGTGCTTTCGGTGACAACGTGAGCCCCCTGACGTGTTGTCCTGGACCAAAGTCTAGGCACCACGGCGGACAGTTTACATCCGCAAATCAGGGGACGTCGGCCCCGGCAGGACAGGCGATCCGGGGGGCTCCGGGGGCGCTACGCCTCGTCCCGGCCGCACTCCCGGCACAGCTTCCAGAGGTTGGTGTCCCCGTGCCGCTCGAACACCACCCGGCTCACCAGCGCCTGGATCAGGGCGAGCCCGCGCCCGGACTCGCGGTGCTCCTGTGCCATGGTCCGCGCCAGGTCCACCTGCGCCGGTGCGGCGCCGATCTCGTAGATCCTCGCCTCCAGCCGGTGCGGGTCCGCGACCAGGTCCACCGCGAGCTCGATCGGCTCCTCCGCCGCGGGCACCGCGTGGATCACCACGTTGCCGGCCGCCTCCACCACCGCGAGCGTGAAGGCCATCCGGTCGGCCTCGGGCACGAACGCGGCCTCTCCCCACAGGGCGTCCAGGTCCTCGTGCAGGGCGTCCACCGTCAGGGCTGTGGCGGGACCCCGGCGCGAGCGTCGGGCCGTGGGCTCAGTCATCGGCGAAGGCCGCGTCGGCGGTGTCGTAGGGGTTGAGGACGCGGTGCATGCTGGTGAGCTCGAGGACCATGCGCACCTGGGGGCTGACGTTCGCGATCCGCAGGTCGCCGCCGGCCTGGCGGGCCAGCTTGAGGCACCCGATCAGGGCGCCCAGGCCGGAGGAGTCCATGAACTCGGTGCCGCCGAGGTCGACCACCACGTGGTTGCTGCCCTCGCCGACGACCTTCGCCACGACCTCCCGGAGCTTGGGCGCTCCCACCATGTTGAGCCGTCCGGTGCCCGTGATGTGGGCGAACCTCGGCTTCTGCTCAATCGTGAACTGCATCGGCACTCCTCTTCCCGGGCTCGAAGCCCGTGTATCTCGCGGCGGTGACCAGCACGCTCAGCACCACCAGGTCGAAGGCGACCCAGGCCACGTTGACCAGGGTTCCCACCGGTTCGTTCAGTCCCACCGCCAGCCGGACGGTCCCCACCACGAGGGCCGCGGCCAGCAGCCCCATCACCACCAGCTGCGGGCGGATCAGGTGCCATGCCGGACCGGAGTCCTGCCGCACCTTGGGCGTGACCGCGAAGCCCAGGGGCCGGCCGAACCAGACGTTGCGGGCGGCCGTGGTGCACGCCCGGATCCAGATGGGGAACAGGGCCAGACTGTACTGCTGGCCGCGCCACGTGGGGATGCCCCGGCCCACCACGAGGAACAGCAGCTGGTTGACCACCATGAAGGGGATGAACCGGACGAAGAAGTCCCAGCTGAGACTCGTGACCGGGAGGATGCCCAGCACCAGGTACACGATGGGCGCGGCGAAGTAGACGACGGCCGCGAAGCCGGACAGGTAGCTCCACATCGTGGCGAAGTACATGAGCCGCTGGCCCCACCCGAGCCGGCGCTGCAGCAGCGGGTTCTCCCGGAGCAGCACCTGCACCGTGCCCTGCGCCCAGCGCAGGCGCTGGGTGAGCATGGTCTTCAGGTCCTCGGGCGCCAGGCCGTGGGCGAGGACCTCGTGGTGGTAGACGCTGCGCCAGCCCAGGCCGTGCAGGCGCATGGCCGTGGCCATGTCCTCGGTGACCGAGATCGTCGCCAGGGGCATCACCGGCTGGGCCTCGCCGGGCCGGTCCACGGAGACCGCCTCGAGCACCTCCCGGACCGGCTGCACGGCGGCCAGCGGGGACAGGTCGCGGCGGGACATCCGGTCCACGGCGGAGGCGAGCTCCTCCGGCCACACCATGCCGTCCTCGGGGGGCAGCTCCAGGGCGGCGATCGAGGCGAGGTCCGCCTCGATCTGGGAGAAGTCCTGGGTGACCGTCCGCCGGGCCGCCGCGTCCACCTCCCGCTGCAGCCGGTAGGTCAGCTCCGTCAGGGGGGCGCCGGCCTTCAGCTCGGCGTGGGCCCTCGCGGTGGCGGCCTCGACGTCGTCGAGCATGCCGGCGACGACGGGGTTCGCGGCCTCCGGGGCCCGCCGCGCCTTCCGCAGGGCGGCCCGCGTGCGGGCGAGGGCCTCCTTCACGTCCTGCTCGACCTCCTGGACGTAGCCGGAGAGGCCGAGCTGCATGAGCGCCTCGCGGCGCAGGATCGCGTTGGAGCCGCAGAAGAAGGCGGCGTTCCAGCCGTCCTTGCCCTGCTGGATGGGGCCGTAGAACAGGGGGGCCTGGCTGCCGAGCGGATCGAGGTTGGGCACGTTGACGAACCACTGCGGCGTCTGCACGAGCGCCACCTTGCGGTCGTTGAACCAGCCCAGGGTGCGGTCCAGGATCTCCGGGTCGGGGACCTGGTCGGCGTCGAGGATCAGGAGGAACTCGCCCTGGGTCGTCATCAGGGCGTTGTTGAGGTTACCGGCCTTGGCGTGGCGGGGCCGGTCGGTCCAGTCCTCGCTGCGCGTCAGGTAGCCCAGCCCGTGCTCGGCGGCGAGGGCCGCGAGCTCGGGGCGGGCACCGTCGTCGAGGATCCACGTGCTGTGGGGGTGCCGGATCGCCTGCGCGGCCAGGGCGGTGCCCATCACGAGGTCCAGGGGCTCGTCGTAGGTGGTGATGAAGACGTCCACCGTGGCGCCCGCGGGCGGGGCGCCGGCCTCTCCCCGGCGCCGGAGCCGCCACACGGTGAGCCCGAAGAGCGAGACGTCGATCAGGCTGTAGGTCTCGGCGAGCACGAGGGGCACGGCGATCCACCAGGCCGACCAGTTCAGCGACTCGAGCCAGCGCCAGGCGATGTAGTTGACCCCCAGCAGGAGGGTCAGGACGACCAGGAGCCGGACGAGGAACCGGTTCACGGGGCGTCCCGGCGGCGGACGACCACGGCGGTGACGTCGTCGGTGCGGGTCTCCTCGGCGGCCAGGTCGAGGATCGCGGTGCAGACGGACTGGGCGTCGTGGTGGCGGGAGACCACGTCCGCGACCGCCCGCACGGCGTGGTCGACGTCCTCGTAGGCGTCGAGGAGGCCGTCGCTGACGACGACGAGCGCGTCGCCGGGCGCGAGCACGATCCGGCCGGGCACCCACTCCGTCCCGGGCACCGCCCCCACCGGGGGACCGCCCGGGCGCAGCCGGTCGATGCCGTCCGCGCGCACGTGCAGCCCCAGCCCGTGGCCCGCGTCGACGTACTCCACGACCCCGCGCGCCGTGTCCAGGCGGGCGTGGAAGAGCGTGACGAAGGAGTCCGAGTGGGCGAGGTCGTTCTCGAGGTGCCGGCACGTGTCGCGGAAGGCCTGCTGCATGTCCGGCTGCCCGGCCGCGGAGCGCAGCACCGCGCGCACGGTGGCGGCGATGAGCGCGGCCCCCATGCCCTTGCCCATGGCGTCGGCCAGCGAGACCTGGAGCCCGCCGCCGGTCGTGTACCAGTCGAAGAAGTCCCCGCCCACGCTGCGGGAGGGCCGGCACGCACCGGCCACGTCGTAGCCGGGCACGGACGGGGCGGCGGCGGGCAGCAGGCTGCGCTGGACCTCGGCCGCGCGGCGCAGCTCCTCGGCGTCGGCCTGCTCCGCCCGGGCGCGCGGCCGGCGGAACATCGCCTCGATCCGGGCCTGCAGCTCGCGGGGGCTGAACGGCTTGCTGATGTAGTCGTCCGCCCCGAGCTCGAGGCCCTCCAGCCGGTCGATCTCGCCGGGGCGGGCCGTGACCATGAGCAGGTAGGCGTCGGAGAACTGCCGCACCCGCCGGCAGACCTCCAGCCCGTCGAGGTCCGGGAGGCTGAGGTCCAGGGTGATGAGGTCGGCGCCGTCGCGGCGCACGGCCTCGATGCCCTCGAGGCCGGTCGCGGCGGTCGTCACGGTGAAGCCGCGCATGCCGATGGTCTGGGCGAGGAGGTTGCGGATGTCGTCGTGGTCTTCGATCACGACGGCACGGCGACCCTGGGGGGAGGGGGTCATGGACTCATTAAGCCGCTATTCTTTGCAATTGTCATCCCGACCCCCCGAGGGTGACGCACCCAGTCGGAAGAGTTCTCCCGTGGACCGCTTGCTCACCGTCCTCTCCCTCGACCGGATCAGCTTCCACGAGCTGTCGATGCGCCGGCGCGTGCTCCTCAGCCAGATGCCGCTGTTCGTCACGACCGTCGTCCTCGTGGCCGGGATCTGGGCCGTCCACGAGCCGCTGCGGGACGACCTGCGGGTGCAGCTGGCCCTCGCGCTCACGGTCGCCCTGACGGCCCTGTGCGTGCTCGTGCCGTGGGACCGGCTGCCCTACGGGGCGTTCCTGACGATCCCGGTCCTGGACTTCGTCCCCATCACCCTGCTGCGGGAGGGCACGTTGAGCACCGTGACGGGGGTGGGCATCATGGCCGCGTTCCCCGTCATCTGGCTCACCGGCTCGGGACGGCTGCCCCGGGCGTCCGCACCGCTGGGGTTCCTCCTGACCCTCGCCATGGTGTGGGTCCCGCTCCTCGTCCCGCCCCGGCCGCTGAGCGCGCAGCTGCTGACGGCCCCGCTGCTGATCCCGGTCATGCTGCTGGGCATCGGGCTCACCGTCCAGGTGCTGTCGAACAGCATGGAGCGCCAGAACGCCGAGCTCGAGGCCAAGGACGCCGAGCTGCGCCGGCTGCTGGGCGTGACCGCGCGGCGGGAACGGCTGCTGAACACCGTCCTGGACACGGTGGACGTGGGCGTGCTGGCGATCGACGAGCACGGCCACGACATCCTCATGAACCGCCGCCAGCACCGGATCCACGAGCTCTCGCTGCCCGAGGGGATGCGGGACGGCGCGGAGGCGGACCTGCGGATCTACGCGGACGCGGACGGGACCCCGCTGCCCGTGGACCGGCGTCCCGCCCTCCGTGCCATCCGCGGCGAGTCCTTCTCCGACGCCCTGGTCTGGGCGGGGGAGCCGCCCCTCCAGCGGGTCCTCTCCGTGTCCGCGCGCGTGCTCCGGGACGAGGACGGGGGGACCGAGGGCTCCGTCCTGTCGTTCAACGACGTGACCGAGCTGGTGGCGGCGCTGCAGGCCAAGGACGACTTCCTGGCCGGCGTCTCCCACGAGCTGCGCACGCCACTGACGTCCATCCGCGGCTACACCGAGCTCCTGGCCATGGACGAACAGCTCCCCGGGCACGTCCGCTCCGGGCTGGAGGTCGTCGAGCGCAACGCCGACCAGCTGCTCGTCCTGGTCGAGGACCTCCTGCGCACGGCCGGCCCCGTCCTCGAGCTGCAGCCGGTGCGGGCCGACCTCGTCCAGGTGGTCCAGCAGTCCGTCGCGGCGTCCGGGCTCCGGGCCGCGGAGGCGGGGGTGGACCTGCGGGTCGACGCCCCGTCCCGCCTGGTCCTGCCCTGCGACCCCGTGCGCCTGGGGCAGGTGCTCGACAACCTGCTCTCGAACGCCATCAAGTACTCCCCGCACGGCGGGCCGGTGACGGTCCGGGTGGCCCCGGCCGGGACCACCGTGCAGGTGCAGGTGGCCGACCGCGGCATGGGGATGCGTGCGGAGGACGCCGAGCACGTGTTCGGCCGGTTCTTCCGCAGCAGCAACGCCCGGATGAGCGCGATCCCTGGGCTGGGCCTGGGCCTGGCGGTCGTGCGCGAGATCGTCGAGCGCCACGGCGGCACCGTCCGCTGCGACAGCGCGCCGGGGGAGGGGACGGTCTTCACCCTCGTCCTCCCCGCGGACGGGCCGACCGGTGCGGGCGACGTCGACGGGGCGGAGCCGGCCGGATCACCGGCTGTACTCGAGCCGGACCGAGCTGTCGTCGGGCAGCACCAGGACCGAGCTGCCGGCGACCGTCCAGTGCTCGGGCAGGAGAAAGTACCGGCCGCCCCGCAGCGTGAGCAGCCGTAGCCCGTCGTAGCGGTAGAGCGGGTCGTCCGGCGGGCCCAGTTCCTCCGCGCCGACCCCGGGGAGGCCGATGTGCAGTGGCTTCTCGCTGTAGACGACCGTCCGCGGCATCGTCTCCAGCTCGTCCTCCAGGTCGTAGGCCATGGCCCGGCCCATGGCCTCGGCCACCGCCGACGTGCCCCAGAAGACCAGGAGGGCGACCACGGACATCAGCGCGAAGCCTCTCAGGAGTTGCCGGTCCGGCGCGGCGAGCGGCTCGCTCAGGGCAACGACGCGCCGCCGGAGGCCTGCCGCCCAGGCGGCGCCGAGGACGCACAGCGCCATGACGAAGGGGACGACCCAGGCCTCCTGCTCCGGCACGGCGCCGCCGAGGATCCGCGCCGCGACGGCCAGCCCGACGAAGAACCACGTCCCCCGGCGCGCCCACCGCGCCACCGGGGCGCTCCCGGACCGGCGGACGCGGGCCTCCACGCGCTCGCGGATCCTGCGGTCCAGCCACACCCCGCCGAGGACGGCCACGGCGATCCAGAGGAGCTGGACGTACAGGGAGCCGATGCTCAGCAGCAGGTAGTCCTGGGTGGTGTAGCCGAAGAGGTTCGCGTCCAGGCCCATCTCCCGGGCCTGGGCGCCGGCGCGGACCCAGCCGAAGTACAGGAGCAGCGCCGTGAGCAGGCTCACCCCCACGCCCAGCTCCGAGACCGCCTGGAACAGCCGCCCCCAGAGCGGGGACCCGGCCGGCTTCGGCTCCGCCACCGTGGCTCCTACGGCGTGGGGGCGGGCGTGGGCACGGGTGCCGGGGCGGGCTTCGGCGGAGGGCCGGGACAGGGGGCCGCCGGCACCTGGTACACCAGGTAGCCCTGCCCGCCGACCGGCCAGTCCGCGTCCGTGACGGACACCGGGACCGGGCCGGCCACGTCGGACGGCGGAGCGCGGAAGAACAGGCTGCCGTTGCCCTCCTGCACCGGCACGGCCGTGGCGCCCACCGACACGGCGCGGATGCCCTCGGGCGGCACCCACTCGAGATTGCCCTGCAGGAAGACCGGAGCACCCCCGCAGGTGGAGACGGGGATCTCCAGACCCTCCACCCCGGGAGCCAGGGGCGAGAGGAGGCCCTCCAGGACGAGGGGGCACGCCGTGCCGTCGGGGACCTCGAGCTCGGGGACCGCCTCCGGTGTCCGGCGGTGGAACTCGACCAGCCTCCGCAGGCCCGCCACGGTCTCCTCCTCCCAGCAGCTGCCGGGTGCCGGGGCGGCGGCCAGGGCCTCCTCGCCCTGCCGCCACAGCTCGGGGTCGTTGGTCGTGGCGGCCTCGCACAGGAGGGCGCCGGCGCGCGGAATGGGCTGGCCCCGGGACGCGAGCAGCTGCTCGTCGCCGCAGTCCCCGTCCTTCAGGGGGTCGTACCACAGCGGGGTGCCCTCCCCGTTGGGCCCCATGCGTAGCCAGGTCAGGATGCGCGAGACCGGGGGGTCGGCGGCCTCGCTGGGTGGCGGGGCCCCGGAGCCCGACGGGGGCGCGGACTCCGGGGAGGTCGGGGCGGGCCCGTCCGGGGGAGGATCGGAGGAGGTTCCGCAGGCCGAGGTCGCCAGAGCCGCTCCGGCGAGGACGAGCGTGCAGAGCCGCTGTGGGGAACGGAGTCGCATGGTGCACCGCCAAAGTGGTCCGTGGTGGCCGATCGCCCGGAGTGGCCTCAGCGTACGGCGGGATCGGCTCGACAAACAGCGCTCTGACCAGGGGTGACGCGACTGTGACGGCCGGTCGGCGCCGTCCGCCGCCGGGGCCGGCGGCGGACGGGGCCCGGGGCGCGACGACGAAGGCTCCGGACCCGTCGGGTCCGGAGCCTTCTCCTGCCGGAGCCTCCTGTCGGAATCGAACCGACGACCTTTTCATTACGAGTGAAACGCTCTACCGACTGAGCTAAGGAGGCCTGCACACGGCCGTCCAGGACGGCCTCAGTGCAGGTGAAACTGTAGCAGAGAGCGCCGGGGCGTCCCCAATCGGGTCGGCCGGGCGCCGTGGGGCGTTCCCCGGGAGTTCACCGGCTCTTCGGCCGCCCGGCGTGGCCCGCCCGCGGACCCGGTGCGCAGCATGGACGGACACGACGACAGGGCCGGCCGCAGGGCCCGCCCGGAAGAGGAGCAGCCCAGTGCGCACACCGGACGGCGGTCTCGCGCCGGACCTCGAACTGGCCTTCCTGGACATGTCCGGGACCGTGTTCCACGACAACGGGATCATGGAGCGGGCCTTCGAGCGCACCGTGACCGGTCTCGGCGTCGACCCCGGCTCGGAGCGGTTCCGACGGATGCTCCAGCACGTCCGGGACACGCTGGGCCAGTCGAAGGCGGGGGTGCTCGAGCAGCTGTTCGCGACCGACCCGGACCGGGCGCGGCAGGCCGTCCGGGACTTCGAGCACCATCTCGACGAACTGCTGGCTACGGAGGGGGTCACCCCCGTGGAGGGCGCGGAGGAGGCCGTCGCGGCGCTGCGCGAGGCGGGTCTGCGGGTGTGCCTGGCCACCGGCTACGACCGGCACAGCCTGAACACGCTCCTCGAGCAGCTCGGCTGGACGGGTCTGGCCGATCTCAGCCTGTGTCCTTCGGACGCGGGGCGCGGGCGGCCCTGGCCGGACATGGTGCTGACCGCCGTGCTGGCCCTCGACCTCGGCGACGTCCGCCGGGTCATGGTCGTGGGGGACACCGCGGCGGACGTGCAGGCCGGGCTGCGGGCCGGTTCCTCCGCGGTCGTCGGCGTCCGCACGGGCGCGCACGACGCCGCGTCCCTGCGCGCGGCCGGCGCCCACGTGGTGGTCGACTCGGTCCGGGACCTCCCGGGCCTCGTCCGGGCGCCGGTGCCCGGGAGGAGCTGACGCCCACCGCGCCGTGCCTCCGCGCTCCGGCGGACCGCGTGCGAGTGCGACGCGCGCCGACCGGCTCGGCCGCCTCGGCGGCGCGGGCTCAGGAGCAGGTCGTGCCCTCCGCGGGGAGCTCGCCCTCGAGCAGGTAGGCGTCCACGGCGTCCTGCACGCAGCGGTTGCCGGCCGTGTAGGCGGTGTGGCCGTAGCTGTCGTAGGTGAGCAGGCGGGCGTCGTCGAGCTGCTCCACGAGGGCCTCGGACCAGTGGTAGGGGGTCGCGGGGTCGTGGGTGGTGCCCACCACGAGGAGGGGATCGGCGCCCGCGGCGTCGAGCGGCTCCTGCAGGCCCACCGGGTCGACGGGCCATCCCTGGCACGCGGCGTCGCCGTAGCCGAGGTATGGGCCGAAGGTCGGCGCGACCCGCTCGAGCTCCTCCTGGTGCCGGGCCATCTGCTCCGCCGTGACCGTCCCGTCGGGCCGGTCGAGGCAGCTGACGGCCGTGAACGCCACGGTCGTGTTGCTCGTGTACCGGCCCTCGGCGCTGCGCCCGTGCGTGGCGTCCGACTGGGCGAGCAGCGCGGAGAAGTCGCCGTCGAAGGCGGCGCCCAGGGACTCGTTGAGCGTCTCGTAGGTGGTGGTCGCGTAGAGCGGGCCCAGGATGCCCTCGACCGCGTTGGTGGCGGTGACCCGCCGGCCGTCCGCGGCGGTCACGGTCCCCTCGTCGACCGAGGCGACGAGCTCCTGGATCCGGTTCATCGCCTCGTCCACGGAGACGTCGGCCACCACGCAGTCCCGGATCTCGGACTGGCACTGCTGCACCCAGTGGCGCAGGTTGTCCTCGAAGCCCTCCGCCTGGTCGGCGGTGGCCTCCATGTCGCTCAGGGTCGGGTCCACGCCGCCGTCGAGCACGAGCCGGCCGACCCGGTCGGGGAACAGGTCGGCGTACACCGCGCCCAGGTGGGTGCCGTAGGAGAAGCCCAGGTAGGTCGTCCGCTCGTCGCCGAGGACGGCCCGGAGCACGTCCATGTCCCGGGCGGCGCTCACGGTGTCCATCCGGGACACGAGCTCCCCGGAGTCCTGCACGCACGCCGCGCCGAGCTGTTCGTACTCGTCCTGGATCTGCTCGACCGGCTGGTCCTGGGGGTCGAACATCGGCTCGGCCCGCCACGCGTCCAGCTCGGCGTCGTCGAGGCACTCGATCCCCTCGGAGCGGCTCACGCCGCGCGGGTCGAAGCCCACCACGTCGTAGGCCTCGCGCACGTCGCCGGTGACCGTGTACTGCGCGTAGAGCATCGCGTCCACCCCGGAGGCGCCGGGCCCGCCGGGGTTGAGGAGCAGGCTGCCGCGGGCGTCCCCGCGGGCGGGCAGGCGCGACATCACCACCGTGGTGGTCCCCCCGTCCGGGTCGGCGTAGTCGAGGGGCACCTCGACGTCGGCGCACTGGAGGTCGTCCTGCGCGCCGTTCGTCTCCACCTCGAACGTGCAGTCCTCCCAGGCGACGGTCTGCGTGTAGTAGCGCCGGAGCTCCTCGGGGCTGCCCTCGACGACGGCGCCGGCGGCGCCTCCGGAGGTCGGCTCGCCCGTGGCGCCGGCCCCGAGGGAGGAGCATCCGCTCAGGAGCAGGCCGGCGGCGGTCAGTGCGGCCGTGACCGGCAGGAGACAGCGGCGCGAGGGGGCGGCACGGCGGATCATGGGGCTCCTCGAGGGGGTGGGGGGCGGGCGGTCGCGGGCGTCAGAGCAGGGAGACGGCCATGGCCTCGAAGGCCAGCTGCGCGCTGACGTTGGTGCGGATCCGGTCCCGGGTCCGGCTGATCACGTCGATGCGGTGCAGCGTCCGCTCGGGGGTCGAGTTGGACGCGTGGTCCTGCAGCTGCTGGGCCAGGTGCTCGTTGACCAGGGCGGAGCCCGTGCGCAGCTGGAGGGTCAGGACGTCGCGGTAGAAGGTGGTGAGGTCGATGAGGAAGCGGTCGAGGGTGTCCGTCTGGATCCGCCGGGACCGGCGCTTCTGGTCGGCCTCGAGCCGGTTGAGGGCGCCGCGGATGGCGGGCGGCACCCGCCCGGACTCCGGTGCGCCCAGGGCCACGAGCAGCTGCTTGCGCTCCGCCTCGTTGCGGGACTCGGCGTCCGCCTGGGACTCCTCCACGGCGATCTTGTGCAGCCGGTCCGCGGCGCGCACGGCGTCCGGCACCCCCGAGAGCTTCAGCGGCATGGAGACGACCTCCTGGCGCCGGGTGCGGGCGTCGTCGTAGAGGGCGAGCCGCTTGGCGATCCCCACGTGGGACTGGGCCAGCCGGGCGCTCTCCTCCGCGCGCTGCCGGGGCACCCCGTGCCGCCGGATCAGCAGCTCGGCCACGTCCTCCACGGCGGGCACTTTCAGCGTGGCCGGACGGCAGCGCGAGCGGATGGTCACGAGCACGTCCATGGGGCTCGGGGCGCACAGCAGCCAGATGGTGTTGGGCGGGGGCTCCTCCACGGCCTTGAGCATCACGTTGGAGGTGCGCTCCACCATGCGGTCGGCGTCCTCGACCACCATGACGCGCCAGCGTCCCACCGAGGGCCGGTCCTGGGCGCGGACCACGAGCTCGCGGGCCTCCTCGATGGTGATCTGCGGGTTCTCCGTGACGAAGTGGGTGAGGTCCGCGTGCGAGCTGGCCAGGACGGTGCGGCACGCGTGGCACTTCCCGCACCCGCGCTCGGCGGGGTCCTCCTGCTCGCACAGCAGGGCCGCGGCGAACGCGAGGGCCGCGTTGGAGCGCCCCGAACCGGGCGGCCCGGTGAACAGCCAGGCGTGGTTGGGGCGGTCCTCCTGGGCGGCGCGCCGCAGCTGCGCCACCACGGCGTCCTGGCCCAGCAGCTGGTCCCACACGCTCACGCTCCCACCTCCGCGGCCGCGGCGCACCGGGAGAGCCCGGCGAGGCGGGCGCGCACGGAGGCCGCGATCTCCGAGGCCGGGCGGGTGGCGTCGAGCACCAGGTAGCGCTCCGGCGCCCGCCCGGCGAGCTCGAGGAACGCCTCCCGGTTGGCGTCGTGGAAGGCGTCGGGCTCGGTCTCCAGGCGGTCGCCCGCGGTGCCGTCGCGGGCCTCCCGGCGGGCGCGCCCCGTCCCGGCCGGGACGTCGAGGAGCACGGTGAGGTCCGGGACGAGCCCGGCCGTGGCCCACGCGTTGAGCTCCGCGACGCGGTCCACGCCGAGGCCGCGCCCGGCGCCCTGGTAGGCGGCGGACGAGTCGGCGAAGCGGTCGCAGACCACGGTCCGCCCGGCGGCGAGCGCGGGGCGGATGAGCTGGGCGACGTGGGCGGCGCGGGCCGCGGCGAAGAGCAGGGCCTCGGCGCGGGCGTCGACGGGCCCGTGCGCCGGGTCCAGCACGAGCTCGCGCACCTTCTCGCCCAGGGGGGTCCCGCCGGGCTCCCGGGTGCGCACGGTGTCGTGCCCCTCGGCGCGCAGGGCGTCCACGAGCCGGTCGACCTGCGTGGACTTCCCGGCGCCGTCCCCGCCCTCGAACACGACGAAGAGCCCGCGCCCGGACGGCGCGGGGGAGGACTCCGCGGCGGAGGCGGGCGTCGGGGCGGGGTCCGGTCGGGAGGTCACGGTCCCAGCCTATCCACCCGCGCGGACAGCGCCGCCGGACCGCGCGCGGGCCGGGGACGCCGCGGGCCGATAGCCTGGGGCCATGACTGCGCGCTCCGAGATCCCGTCCGCCCCCGGCCCCACCGCCCTCCGCCCGGACACCGTGCTGGTCGCGGGCGGGCGGCCCGCACCGGAGCACGACGCGCCGGTCGGCCCGTCCATCGTCCTGACCTCCACCTATCGGGGCTCCGGCGCGCTCGACGCCGAGGACCGCACCTACGGGCGCTTCAGCAATCCCACGTGGGAGGACGTCGAGGACGTGCTGGGCCGGCTCGAGCAGGCCCAGCTGCCCGGGTTGCTCTACGCCTCGGGGCTGGCCGCCGTCGCGTCGGTGCTCTCGCTCGTCCCGGCGGGCGGGCGCGTTGTGCTGCCCCGGCACAGCTACCAGGGCTCCCTGGCCCTGGCCGCGGACCTCGAGTCCCGCGGGATGCTCACGGTGCGGACCGTGGACGTCGCGGACACCGAGGACGTCGTGGCCGCCCTCGACGACGCCGACCTGCTCTGGCTCGAGAGCCCCACAAACCCCATGCTGGAGGTCGCCGACCTCCCCGCGCTGCTCGCCGCGGCCCGCGAGCGCGGCGTGCTCACGTGCGTGGACAACACGTTCGCCACCCCGCTCCTGCAGCGCCCGCTCGTGCACGGCGCCGACATCGTGGTGCACTCCGTGACCAAGTACCTGGCGGGGCACTCCGACGTCGTCCTGGGGGCCGCCGTCACCTCCGACCCGGCCCTGCGGGCCCGGCTGAAGGGCCACCGCTCCCTGCACGGCGCGATCCCGGGCCCGTTCGAGGCGTGGCTCGCGCTGCGGGGGATGCGCACCCTGGCGGTGCGGGTGGAACGCTCCGCGGCCACCGCCGGAGAGCTCGCCCGCCGCCTCCAGCGGCACCCGGCCGTGCTCGAGGTCCGCTACCCGGGCCTGCCCGGGGACCCCGGGCACGAGCGCGCCGCGGCGCAGATGGACGGCTTCGGCGCGATCGTGGCGATCGTCCCCGCGGGGGACGTCGACGCCGTCGAGGCGGCCGTGGACACGCTGCGCGTGTGGACCCCCGCGACCTCGCTCGGCGGGGTGGAGTCGCTGATCGAGCGGCGGCGCCGGCACCACGAGGAGCCGCACAGCGTCCCGGAGACGCTGCTGCGCCTGTCGGTGGGCATCGAGAACGTCGAGGACCTCTGGGAGGACCTCGACCGCGCCCTGTCCGGGATCGACCGGTAGGCTGGGCGGCGTGGACATTCCCTGGGTCTTCTATCTCGTGCGTTTCATCGACATCGCGCTCGCCCTGGTCGTCGCCGGACTGGCCGTGTGGGCTTTCGTGGACTGCCTGACCAAGGCGCCGGTGCAGTTCCAGCGCGCCTTCAAGCGGACCAAGGGCTTCTGGCTCGCGCTCACGGGGGGCTCCCTCGCGTTCACGGTCTTCACGCTGCTGCTCCTGCGGCCCAGCCTGTTCATCCTGCTCATCGCGGGCACGGCCGTGGGCGTCTACCTCGCCGACGTCCGCCCGGCCGTGGGCCTGGAGTCCAAGGGCCCCAGCAACTGGTGACCGGCGGCCGCGCGGCCCCTGTCCCGCGACACGGGGCGCCCGTGACGCCGGCTTGTCCCGGGCCGCCGCCCGGATGGAAGAATGGCCCCATGGCTACCGAATCAGCACCGCACAAGCTCGTCCTGCTCCGGCACGGACAGTCCGACTGGAACGAGAAGAACCTGTTCACCGGGTGGGTGGACGTGGACCTGACCGAGAAGGGGCGGGAGGAAGCCGTCCGCGGCGGTGAGCTGCTCGTCGAGAAGGGGATCGCCCCGGACGTCCTGCACACCTCGCTCCTGCGCCGGGCGATCACCACCGCCCACCTCGCGCTGGACCGGGCGGACCGGCACTGGATCCCCGTGAAGCGCTCGTGGCGGCTCAACGAGCGCCACTACGGCGCGCTGCAGGGCAAGGACAAGACCCAGATTCGCGACGAGTACGGCGACGAGCAGTTCATGACCTGGCGCCGCTCCTACGACGTCCCGCCGCCCGAGCTGGACGACTCCGACCGGTACTCCCAGGCCGGGGACCCCCGCTACGCGGACGTGGCGGACGCGCCCCGCACCGAGTGCCTCAAGGACGTCCTCGACCGCTTCATGCCGTACTGGGAGCAGGAGATCGTCCCCGACCTGCAGGCCGGGCGGACGGTCATCGTCGCCGCGCACGGCAACTCCCTGCGCGCCCTGGTGAAGCACCTCGACGGCATCTCCGACGAGGACATCGCGGCCCTGAACATCCCCACGGGCATCCCGCTCTACTACGAGCTCGACGAGGACCTGCGCCCGCTCGTGGCCGGCGGCGAGTACCTCGACCCCGAGGCCGCCGCGAGCTCGATCCAGGCGGTCGCCAACCAGGGGAAGAAGTAGTCCCGGCAGGCTCCTGCGGCACGAGGAAGGGCCGGGTCCACCGTAGCGGTGGACCCGGCCCTTCCTCGTGCCGGGGCGGCTCAGCCGGCGCCCGGGCGGGGGCTCACTCGCCCCCGTCGCGGCCCACGTGGCCGTGACCGGTCGGGCGGTCGGAGGTCGCCGGGACCCAGTCGCCGGTCACCAGGTAGGAGACCTTGCGGGTCACCGAGACCCCGTGGTCCCCGATGCGCTCGAGGTAGCGGGAGCACAGGGTGACGTCCACGGCGGTGGGCACCGACGAGTCCCAGCTCGGCGCGGCGAGCGCGTCGAAGACGGACTGGTGCAGCTTGTTGACCTCGCCCTTGAGCGAGTAGATGTCGTCGGCGAGGGAGAGGTCGCGGGTCTGGAGCACCTGGATGACCCGGTCCAGGATCTGGAGGTCGAGGTCGAACATCTGCGTGAACGTCTCCACGAGCGGCTCGGGGATGACCGGCTGGGGGTAGCGGATGCGCACGGCCTGGGCCAGGTGCCGGGCGAGGTCGCCGGCACGCTCCAGGGAGGCGCTCATCCGCAGCGCGCCCACGATCATCCGCAGGTCCGAGGCCACGGGGCTCTGCAGCGCGAGGATGTCGATCGAGCGCTCGTCGAGGTCGTTCTGCAGGAAGTCGATCCGGGCGTCGTTGGAGATGACCTCCTCGGCGAGCTGGATGTCCGCGTCGAGGAGCGCGTCCTTGGCCCGGGCGAGGGCCTCGCGGACCAGGGTCGCGATCTGGATGAGCTCCTCACCGACCTGGTGGAGTTCTGCCTGGAAAACCTTGCGCACGGATGCGTCCTTTCGAGATGCGGCGGCGTCCGCGGCTGCCGCGGCCGGGGTGCGGCGCGGAGCGGGACGGATGACGTGGGGGCCGGGTGCGAGCACACCCGCCGCCACCGTCACAGCCAGGAGTGAACTTTCGCTCATCTTAGGATGAACGTTCGTTGAACCTGTAGCCCGTGACGTCCGGTGCGGGGTCCCCGCGCCCCCGAGTGCCTAAGCTGGTTCCGTGAGTCCAACTGCCATCGCCGTCGCCGCGGGTCTGCTCGGCTTCGCCCTCGGGGTGAGCGGTCTGATCGCCCTCCGGGTGAGCGGGCGCGGCCGCCGCGCCCGCGCCGACGTCCAGGAGCCCACGCTGCCGGACGGCACCGCGGACGTGCTCGCGGTCATCGGCCGGGCCTACGTGGTGGTGGACGGGGTCGACGGCGTGGTGCGCGCCTCCCCGGCCGCCTACGCCTTCGGACTGGTCCGCGGGCACACCGTGGTGCACGAGCAGATGCTCGAGATGATCCGCAGGGCCCGGCGCAGCGGTGTGATCGAGGAGCGGCGGGTCGAGCTGACCCGCGGACCGTTCCAGACGGGCGCGGTGGTGCTCGACGTCCGGGTGGCCCCCATCGCGGAGGAGTACATCCTGCTGCTCGCCGACGACCAGACGGAGATCGTCCGGGCGCAGTCGATCCGCAACGACTTCGTCGCCAACGTCTCGCACGAGCTCAAGACCCCCGTGGGGGCCATCGGGCTGCTCGCCGAGGCGATCGAGGACGCGGCCGAGGACGAGGAGGCTGTGCGCCGCTTCGCCCAGCGCCTGCACAAGGAGTCCGCCCGGCTGACCGCCCTCGTCCAGGACATCATCGAGCTCTCCCGCCTGCAGGGCGCGGACGTGGTCACCGAGGGCCGGCCCGTGGACCTCAACCAGGTGATCGCCGACGCCGTGGACCGCAACCGGTTCCCGGCCGAGAACAAGGGCATCGACATCGCGGTGGGCGGGCGCGTCACCCGGCCCGTCTTCGGCGACCCCGACCTGCTCGTCACCGCGCTGCGCAACCTCATCGACAACGCCGTGCACTACTCCCCGGAGGGCACCCGCGTGGGCGTCGGCGTCCGGGAGCGGGACGGGATGGCCCAGATCTCGGTGACCGACCAGGGTCCGGGCATCCCGGAGGACGAGCAGGACCGGATCTTCGAGCGCTTCTACCGCGTGGACGCGGCCCGGTCCCGCCGAACGGGCGGGACCGGGCTGGGCCTGAGCATCGTCAAGCACGTCATGTCGCAGCACGGCGGCGAGGCCACGCTGTGGTCGCAGCCGGGCCGCGGCTCCACGTTCACCCTCAGCATCCCCCAGATCGAGGGCGCCGACGACGCCGGGGGGACCGGGCAGCCGGCTCCCGGCGCGTCCGCCCGACCGGTGCCGCAGCAGGCACCACCCCGCCCAGGAGCATCGACCCCACGGCCCGCCGCCCCCGCGGCGCGCGCCGGGAGCACGGAGGACCGACAGTGACCCGCATCCTGATCGTCGAGGACGAGGAGTCCCTCAGCGACCCGCTCTCCTACCTGCTCGGGAAGGAGGGGTTCGAGGTGGAGGTCGTCGACAACGGCGTGGACGCCGTGGCGGAGTTCGACCGGTCCGGGGCAGACCTGATGCTGCTGGACCTCATGCTCCCGGGTCTGTCCGGCACCGAGGTGTGCCGGCAGGTGCGGCAGCGCTCCTCCGTGCCGATCATCATGCTCACGGCCAAGGACGCCGAGATCGACAAGGTGGTGGGGCTCGAGCTCGGCGCCGACGACTACGTCACCAAGCCGTACTCGTCCCGGGAGCTCGTGGCCCGGATCCGCGCGGTCCTGCGCCGGCAGGGGGAGCCCGAGGAGCTCGTCTCGGCGACCGTGCAGGCCGGTCCCGTGCGGATGGACATCGAGCGGCACGTGGTCAGCGTCCACGGCGAGCGGGTGGCCATGCCGCTCAAGGAGTTCGAGCTGCTGGAGATGCTGCTGCGCAACGCCGGGCGCGTGCTGACCCGCGGACAGCTCATCGACCGGGTCTGGGGCTCGGACTACGTGGGCGACACCAAGACCCTCGACGTCCACGTCAAGCGGCTGCGCGCCAAGATCGAGCCCGACCCCTCCGCCCCGCGGCACCTGGTGACGGTGCGCGGCCTGGGCTACAAGTTCGAGGGCTGAGCCGGCGGCGCCGGAGACGGAGGACCCCGGACACGGAAGGGCCCGGAACCCCGCGGGGTTCCGGGCCCTTCGCCCGAGCGCGCGTGCCGGTGGGAGCCGTCAGTGGCCGCTCTCCTGTCCCACCATCTCCTCGACGGGCACGGGCGTGTTGGAGGGGTTCGCCGGGGTGGTCGGCGCGCCGCCGGGGACGAACTCGGCGTAGCGGGGGAATGTGTGGTCCAGGACCGGGACCTGCTCGGTGAGGGACTCGCCGCCGGCGGTGAACTCCGTCTCCACCATGAGCCCGGGGTCGGCGCCGGCACGGTCCACGGTCACGACCGGATCGTCCTGGTCGAGGTCCACGGAGCCGCCGGCCGGGATCTGCACCTCGGCGGTGGCGCCGTCGACGTCCATCGTCAGCGTGACGTCCTCGTCGCCGCGGTTGCTGAGGGTGCCCAGCACGCGGCCCTCCTCCTCGGCGCCGGTGGCCACGATCAGCACGTTGGCCAGCTTGACGTCGCCCACCTGCTCCACGATGCCGTCCGCGGCCGAGTACACCATGGTCGTGGCCGGCGGGTTGATGTAGGCGCATCCGGCGGTGGTCAGCAGGGCGGCCGCGGCGGCGGCACTCAGGCCTGCGCGGCGCAGCTTCTGGCGGGCGGCGATCTTCACGGCGCGTACTCCTCGGGAGCTCAGGACGATGTCCCGTTCAGCTTATCCGTTTGCCGACGGATCGTCCGCATCGCCGGGCCCCCGGCGCCCCGCCCGTCCCGGATCGGCGAATCCTACACCGTGTTAGAATGGAAGTTCTGAAAGGGGTATTTCCATATGGTTTTTGAGGTTGGCGAGACGGTTGTCTACCCGCACCACGGCGCGGCGACCATCGAGGAGATCAAGACCCGCACCGTCAAGGGCGAAGAGAAGATGTATCTCAAGCTCAAGGTGACCCAGGGGGATCTGGTGATCGAGGTACCCGCGGAGAACGTCGACCTGGTGGGCGTGCGTGACGTCGTCGACGAGGACGGGCTCAAGAAGGTCATCTCGGTCCTGCAGGCGAAGGACACCGAGGAGGCCAGCAACTGGTCCCGGCGCTACAAGGCCAACCTCGAGAAGCTCGCCTCGGGCGACGTGCTTAAGGTCGCGGAGGTCGTGCGCGACCTCTGGCGCCGCGACCGCGACCGCGGGCTCTCGGCGGGGGAGAAGCGGATGCTGACGAAGGCCCGCCAGATCCTCACCTCCGAGCTGGCGCTCGCCAAGAAGATCGACGAGGAAGAGGCCGAGAAGCGCCTCGACGACATCCTGGCGTCCTGACCGGCCCGTGACCGGCAACGGACCCACGGTCCACGACGGCGAACCCGCCCTCCCTAGAGGGCGGGTTCGCCGCTTCCGTGGGCACAGCCGTGTTGGCGTCCATGATTCTCGGGGTCGTGCGCAGTTGATCGTGCTAGGGTGCACGTCGGTCTGTGCACGAGCCGTTGTAGCTCGCCGCCGGGCCGCGACGTACTTCCCGCTGCTGCAGTGCGACATCTGCAGCACGCCGAGCAGAATCGAGGTCCCGGCCTGAGCGGAACTCTGGCGATCGTGCCGTGCTCCTCGGTCTTCACCCGTCTGCGCCCGGGAGCGCACCCCTTCACCAGCTCCGCCCTCAATGGGCGGAGCATCTTCGCGCACACCCTCGCCACTCTGGCCGAATGCCCGTCCGTCACGGACGTCGTCGTCCTCACGGACGACCGGAGTCGCGCAGAGATCGACGAGTGCCTCACCGGTCAGCCGGCCGGGACACGGGTGCACCTGTTGCCGACCGCCCGGCCCGGGGCAGAGATCGTGTCCTTGCTGGCCGAGTGCGGAGAACTGGCCGCCGAGTACGGCCACCGCAACGTGGTGATCCACCGGATCACCCACGCTCTCGCGAGCGCTCGGCTCATCGGGTCGGTGGCGGCGGCGCTGGAGTCGGGCCACGATGTCGTGGTTCCCGCCATCCCCGTGGTGGACAGCATCAAGGTCGTTCGTGACGACGGATCAGGGCTGATCTCCAACGCCGTGGACCGTGACCGGGTGCGAGTCCTGCAAAGCCCCTGGGGGTTCTCCGCCGAGGCGCTCGGCCACGTCGAGGACCTGCCACCCGTCCGCACCGACGATCCGCGGAACGGGGAGACCTCGGTGCGCAAGGCGTTCATCACGCTGGCCTACGGCGTCGCGGAGCGCATGGGCTGCGAGGTGAAGGTCCTTCCCGGGGAGATGCAGGCGATCCCCATGACGTCGCTGGTGGACATGATCCGCGCGGAGATCTTCCACGAGGGCAGCGCGGCCTTCCGGAAGCTCTGAGGGCTACGACTCCAGCAGTCCCTCGCCGAGTTCGGCGTCCACGACGAGGACGTCGACCAGATCGCCGCGTAGAGCGCCGTGCACCGCGCGCACCTTCTGGGCGCCCTCGGCCACGGCCACGACGGTGGGAATGGACCTCAGGGACTCCAGATCGATGCCGATGACCCGGCCATCCGCCGGAGAGCTGACCAGACGACCCTCCGCGTCGAAGAACCGGGTGCAGGCGTCCCCCACGACGGGTGAGTTCTCGAAGATCTCCGCCTCCGCGTCGGTGAACTCCATCGCCTCGACGATCGCCGCGGTGGAACCGTGGTGGACGCTGCCGATGCCGATGATGGCGATGTCCGCGTTCCGCGCGTCGTCCAGGACCTGGCTGATCGCCGGTTCGCCGAGCATCGCGTCCCGCGCCTGCACCGATCGCACTACCGCCGGCGCCAGCAGGGGGCGGTAGTGCGCGCCCAGTTTCGCCGACAGCCCGCGGACGACGGCGTTCGGGTTCTGGCTCACGTCCAAGGTGGAGAACCCGCCCACCAGGGGGAGGACCTCGAGGTCGGGATGCGGGGACCGGCCCTGGAAGTGCGTCACGAGCGACTGCACGGACCGCCCCCAGGACAGGGCGATCCGGGACGAGTCCCCGAGATTGTCCTCCAACCAGGCGGCGCCGACCGAGCCGACGGCGTCCAGCGGCGTCCGGTGGACGCCGTCCACCGCCACGAGGCAGGCCTTCAGCCCGAACTTGGCCTGGAGCGAGCTCTCCAGCTCGTGGCCCCGCACCGCCGGCTCGTGGATCCGGATCTCCACGATCCCGGCCTCGCGCGCGGCCGTGAGGATGCGCGAGACGTTGGACCTGCTGACCCCCAGCTCCCGGGCGATGTCGCTCTGGGGCCGGTTCTCCAGGTAGTACATGCGCGCGGCACGAGCCAGCATGGCAGATTCACGGGGTGCCGGCATGGGATGCTCCATCGGGGCGCCGTGAGCGGGGGCCGCTGTCCGGGGGAAGTGGTCGGCCGTGTCCTGCACCCATCACCGCCCGAGCCTCCATGCACGCAGTGTACAACGGGGGTGCTGCGGTACCGGGGGCGGCCTGCCCGGCCGGCGTCAGCCGACGGGCTCCCCGGCCGGTCCGGCCGGAGCGAACATCCCGATGCCGCTGACCGGCCGGCCCATCCAGCTGCGGCACGTCCACGGGTGTTCGCCCCCTGCTGTCTCGTCGAGGACCACCACTCCGGTGTTGTCGAGCGGGCGCTGCTCCAGGGCGCCGGCGTCGAGGTTGTCGGTCCTCCGGGCGGTCCAGCAGCGGATGGCCGTCCCATGGGCGACGACCGCGACCGCCGACAAGCCGTCCTGCCGACCGGTCCGCACGGCTTCGTCGATGACCTCGTCGAAGCGGGCGAAGAACTCGTGGCCGGTCTCCCCGCCCGGCATCCGACGCCCCAGGTCCCCGTGTGCCCACGACAGCACGACGTCGTAGTAGAGGTCGATGTGCTCCGGGTTCCCCGACAGCTCCCAGTCCGGGGCCTGGATCTCGTGGAGCCCGTGCCGCTGCACCGGAACCAGGCCGTACGCCTCGGCCAGCGGCTCGGCCGTGTGGTGGGTGCGGACCATGCTCGAGATCCACAGTGCCCCGATGTCCTCGCCCGACAGGGCGTCGGGCAGGGCCGCCGCTTGGCGCGCGCCCAGGGGGGTCAGCGGGGGACCGGGAATGCGGGTGTCGATGAGTTCGTCGACGTTGGGCTGGGTCTGACCGTGCCGGATGAGGAGGAGTCGCATGGCCTCCATTCTACGCAACGTGATCGAGCAAGCAACAAATGTGATCGAACGATCAGCCGGAGGTATCGTGGGTGCATGACGACAACGGAACGACGTGCGGAGATCCTGCGGCTCCTCGAGGACGTCGAGAGCGTGAGTGTGACCGAGCTGGTGGACGAGCTGGGGGCCTCGGAGGCGACGGTGCGCCGCGACCTGGTGCAACTCGACAGGGAGGGCGTCCTGCGGCGCACGCACGGCGGCGCTCGCCGTCTGTCCCTGCGCGGTGTCACGACGCCCTTCGCCGCTCGGACCTCCGTCGCGCCCGAGGCCAAGGGGCGGATCGCCGCCGCGGCCACTGCGATGCTCGCCCCCCACGAGAGCGTCGTTCTCGACGGGGGCACCACGTGTCTGGAGGTCGCCCGTCGGCTGCGGGAGCCGAGTCTGCGCGTGGTGCCGCTGTCCCTGCGTGCCGCGACCGTCCTGGGGGACTCGGGGATTCACCTCACCCTGTGCGGCGGGGACATCCGCCCCGACGAGCTGTCCTTCACCGGGGCGAACGCGGTGAGCGGCATCGGCAGGCTGCGCCTGGACACGGCGATCATCTCCTGCTGCGGGTTCTCGTTCACGGAGGGCGTGACCTCCTACGACGCCGAGGACGCGGCGATCAAGGCTGCTGCCGTCCGGCACTCCAGCCGGGTGATCCTGCTCTGCGACGAGACCAAGTGGGGCAAGACGGCCTTCGGCTGGCTCGCGGACGCGGCGGAGCTCAGCACCATCGTCACCGACCACGTCCTCACCCCTGACGAGCGGACCGCTGCTGCCGAGGCGGGGGTCGAGGTCGTTACGGTCTAGGGGGCGCGGCACGGTCCGCGTCGGTCATGACGGCCTGCCGGCGGGCGCGCCCGAGCTCCTGTCGGCTCCGGTTCAGCCTCGGCGTGGGACCGCCGGCAGCGTGTCGGCGACGGGAGACCTCCTCCGTGGCAGCTGCTCAGCAGCCGCCCGCCGTCGACAAGCGGTTGCCCCCGGCCGCTTCTCGGCGGATGCACCGCCCTCCGCAGCGCTGGGATCCTCCGTGATCCGGTCGCCTCCGCGCAACGCCCCCGATGGCAGGGGTCCGGTGCTGGTGGTCAACAGCTCTCTTCCCGCGCGACGACGGGATGCTCGTCCGTCGATTGCCCGGGTCGTGCACCTGCATGCCTCGTGTGATCGGCCGGCCTGGAAGTCCCGATGGTTCGCCGGGCACCATCTGGGCGGTGAGAGCGCCGCCGGAACACGAGCGCACCGAGCGTTCCTCGACCATCGAGGCGGCCCCGCTCGGCGCGGCCCCGGGCGTCCTTGCTCCGGGCGGGGCCAGGACCGGTCGTGGTCGTGGTCCGGGCGGGAGTGCAGTCCGGAGTCGTTGCCGGTGAACGCGGTGGCCTCCTCCCTGGTGGGCGGCATCGGGGCTATCACCCACACCGCCGCCTCGTGCGCCGCGGCCGCGATCGCGGTCAGCTCCTCCTGATGCCGAGTCCTGGTCTCGGGCTCCGGAACCAGCTTGGGGGCCGGGTCGGGATTCACCGTCCCGGAGCGGCCCTCGACGTGGACGAGCGCCTCCTCCGGGACCTGGTCCTCCCCGGTGGTGGCCAGGACGACAGGATGCTCCAGGGCACACCCCGACGCCGTGCGACGGGGCCGTCCTGGTCGTGCAGTCATCGGAGTTCATGAGCTTCGAGCACCGTTCTGGTCGGCGGCGTGCAGTGCCGAGGCGCGCATCGCCGCGGCAAATCGGCACCGGCAGGTGACGAAAAGCCATGAATCGCACCGATGTGCAGACCTGCGTCGCCTCTGAAGGAGGCTTCGGTGCCTCCGGAGCTGCGCGAAAGGTCGGCTGATCGTCAAGCCCCTGCCGTAATGACACGACCCACCTCTTGTCAGCGTTGCCGGCGTGGTGTTAGATGGGTCACACTCACATATGAGATTAACCATAATCACTTATGTGCACCATCGCATTCGGTGAGCGTTGCGACGCTTCCCGTCAACCGGCCGGAAGGCCACGAGCAGAGGAGTCGCCGTGAACACACAGCTCCTGGCTACAACCACAGAACCCATCGCTCCACCACCCGGTCAGGACAACCCCGTGCTGGGGGCCCTGGACTGGGCCGCCACGAACTTCATCGGGCTCTTCAACGAGGCTGGGGGGACGTTCATGAGCCTGGTCACCGGGATCCTCCCCACCCTGCTGGTGCTGCTGACCACGATGTACGCGATCACCACCTGGGTGGGGGAGGACCGCATGGACCGGGCGATCCAGCGCTCCGGCAAGTACGCCATCACGCGGTACACGTTGATGCCGATCCTGGCTGTGATCATCCTGACCAACCCGATGTGCTACTCCTTCGGCAAGTTCCTCCCGGAACGGCAGAAGCCGGCCTTCTACGACTCGGCCGTCTCCTTCGTGCACCCGGTCACCTCGTTCTTCCCTCACGCGAACGCGGGAGAGCTCTTCGTGTGGACGGGGGTCGCGGCCGGTGTCCTCGAGGTGAGTGAAGCCTCCTACGCCCGCCTGGCGCTGCTGTACTTCTCGGTCGGCATCGTCGTGATCTTCATCCGCGGCATGGTCACCGAGTGGATCACCCGCATGATGATCCGGCGCACCGGCAGGTCCGAGCTCTTCGACGAGTTCGACCGCCACTTCGCCGCCAGCACTCCCGCCGTCACTTCCGCCACCAAGGGGGCCTAGGCATGAGCGAGCAGACCAACGCTGGCCAGCACAGCGACGAGAGCACCCAGTACAGGTCCGTGACCGTCAACCGCGGCGGCGCCGGATGGGGCAAGGGCCTGCACCTGACGCCCACCCCGGAGAAGAACATCGTGCTGTCCGTGACCGGTGGGGGCATCCACCCGGTGGCCGCGCGGATCGCCGAGCTGACCGGGGCCGAGGCCGTGGACGGCTTCACGACCACGGTCCCGGACGAGACGGTGCTCGCCGCGGTGATCAACTGCGGTGGAACGGCGCGGATCGGTGTGTATCCGCGCAAGAAGATCGCCACGGTCGACGTCTTCCCGGGGGAACCCTCGGGACCCCTGGCGCAGTTCATCACCGAGGACCTGTTCGTGTCCGCCGTCGGCGTGCAGCAGGTCCAGCCGGCGGAGGGCGAGCAGGCGGCCACCACGGTACCGCCGGCCGACGCGGGACAGCCCACCGCGGCGTCGACCACCTTCGCCCGGCCTCCCGCCAAGGAACGGCTGGCGCAGACCGCCGAGGCCATGGGCGGTGGCAGCAAGATCGGGGGGGCATTCTCCCGCTTCGTCGTGAGCTTCGGCTCCGCCATCGGCTACTTCATCAACACGCTGCTCTCGGCAGGTCGCCAGGCCGTGACGCTGACGATCCAGACGATCCTGCCGTTCATGGTCTACGTCAGTCTCCTGATCGGCATCGTGACCTACACGGGAGTCTCCGAATGGATCGCCCAGGGCGTGCAACCGCTGGCCAGCAATCCGCTGGGGCTGATCCTGCTGGGGTTCATCACGGCGATCCCGCTGCTCTCCCCCATCCTCGGCCCGGGTGCGGCCATCGCGCAGGTGGTGGGTGTGCTCATGGGGACCCAGATCGCCCAGGGCGCACTGCCTGTGCAGTACGCGCTGCCCACCCTGTTCGCCATCAACGGCCAGGTGGGATGCGACTTCGTCCCGGTCGGGCTCTCCCTCGGGGAGGCCAAGCCGGAGACCGTGGCGGTCGGCACCCCGGCCGTGCTCTTCTCCCGCATGATCACCTCCCCGCTGGCGGTGCTCATCGCCTGGGGCGCCAGCTTCCTGCTCGTCTGAGAGAGGTGCACCACCGATGAACCAGATTCGATCCGTCACCAACGTCACCAACGTCGAGAGGAACGAGATGACCACGCAGTCCAGCGACGTCGTCTACGAGAGCGAAGTCAGCACCGTGGGCGAGGACGCCGCGTCGATGGTGGAGGGTGGCGTGCTGATCTTCTTCGCGGACCCCTGCCCCGCCGCACTGGCCGAGGTGAGCGTCGTGCACAGGCCCACGGGCCCTGCCACCCGCGCCCCCGAGCCCGGGGACGTCGTGCAACTCGGCGACAAGGGAGTCCGCATCACCAAGGTGGGCGACCTGGCCGGCACGAACCTGCAGGAACTGGGACACGTGGTCGTGTACCTGGATCCGGCGGAGAACGTGAAGCTGCTGCCGGGCGCCATCCACGCCCACGGCACCCTGGATCTGCCGGCTCCGGGGATGCGCTTCACCATCCATACCGGATCCGCCGAGTAGCCGGGGGACGTCGTGAACACCGAATTCGCCCTGTTGTTCGGGGTGGCCCTGGTCCTCGGGGCCGGAGGAACACTGTTGCAGCACCGGGCCTACGGCCGCGCGGTCGCCCGGCTGGCGGAGACCTACCGCGGCCAGGCCGCGAAGCTGGTGTCCGGGCGGTACAAGGGAAAGCTGCGGGGGGCGGTCGTGCTCCTGGTCGTCGACGAGACGACCCGCCAGGTGCTGGCCGCCGAGAAGATGACCGGCATGTCGGTCCTGGCCCGCTTCCGGGCCGCCCCGGAACTGCTCGGTCCCGTCGGCGATGCCGATCAGCGCGCCGCCCGGCCGCAGCTGGGCCTGGCCGTCCAAGACGCGCAGCAGCAGTTCGCCGCGCTGATGCAGCGCCAGAAGAAGTCCCCTGCCGCGGCGCAGGCGGCCGCCCGGAAGACAGCCCACCCGATCGCCACCCCTCAACGGTGAAGAACCTCAGCTAAGGAGTCCCCCATGGGATACAGCAAGAAGCTCATTGCGCGACAGGCCCGGACGGGCCGTCCCGTACGCGTCGGCCTCGTCGGAGCAGGACAGATGGGATCCGGCTTCATCGCCCAGATCAGCCGCCAGCCAGGAATGGACATCACGGCCGTGGCCGACATCGCCGCCGACCGAGCCGTCACTGCCCTGGCCAACGCCGGCGTCACGGACGTGCAGCAGAGCGAGGACATCACCGAACTCGTCGCCGCTGTGGAAGCAGGCGGCCACGTGGTCGTCACCGACGCCGTGGCACTGACCCGGCTCCCGGTCGACATCGTGATCGAGTGCTCCGGGGTTCCGGAGGTCGCCGCAAAGGTCGCCCTCGCGTCCATCCTCGCCGGCAAGGACGTGGCACTGATGACCGTCGAGGCCGACGTGACGGTCGGACTCCTGCTCGCCCGCTTGGCCGAGCGCAGCGGCGTCGTGTACACCGTGTGCCGCGGCGACGAGCCCGTCGAGTGCCTCAAGCTGATGGAGTTCGTCGAGGACATCGGGCTGGACATCGTCTGCGTCGGCAAGGGCAAGAACAACCCGCTGCGCCCCACCGACACCCCGGAGGACCTGGCCGCCGAGGCGGAGGCGAAGGGCATGAACCCCCGGATGCTCTGCTCCTTCGTGGACGGCACCAAGACCATGATCGAGATGGCCGACCTGGCCAACGCCGCGAACCTGGAGCTCTCGCAGCGCGGAATGATCGGCCCGGAGACCACCGTCGCCGCTCTGCCGGACGTCTTCAAGCCCCAGGCCGACGGCGGCATCCTCGACCGGTCCGGTGTCATCGACTACGCCACGGGGCCCGTGGCGCCCGGCGTGTTCGTCATCGGCAAGTCGACGGACCCGGTCGTGAGCGAGGAGCTGCGCTATCTCAAACTCGGTGAGGGCCCGTACTTCTCCTTCTACCGCCCGTACCACCTGGCCAGCATCGAGGCCGTGCTCTCCATCGGGGAGGCCGTCCTCGAGCGCCAGTCCTCCCTGGCACCGGTCGCCTGGAATGCCGAGGTGACCGCGGTCGCCAAGCGGGACCTGTTGGTCGGCGAGAAGATCGACGGCATCGGCGGGTTCACGGTCCACGGTGTGGCCGTACCGGCGCAGGAGGCCGCCGCCGGTCGGGAGCTGCCGATCGGGCTGGCCTCCGCGGCGACCCTGGTCCGCGACGTCCCCGCCGGCGTGGCGGTCACCTACGACGACGTCGAGCTGGACGAGACCCGCACCATCGTCGTCCTGCGCAAGCTCCAGGACCTCCTGCTCAAGGACGGCAATCTGTCCGCCTTCGACCTCATCGTGCGGAACACGGCCCAGAAGGAGAACGCGCTCCGATGAACAAGCTCGCTGCAGACCAGGACAAAGCCCACGAGATCCTCACCACCATGTGGCGCATCCGCCGTTTCGAGGAAGCGGTCGACGACCTCTTCGGACGCGGGCTGATGCACGGCACGATGCACCTGTCGATCGGTCAGGAGGCCGTCCCGACCGGGGCGTGCCTCGCCCTGACGCGGGAGGACTACATCACCTCCACCCACCGCGGCCACGGGCACTGCATCGCCAAGGGCGCCAGCATCGAGCGGATGATGGCGGAGCTGCTGGCCAAGGAGACCGGCTACTGCAAGGGCCGGGGCGGCTCCATGCACATCGCCGACCCCGAGACAGGCAACCTCGGCGCCAACGGGATCGTGGCCGGAGGCATTCCCATCGCCACCGGTGCAGGACTGGCAGCCCAGATGAAGGGCACGGACCAGGTCGCCGTCTGCTTCCACGGGGACGGGGCGATGGGCGAGGGCGCCTGGCACGAAGGCGTCGTCCTCGCCACCATGTGGCAGCTGCCCGTGGTCTTCATCTGCGAGAACAACAAGTACGGGATGTCCATGAGCTCGGAGCAGGCCTTCCGGCTCGAGAAGCTCTCCGACCGCGCCCTGGGCTACGGCATCCCCGGGGTGACCGTGGACGGCAACGACGTCCAAGCCGTCCACGACGCGGTGCGGACCGCCGTGGCACGGGCGCGTGCCGGGGAGGGACCGACGTTCATCGAGACCCTGACCTACCGCTGGAAAGGCCACTCCAAGAGCGACAAGAACCTCTACCGCACCCGCGAGGAGATCGAGCAGTGGCAGGGCAGGGATCCCATCCTCGCCTTCGAGAAAGAGGTCGTCGAGCACGGCACCCTGGACGAGGGCCGGCTCGAGGAGATCCGCACCGCGGTGCGCGACGAGCTCCGCGCCGCCGTCCGGACCGGCAACGCCGCCCCGGAACCCTCCGTCGACGACCTTCTGTCCGCTGTCTACGCGAAGTGAGTGAGCGATCATGACTGACACCCTGACCGACGTGCAGACACGCACGATGACTTACTCCGAGGCCATCCGCGAAGCCCTGCTCCTGGCCATGGAGGCCGACGACCGGGTCTTCATGATGGGCGAGGACGTCGGGACCTACGGTGGAGCCTTCGGAGTCACCGGCGACCTGATTCACAAGGTGGGTCCCGCACGCCTGCGGGACACCACGATCAGCGAACTCGGGATCGTCGGCGCCGGGGTGGGTGCCGCCCTGGCTGGCATGAAGCCCATCGTGGAGATCCAGTTCTCCGACTTCACCGCCCAGGCCATGGACCAGATCGTCAACCAGGCCGCCAAGATCCACTTCATGCTGGGTGGGTCCGTCAACGTCCCCATGGTCATCCGAGCCCCGGGCGGTTCCGGCACTGGCGCCGCGGCGCAGCACTCCCAGAGCCTGGAGGCGTGGTTCGCCCACGTCCCAGGACTCAAGGTGGTCATGCCCTCCAACCCCCGGGACGCGAAGGGCCTGTTGCTGGCCGCGCTCGAGGACCCGAACCCGGTGATGATCCTCGAGCACAAGCTGCTCTATCGGACCTCCGGGCCGGTGCCCGAGGGGGCCTACCACACCCCCCTCGGTGTGGCCGAGGTCGTCCGGGAGGGCAAGGACCTGACCATCGTCGCCACCGGCATCGAAGTCAGCCGCTCTCTCGAGGCCGCAGCCCTCCTGGCCGAGCGAGGCATCGAAGCGACCGTGGTGGACCCGAGGACCCTGACGCCCCTGGACACGGAGACCATCTTCGCCTCGGCGAAGCAGACCGGGCGGGTGCTCCTGGTGCAGGAAGCCGTGAAGACCGGCGGCTTCATCAGTGAGATCTCGGCGCTGATCGCCGAGTCCGACGTCTTCGGTCACCTTCGGGCGCCGATCAAGCGCCTCGCCGGGCTGGACATCCCCATTCCGTACGCCCCGAAGCTGGAGAAGGCCGCGGTGCCGCAGGTCGACGACATCGTGGTTGCCGCCACCCAACTGGTTCAGGAGTGGTGAGATGGCCCGGAAGCCGGTCACGATGCCGAAGATGTCCATGACCATGGAGGAAGGCACGGTGGCGCAGTGGTTCAAGCAGCCCGGGGACACCGTCACGGCCGGGGAGCCGATCTGCGAGGTGGAGACCGACAAGGTCGAGATGGAGGTGGAGGCCCCGTTCAGCGGGGTGCTGGAGGAGATCGTGGCCCAGCCCGAGGACGTGGTCCCGGTGGGTGAACCCCTGTGCTACGTGAGCACCGAGGCCGAGGACCTGCTGGGGGACCTCTTCGACGCCCCGGCGGCGCCGGCCGCAGTCGAGCCGGGGGGCGGTCCTGTGACTGGGCCGCCCGTGCCGTCGGCGGCCGAGGCCCAGGGCGGGGTCTCGGTGCCGGTGGCCGTCGAGTCCCAGGACGCGGTCCTGACGCCCGCCCCTGCCGCCGTGTCCTCCACCGCGGGCTCCGGGACCCTCCGGGAGGTCGGAGGACAACCGGCCTGGCCGGTGGCGGTGCCGGCGGCCCGAAGGCTCGCAGCCGAGTCCCGCGTGGACCTGGCGTCCGTGCGGCCCACGGGGCCGTGGAACACTGTGCGCGTGCAGGACGTGGAGGCCGTCGTCGGAGGCCGGTCGCGAGCTGCGGCCCCGGCCGCGGCGCCGCCCCGGCAGCCCGCCGCCACGACCATGCAGGCCACGACGACGGCGTCCGCCCCGTCGACCACGCTGTCCCCGAGCGCGAAGGCACCGCGGGCGGACGAGGTGTCCAAGGCGGAGATCCGCCGCCGCCGGTTGCGCAAGCAGACGGCGAAGGTGATGTCGGCCTCCGCCCTGGTCCCGCAGTTCACCGTCTACGCGGACCTGGACCTCACTCACCTGGAGAAGGTCCGCAAGACCGTGCTCAAGGGCGCGGGGTGGACCGCGATCCTGCTCAAGGCCCAGGCCGTCGCCCTGCGCACCCACCACTCCCTCAACGCCTACTGGACGGAGGAGGGACTGGCTCCCAACGCGGACGTGGGCATCGCCCTGGCGGTGGACACGGACAACGGGCTCCTGGCTCCCGTGCTGAAGAACCCGGACATCGTGCCTCTGCTGGAGCTCGACCGGCAGATCCGTGGGGCGGCTGCCGACGCACGGAGGGGATCGCTCAAGCTGGAGCAGCTGAGCGGAGGAACAGCCGTGCTGTCGAACCTGGGGGGCTGGAACATCAGCTCCTTCAACGCGCTGCTCACGCCCCCGCACTCCACGGCCCTGTCCCTGGGCTCGATCGAACGCAGGATCGTCGTGGGCGCGGACGGAACGTTCGGAGCACGCCTGCTGTGCACCGTGGGGCTGACCTCCGACCACAGGAGTGCCGACGGAGCGGACGCGGCCCGGTTCATCGGCACGCTGCGGGACGTCATCGCCGACCCCACCCGGTTGGGCGCCGTCGAGTAGGCCCGGTGAGCCGGGCGGCGTCGGGCGCACGCCCGATCGGTCGGGTGCCCGGCCGGTCGGGCGCCGTCGGGCAGGCGCCCGGCCGTCGAGTGGTTGCCGGGATGCCGCCGCGACTAAGATCGAGGCATGAAGCCCCCAGCAGGCCAGGCCTCGACCGACCGACCGACGGCAGCCGGGATCGTGCTGGCAGCAGGTTCGGGCACCCGCTTCGGCGGGTCCGTGAACAAGGCCTTTTTGCCTCTGGCGGGCCAGAGCCTGATCTCCTGGTCGCTCAACGTCATGGCCACCATCAGCGACATCTCACCGCTCGTCCTGGTCATCAGGCCGGAGGACCACCGGCGTGCCGAGGAAGTGCTCGACAAGGAGGTGACAGCGGATGTCGAGATCGTCTACGGGGACGCGACCCGTCAGGGGTCCGAACTGCGTGCTTTCCGGCACCTGGTGCCGCGCATCGACGCGGGACTGGTGGACTCGATCCTCATCCACGACTCCGCCCGGCCCCTGCTCTCCGAGGAGCTGTGCGCCGCGGTGCTGCACGCGACTCGCGAGTACGGGGCCGCCATCCCGGCACTCTACGGTCCCGACCTGTCCGTGACCGGTGACGACGGTGCCACGTCCGTGGAGCTGCACCGCGACCATCTCGTCCGCGCGCAGACTCCGCAGGGCTTCGCGGCCCGGCCTCTGGTGGACGCCTACGAGGCGGCGGCCCGAGACGGACTGGACGCCACGGACACGGCCGGGTGCGTCGCCTGTTACACGGACCTGTCCATCCGCTGGATCTCCGGGGAGGACCAGAACTTCAAGATCACCTACGCCCACGATCTCGTCGTGGCCCAGCAACTGCTTGCCGCTCTCGACCACCAGGTGCACTGAGCGGGGGACGCGGCGTCCTCGAGAATTGAAGGTAGCGATGGAACGGATCCAGCACGCATCGTTAGTCTGCGCCTCGTGCCTCAAGGAGTGCGACCACGAGGTCACCTACGCCGGCCGGCTCGTGGCGGCCTTCAAGTGCAGCAACTGCGGGACACAGGTGAACATCCAGGTCGCGGACGACTACTTCCCGGACGTCGGCCGGCGTCTTGCGAGCAAGCCGCGGCGCATGATGCGCCGGTTCCGCAAGCACCCCCTGGGCTACACGCTGAGCCTGCCCCGGGCCGTGGCGACCAAGCCGCGGGAGGTGCTGGGAGAGGTGCGACTCGCCATCGCCTCCCGGCAGCCGACCGAGCACGAAGGGGACTCCTCCGCTCCGGTCGACCGGAGCATCGAGAGCCCCGCGCCCCCGGGCTGTGAGCAGTAGCCGGGCATCCCCGCACGGTTCTCCGCCGAGTCCGGACGCCCGGCCCGCGATGCCCGCGGTCATGGAGGGGCGCAGCCGGAAGATGGCACACTGAGGCGGTGATCACCATCCTGCCCCGCACCGGCATCGCCGTGGACGTCCACGCCTTCGGGCCCGAGGGCACCCCGCTGTGGGTCGCGGGGCTCGAGTGGCCGGGGGAGCGCGGCCTCGCGGGGCACTCGGACGGGGACGTCGTGGCCCACGCCGCGGCCGACGCCCTGTTCTCGGCCTCGGGCACGGGGGACCTGGGCGCCAACTTCGGCGTGGACCGCCCCGAGCTGAAGGGCGCGTCCGGGACGCTCATCCTCACCGAGGCGGCCCGGATCGTGCGGGCGGCCGGCTTCGAGATCGGCAACGTGGCCGTGCAGCTGATCGGGAACCGGCCGCGGTTCGCACCGCGGCGCGCCGAGGCCGAGGCGGTCCTCACCGCCGCGGCCGGCGCGCCCGTCACGGTCAGCGCCACGACCTCCGACGGCCTCGGGCTCACGGGCCGCGGCGAGGGCCTCGCGGCCGTGGCCACCGCGCTGGTCGTCCCCGCGGACGCGCGGGGAGCCTGACCGGCGCGCGACCGCCCGCCCTTATGATGGGCCGTGTGACTCTGCGCTTCTACGACACCGCCACCGCGACCGTGCGGGACTTCACGCCCGCCCACCCCGGTGAGGCGCGTCTGTACTACTGCGGCGCCACCGTCCAGGGAATGCCGCACATCGGCCACGTCCGCTCGGCCCTGGTCTTCGACCAGCTCGCCCGGTGGCTGGCCCACCGCGGCTACCGGGTCACCACCGTGCGCAACGTCACCGACATCGACGACAAGATCCTCGCGAACTCGGCCGCGTCCTTCGCCCCCGACTACGACGGCGACCATCCCCGCGAGCCCTGGTGGGCGCTCGCCTACCGCTTCGAGCAGGCGTTCAACGCCGCCTACGACGCCATCGGCGTCGACCGGCCCACCTACGAGCCGCGCGCCACCGGCCACGTCCCCGAGATGCACGCGCTGATCCGCGCCCTGGTCGACGCCGGGCACGCCTACCCGGCGCCGGACGGCTCCGGGGACGTCTACTTCGACGTCCGCTCCTGGGCGCGCTACGGCGAGCTCACCCACCAGTCGGTCGACGACATGCAGGACGCCCCCGACGCCGACCCCCGCGGCAAGCGGGACCCCCGCGACTTCGCCCTGTGGAAGGGGCACAAGACGGGCGAGCCCGAGACCGCCCGCTGGGACTCGCCCTGGGGCGCCGGCCGGCCCGGCTGGCACCTCGAGTGCTCCGCGATGGCCGCGAAGTACCTGGGCGAGCACTTCGACATCCACGGCGGCGGCCTGGACCTGCGCTTCCCCCACCACGAGAACGAGCTCGCCCAGTCGACGGCGGCCGGGCAGCGGTTCGCGACCCTCTGGCTGCACAACGGACTGGTCACCTACGCCGGCGAGAAGATGTCCAAGTCGATCGGCAACACCGTCTCCCCGGCGGACATGCTCGCCGAGGCCCGGCCGCTGGCCGTGCGCTACTACCTCGGCCAGGCCCACTACCGGTCCGTGCTGGACTACCGCCCCACCTCCCTCGTCGAGGCCACGGCCGCGGTCGAGCGGGTGGAGTCCTTCCTGCGCGCCGCCCGGGACGCCGGCGCCGACCTCGAGGGGGCGGCCGGGGACGTGCCGCAGGCCTTCGGGGACGCCATGGACGACGACCTCAACGTCCCCCAGGCCCTCGCCGTCCTGCACGAGACCGTCCGCGCCGGCAACTCCGCGCTCGCCGACGGCCTGGACGCCGCCGCACCCGCCCGCGCGGTGCGCGCCATGACCGACGTCCTCGGTCTGACCGGGCTCATGGACCTCGGGGACGCCGCAGGGAACGCGGCTGAGCACACGGCCCTCGACGCCCTCGTGCGCTCGCTGCTGGCCCAGCGCGACCAGGCCCGCGCCGCCAAGGACTGGGTCCGGGCCGACGCCATCCGGGACGAGCTCGCCGCGGCCGGCGTCGCGGTGCGCGACGCCGCCGGCGGCTCCACCTGGTCCGTGGCCTGACCGGCCCGCCCCACCACCCACGACCGAACAGAGGAACCCATGCCAGCCCCCAAGCGTCCCGGCGCGATCCGCAAGAACAAGAAGGGCCCCCTGGTCGGCACCGGCGGCCACGGCCGCAAGGCCCTCGAGGGCCGGGGCCCCACCCCCAAGGCCGAGGACCGCCCGTACCACAAGGCGCACAAGCTGAAGAAGGCCGCCGAGCGCCGGCAGAGCCTGGGCGGCCGCTCACCGGCCCGGACCCGCGGCAAGGTCCAGGAGGACCTCGTCACCGGGCGGAACTCAGTGGTCGAGGCGCTGCGCGCGGACATCCCCGCCAAGGCCCTGTACGCGGCGAGCAAGATCGACGTCGACGACCGCGTGCGCGAGATCCTGCAGCTCTGCGCCGAGCGGGGGATCACGATCCTCGAGGCCTCCAAGGGCGAGCTCGACCGGCTCACCAGCGACGCCGTGCACCAGGGCGTGGCCCTGCAGGTGCCGGCCTACGAGTACCAGGATGCCGTGGAGGCCGCCCGGAAGTTCATGACCCAGTGGGAGAAGCGGCACATCCGCCGCCCGCCGCTGATGGTCGCCCTCGACGGGATCACCGACCCCCGCAACCTCGGCGCCATCATCCGCAGCGTCTCCGCGTTCTCCGGCAACGCCGTGATCGTGCCCGAGCGCCGGTCCGTGGGCGTCACGGCCTCCGCCTGGAAGACCAGCGCCGGTGCCGCGGCCCGGGTGCCCGTCACGAAGGCGGCCAACCTCAACCGCACGCTCGAGGAGCTCAAGGCCATGGGCTACTTCGTGGTCGGCCTCGACGGGGGAGGCGACGTCGAGCTGCCCGGGCTCGAGCTGGCCACCGAGCCGCTCGTCATCGTGGTGGGCTCGGAGGGCAAGGGCCTGTCCCGCCTGGTCACGGAGAACTGCGACCAGATCGTCTCCATCCCCATCGACTCCACGATGGAGTCGCTCAACGCCTCGATGGCCGTGGGCATCACCCTGTACGAGGTGTCGCGACGCCGTGCTGGTTCCTGAGCCCCGGCGGCAGGACACCGGTCGGCCGTACGTCTCCCACCCCTACCCCCTCGGGGTCCACCCCTCGCCGGAGCGCGACGGCAGCGCGAACGTGGCGGTCTACGCCCCGGGGATCCCCGACCTGGACATCGTCCTCCGGCTGCCCGGCGGGCGCTGGCAGCGCCGACGGCTCACCGGCCGCACCGGCGGCGTGCACCACGGGACGATCCCGCCGGCCGAGCAGCAGCGGCTCTCGGAGACGGAGTTCGACGACCTGCGGCACCGGGACGAGGCCCCCGCCCTGCCTGCCGGCACGGAGTACGGCTTCGTGCCCGCCGACTCGCCGGTCGCCTCCCGGCACCGCTCCCCGGACCCGGCGGACCAGCAGATCCTGCTCGACCCCTACGGCAAGGGGCTGCGCCGCGTCGCCCCGCCGCCCGGGGTCGCCGACCCCGGCCCCGACGCCTACGGGGGTCGTTACGTGTCCGTCGTCGTCCAGCAGGACTTCGACTGGGACGAGGACCGCCGTCCCGCCACCCCGTGGCGGGACACCGTCGTCTACGAGGCGCACGTCAAGGGTCTGACCGCCCTGCACCCCGACATCCCGGAACACCTCCGGGGCACGTACGCGGGGCTCGCGCACCCCGCGATGACCGAGTACCTCACGTCCCTGGGCGTCACGGCCGTCGAGCTCCTGCCCGTGCACGCCCACCTGGACGAGCCCCACCTCACGTCGCTCGGGCTCAGCAACTACTGGGGCTACAACACGCTCGGCTTCTTCGCCCCGCACGCCGGCTACGCGACCGAGGCCGCCCGGGCCCGGGGGCCGCAGGGCGTGCTCGACGAGTTCAAAGCCATGGTCCGGGAGCTGCACCGCGCCGGGCTCGAGGTCTACCTCGACGTCGTCTACAACCACACGGCAGAGGCCGGCCAGGAGGAGCCCGCCTACTGCTGGCGGGGACTCGGCGACGAGGCCTACTACCGACACGGCGAGGACGGCCGCTACGTGGACGTCACGGGGTGCGGCAACTCCGTGAACTTCGGCAACCCGCGGGTGGTGCAGATGGCGCTGGACTCCCTGCGCTACTGGGTGGAGGGCTGCCACGTGGACGGCTTCCGCTTCGACCTCGCCCCCGAGCTGGCCCGGGACGAGCGACACCGCTTCACCCGCAACCACCCCTTCCTCGTGGCCGTCGGCGCCGATCCCGCCCTGTTCGGGACGAAGCTCATCGCCGAGCCCTGGGACGTGGGCATGGGCGGATGGCAGACCGGTCACTTCCCCGAGGGGTGGGCCGACTGGAACGACCGCTTCCGGGACACCGTCCGCGACTTCTGGCTCACCGGCCCGCGCAGCATGAGCCTGGGCGGGGACGGCGGCAACGCCGCACGGCTCGCCGGGGCGCTCGCGGGCTCCTCGGACATGTTCGCCGCGTCCGGTCGCAGCGCCCTGGCGTCCCTGAACTTCGTGACCGCCCACGACGGCTTCACCCTGGCGGACCTCGTCTCCTACGACAACAAGCACAACCAGGACAACCTGGAGAAGAACCGGGACGGGACCAACGACAACCACTCGTGGAACCACGGGGTGGAGGGCCCGGCGCGCGACGTCCGGATCCGGGCCGACCGGGCCCAGACCGCGCGCAACGTCATGGCCACCCTGCTCTTCTCCCAGGGCGTGCCCATGATCACGGCCGGGGACGAGTTCGGCCGCACCCAGCGCGGCAACAACAACGCCTACTGCCAGGACAACGAGCTGTCCTGGGTGGACTGGCGGCTCACCCCGGCGGACCGCGCCATGCTCGCGGCCACCCGCTCCCTGGTGGGCGTGCGGGGGGAGTTCCTGGCGGGGCAGCCGTCCCACTTCCCGACCCGCCCCGACGAGGTGATGATGCACTGGTTCGGCCCCGACGGTTCGGCCATGACCGCCACCGGCTGGCAGACCCCCGGGGCCCGGACCATCCAGGTGCTGATCGGGTCCCGCGGCGGCCGGGTGGCGGGGCTCATGGTCGTCAACGGCGCGAGCGCCGACATGGCGATCACCTTCCCGGACCTCGCGGACCTCCTGCGCCCGGGCGAGCACGGGCACCCCCTGGAGAAGGCCGACGGCGTCTACTCCCTGGTGCACAGCACGGCCTCCGTGCTGCACGGGCGCTACGGCACGCGCTACCGGGCGGGCCAGGCGCAGGGCGTTCCCGCCGGCTCGGTGACCCTCTTCCGGGTGCTCTGAGCTTCCGGGGGCGCTGACCTTCCGGGCGCGCTGAGCGGCGGAGGCCCACGCACAGGAGGGGCCGCACCCGTGGGTCACGGGTGCGGCCCCTCCTGTGCCGCGCCGGCTCAGGCGTTGGTCACCAGGCCCAGCTCCGCCTTGTCGGCGAGCTCGGGGTGGGCGGGCAGCACCCGCACGGTGTAGCCGAACGGTCCCGAGCGGTCCACGGTGATGCTCCCGCAGAACTTGTGCCGGCCGCCGCCCAGGTCGTCGACCGGGCTCAGGCCCGCGTACTTGCGCTCGTGGATGTGGTCCGTCTCCGAGACCCGGCCGTACCCGATCTCCGCGCACACGTCGTCGGGGCTCAGGGAGCCGAGCGAGAGGTACGCGCACACCGTGAGCTCGTCGCCGATCTGCGGCTCCTGGGCCACGCCCTCGGCGTCCACGTGCTCGACCGCCACCTGGTCCCACCCCTGGCGCACGCGCCCGACCCACCGGGACTTCGCCCGGGCGGCCGCGTGGCCGTCCAGCGCGGCCCGGCGGCCGGAGACCGCGGCCGGCACGTAGAGGTGCCGCACGTAGTCCTCGAGCATGCGCTTGGCGGAGACCTGCGGGCCCAGTGTCGCCAGGGTGTGCTTGACCATGGCCAGCCACTGGTGCGGCACGCCGTCGGTGTTCGGGTCCGAGCCCTCCGCCGTCTCGCCGTAGAACCGCGGGGCCACGTGGTTCTCGATGAGCTCGTAGAGCGCGGCGGCCTCGATGTCGTCGCGCTCGTCCGGGTGCGCGCCCTCGTCGGCGGTCGGGATGGCCCAGCCGTTCTGCCCGTCGTACATCTCGTCCCACCAGCCGTCGAGCACCGAGAGGTTCAGCCCGCCGTTGAGGGCGGCCTTCATCCCGGACGTGCCGCACGCCTCGAGCGGGCGCAGCGGGTTGTTCAGCCACACGTCGCAGCCCGGGAAGAGGGTCCGGGCCATCGCGATGTCGTAGTTGGGGAGGAACACGATCCGGTGGCGCACCTCCGGGTCGTCCGTGAAGCGCACGAGGTCCTGGATCAGGCGCTTGCCCTGCTCGTCGGCCGGGTGCGACTTCCCGGCGACCACGAGCTGCACGGGGTGCTCCGGGTCCAGCAGGATCCGCTTGAGCCGCTGCGGGTCCCTCAGCATGAGCGTGAGCCGCTTGTAGGTGGGCACCCGGCGGGCGAAGCCGATCGTGAGCACGCCCGGGTCGAGGACCGTGTCGGTCCAGCCCAGCTCGGCGTCGGCGAGACCGCGCTTCTTCCACGACGCTCGCAGCCGCGCCCGGACGTCCTCCACCAGCCGGGTCCGCAGCTCCCGGCGGACGGACCACAGCTCGGCGTCGTCGGCGCCGTAGATCCGGCGCCACCGCGCGGCCCGGTTGAGGTCGGAGCCCATCGGGTCGAGGGCCAGTTCCGCCATGCGCGGGTCGATCCACGTCATCACGTGCACGCCGTTGGTGATCGAGCCGATCGGCACCTCGTCGACGTCGAAGCCCGGCCACAGTCCCTGGAACATGCCCCGGGAGACCACGCCGTGCAGCTTGGCCACCCCGTTGGCGCGCTGGGCCAGGCGCAGGCCCATGACCGCCATGTTGAACTTGGCGGGGTCGCCGCCGTCGTAGTCCTCGGCGCCCAGGGACAGGACCTTGGCCGTGGGCACGGACGGGGCGAGGCCCGCGTTGAGGAAGTGCTCGATCTGCGCCTGCTCGAACCGGTCGATGCCCGCGGGCACCGGGGTGTGGGTCGTGAACACGGTGGCCGAGCGCACCGCGGTCAGGGCCTCGTCCCACGTCATCGGCTCGGTCCCGTCCGCCGGGTCCATGAGCTCCGCGATCCGCTCGACGCCCAGGAACCCGGCGTGGCCCTCGTTGCAGTGGAAGACCTCCGGGGCGGGTGCCCCGGTCAGTCGGGAGAAGGCCCGCAGCGCCCGGATCCCGCCCATCCCGAGGAGCAGCTCCTGCTGGAGCCGGTGGTCGCCGCCGCCGCCGTAGAGGCGGTCCGTGACGTTGCGGGCGTGGTCGTCGTTGTCCGGGATGTCCGAGTCGAGCAGCAGCAGGGGGACGCGGCCGACGTCGGCCCGCCAGACGTGGGCGGACAGGGAACGGCCGTTGGGCAGGGGCAGGGTGATGCGGACGGGGCTCCCGTCCTCCTCCCGCAGCAGGGCCAGCGGCATGCCGTCCGGGTCGAGCACGGGGTAGGACTCCTGCTGCCACGCGTCGCGGGACAGGGACTGCTTGAAGTAGCCGTGCTGGTAGAAGAGGCCGACCCCCACCACCGGCACGCCGAGGTCCGAGGCGCTCTTGAGGTGGTCGCCGGCGAGGATCCCGAGCCCGCCCGAGTACTGGGGGAGCACGGAGGTGACGCCGTACTCGGCGGAGAAGTAGGCGATGGCCCTCGGGGCGTCCCCCGTCTGGGTCTTCTGGTACCACAGGTCGTCGGTGAGGTAGCGCTCGAGGTCGGCGTCCAGCTCCTCGATCCGGCGCACCGTGGCGGGGTCCTGGGCGATCTGCTGGATCTCCTCGCGGGTGAGGGAGCCGAGGAGCTTGACGGGGTCCCCGTGGACCGCGTCCCAGGCCTGCGGGTTCAGCTCGGCGAACAACTGTTCGGTGGGCCGGTGCCAGGACCAGCGGAGGTTCCTCGCAAGTCGGCTCAGAGGGGCGATGGACTCCGGCAGCACGGTGCGCACGGTGAATCTACGGATTGCCTTCACGCCGTCAGACTACCGGTGCCGCGGCGGCGGAGGGCGGCGCCACGGCCCACCCGTCCCACGGCGCGCCGGGCCGCCCCACCGGCGCCGCGACACCGTCCCACGGTTCGACAGCGGGCTTAACGATCGCCGGGTTTGTCGCTAACGTGGTCCAGGTGAGCCAAGCCAACACGCCGCCCCCGTCCGACCCGGCCTCGAGCCCGGCCGGCGCGCCCGCCCCCGACCCCTCGACGACACCCGCCCTTCCCGCCGCCGGGACCGGTGCCCCCGCGGCGCCGGCCGAGCAGCCCGCGAAGAAGGCGCCGGCCCGGCGCCGAGCGTCCACCGCCCGGAAGACCCCGGACGCGGCGGCCCCGGCGCCCGTGGCCGACGAGCCCGGCATCGCCGTCGTCCCCGCGGCGGAGCCCAAGCCGCGTGCCAAGCGGACCTCGACGACCAGGACCGCCGCCACGAAGGCGCCCGCGGCCGCCAAGGCTCCGGCCGCCAAGGCCGGCACCACGAGGACTGCCACCGCCAGGAAGACCACCACGCCCCGGAAGGCGACGACCACCCGCCGGAAGGCCGCCGGCTCGGCGTTCTCCCGCGAGGACCTGGTCTACGGCCGGATCCCGGTCGTCGGCGTCAGCCCCGTGGTCGAGGGCGGGCGCTTCCCGGCCAAGGCCGTGCCGGGCGAGTCGATCCGGGTGGGCGCCACCGTGTTCCGCGAGGGCCACGACGCCCTGGGCGTGACCGCGGTGCTGTACGACCCGCAGGGCGCGGAGGCCGAGCGCGTGCCGATGCGCCTCACCACTCCCGGCACGGACCGCTACGAGGCGTGGCTGACGCCGACCGCCGAGGGCGCCTGGACCTTCGCCGTCGAGGGCTGGGGCGACCTGTTCGAGACGTGGCGCCACGCCGCCGAGATCAAGCTGGGCGTCGGCCAGGACGTCGACCTCATGATGGCGGAGGGCGTCGTGCTCTTCGACCGCGCCGCCGCGGAGCCGGGCCGCCCGGACTCCGACGCCGAGCTGTTCCGCTCGGTCTCGCGCACGCTCGGCAACGGCGAGCTGCCCGCCGAGCACCGGCTCGAGGCCGGCACCTCCGCCGAGGTCCTGGCCGTGGTCGCCGAGCGGCCCGTGCGGGACCTCGTGACCGAGAGCCGCCGCTACCCGCTGAAGGTCGAGCGCGCCGCCGCCGGCCGTGGGTCCTGGTACGAGTTCTTCCCCCGCTCCGAGGGCGCCGTCTTCGACGCCGAGTCCGGCACGTGGACCTCCGGCACCTTCCGGACCGCCGCGGAGAGCCTCGACCGCGTCGCCGCCATGGGCTTCGACGTCATCTACCTGCCCCCGATCCACCCGATCGGCCACGCCCACCGCAAGGGCCCCAACAACACGCTGGTGGCCGGTCCGCAGGACCCGGGGTCCCCGTGGGCCATCGGCGCCGCCGAGGGCGGGCACGACGCGATCCACCCCGACCTCGGCTCGTTCGAGGACTTCGACGGATTCGTGGCCCGCGCCGCGGACCTCGGCCTCGAGGTGGCCCTGGACCTCGCCCTGCAGGCCTCCCCGGACCACCCGTGGGTCACGGCGCACCCGGAGTGGTTCACGACCCGGGCCGACGGCTCCATCGCGTACGCGGAGAACCCGCCGAAGAAGTACCAGGACATCTACCCGATCAACTTCGACAACGACCCCGAGGGCCTGTCCCTCGAGGTGCTGCGGATCGTGGAGCTGTGGATCGCCCACGGCGTGAAGATCTTCCGGGTCGACAACCCGCACACCAAGCCCCTGTGGTTCTGGGAGTGGCTGATCGGCACCGTCAACGCCAAGCACCCCGACGTCGTGTTCCTCGCCGAGGCGTTCACCCGCCCCGCCATGATGCAGGGCCTCGCCCGGGTCGGCTTCCAGCAGTCCTACTCGTACTTCACCTGGCGCAACACCAAGAAGGAGATCGAGGAGTACCTGGAGGAGATCAGCCACGAGACCTCGGCGGTGTACCGGCCGAACTTCTTCGTGAACACCCCCGACATCCTCACCGAGTACCTGCAGTTCGGCGGTCCCGCGGCCTTCAAGATCCGTGCCGTCCTGGCCGCCACCGGCTCGCCCCTCTGGGGCGTCTACGCCGGCTACGAGCTGTACGAGCACGTGGCGCGGGCGGGTGCCGAGGAGTACGTCGACAACGAGAAGTACCAGTACCGGCCCCGCGACTTCGCCGGCGCCGAGGAGCGCGGCGAGTCCCTGGCCCCGTACCTCACGCGGCTCAACGAGATCCGGCGCCGGCACGCCTCCCTGGGCGACCTGCAGAACCTGACGGTGCAGTCCACGTCCGACGACGCCCTGGTCGCCTACTCGAAGACGAAGACCGTCCGGCACGGGGGCTCGAGCTACAAGGACACGGTCATCGTGGTCGTCAACGTGGACCCGCACGCGGTCCGCGAGGGCACCGTGTGGCTGGACCTGGAGTCCCTGGACCTGGACGACGCGGACTTCAACGAGGACGGCAGCTTCTGGGTGGACGACCTGCTCAGCGGGCACTCGTGGAAGTGGGGCACGCACAACTACGTGCGCCTGGACCCGCACTACGACCCCGCGCACGTCCTGCACGTCCGCCGCAACGTGAAGTAGGGGCTCGACCGCTCCCCGTCGGGGCCCTCCCGGGCGACACCCCGGGAGGGCCCCTCCTCAGCACCGATGGCCTCCGACCCACCTGTCCGAAAGGCGGCACCCCCGCATGAGCATCTCGCCGTACTCGCTCAACGCCCCCGGCATCTCCCACGACCCCGACTGGTTCCGCAAAGCGGTGTTCTACGAGGTGCTCGTCCGGGCGTTCTCCGACGCCAACGGTGACGGCTCGGGCGACTTCTCCGGCCTGATCGACAAGCTCGACTACCTGCAGTGGCTGGGCATCGACTGCCTCTGGCTGCCGCCGTTCTTCGAGTCCCCGCTGCGCGACGGCGGCTACGACATCTCGGACTACTACTCCGTGCTCGACGAGTTCGGCACGATCAGCGACTTCAAGCGACTCGTGGCCGAGGCGCACGCCCGCGGCCTGCGGGTGATCATCGACCTCCCGCTCAACCACACGAGCGACCAGCACCCGTGGTTCCAGGCTTCCCGCGAGGACCCCGAGGGGCCCTACGGCGACTTCTACGTCTGGTCCGACACGGACGAGCTGTACCAGGACGCCCGGATCATCTTCGTGGACACCGAGGAGTCGAACTGGACGTTCGACCCGATCCGCCGCCAGTTCTTCTGGCACCGGTTCTTCTCCCACCAGCCGGACCTCAACTTCGAGAACCCCGCCGTGGTGGAGGCCGTCCACGACGTGGTGAAGTTCTGGCTCGACATGGGCATCGACGGCTTCCGGGCCGACGCGATCCCGTACCTGATCGAGGAGGAGGGGACCAACTGCGAGAACCTCCCCGGCACCCACGACTTCCTGGTCGACCTGCGGCGCATGATCGACGACCAGTACCCGGGGCGCGTGGTGGTCGCCGAGGCGAACCAGATGCCGCACGAGGTGGTGGAGTACTTCGGCAGCGAGGAGAGCCCGGAGTGCCACATGTGCTTCCACTTCCCGATCATGCCGCGGATCTTCTACGCGCTGCGGGACCAGAAGGCCGGCCCGATCGTGGAGACCATGCACGAGACCCCGGACATCCCGCGCGGCACCCAGTGGGGCACGTTCCTGCGCAACCACGACGAGCTGACCCTCGAGATGGTGACCACCGAGGAGCGCCAGGCGATGCTCGGCTGGTACGCCCCTGACTCCCGCATGCGCGCCAACGTGGGCATCCGCCGCCGGCTGGCACCCCTGCTGGACAACTCGCGGGCCGAGATCGAGCTGATCCACGCCCTGCTCCTGTCCCTGCCGGGGAGCCCGTTCCTGTACTACGGGGACGAGATCGGGATGGGCGACAACATCTGGCTCGACGACCGCGACGCGTCCCGCACCCCGATGCAGTGGACCCCGGACCGCAACGCCGGGTTCTCCAAGGCGGACCCGGGCAAGCTGTACCTGCCGGTCGTGCAGTCGCTGGTCTACCACTACAACCAGGTCAACGTGGAGGCGCAGCTGGCGTCGTCGTCGTCCCTGCTGCACTGGATGCGCCAGATGCTCGCGGTGCGCAAGGCGCACCCGGCCTTCGGCCTCGGCTCCTACGTCAACGTGGAGACGGACCACGACTCCGTGCTCGCGTTCCTGCGCGTGCTCCCCGACGAGGAGACCGACGACGGGCGCGGCGAGACCGTGCTGTGCCTGTTCAACCTCGCCCACACCCCCGCCTTCGCGCGGATCCGGATGCCGCAGTTCGCGGGACGCGGGCTGCGCGAGCTCTTCGGCGGCGACCTGTTCGGCGAGGTGGACGAGGCCGGGGAGTACCGCATCACCCTCGGCAGCCAGGACTTCTTCTGGCTGCGTCTGCGGGCGGCCGCCCGCGACGACGGCTCGGCCCCGCAGACCACGGCCATGCCGATCATCACCGCGACCAAGTCCTGAGCGCGTCCGCGCGTCCGGCCACCTCCACGCCCGTCCCGGAAGGACCCGATCCTATGACCGACCAGCACCCCGACGAGCTCCTCGACCTCCTGCGCCGGTGGCTGCCGCGGCAGCGGTGGTTCCCCTTCGCCGACGGGGGTGCGGGAGTGGAGCTGCGGGTCGTCGCCCAGCTGGCCCTGCCGGACCAGGAGGGCGCCGGCGCCCGGATCCTCCTGGTGGAGGCCTCCGAGGGGGCGCGCACCGAACTCCTCCAGGTGCCGCTGAGCTTCCGCGCCGCTCCCCTCGAGGGCGCCGAGCGCTTCCTCGTCGGGGAGCTGGCACCGGCCGCGGCCGAGGAGGCCGGGACGGGCGTCCCGCAGGAGGAGAACGCCACGCCGCGCCGCGCCGCGCGCTTCCTCCGGGACCGGGCGGCCCGCGCCGGCCGCGCCGTGGCCCACCGCACCGGGCTGCCGCTGCCCGGCGCGGAGGAGGCCGTGGCCGGTCCGTGGGTCTACGACGGGGTCGGGGACCCGGCCTTCGTCGGGCCGGTCCTCGGGCTCATGCAGCGCGCGGAATCCGTCAGCTCCGGCCCCCTCGGGATGACCGTGACCGGTGCGCACGGCGACGTGCTGCGCGTCCCCTACGCGGTCGAGACGTCCGAGCAGGTTCGTGTGATCTCGAGCGAGCAGTCGAACTCCTCGGTGATCCTCACCCCGCCCGCGGGCCGGGCGGACGCCGACGCCGTGATCGTGAAGTTCTTCCGGGTGCTGGGGGAGGGCGACAACCCCGACGTCGAGGTGGGCCGCGAGCTCACCGCGCTCGGCTGCCCCGCGGTGCCGAGCACCTTCGGGTGGCTCGACGCCCGCTGGCGCACCGGGCTGAGCACCGTGCAGGGCCAGCTGGCCGTGGCCACCGAGTTCCTCGCCGGCTCCGCCGACGCGTGGGGACGGGCCGTCCAGGCCGCCGAGCAGGGTGTGGACTTCTCCGAGGAGGCCCGGGAACTGGGCCGCACGACCGCGCGCGTGCACCGCGACCTGGGCCGCGCGTTCGGCGCGGACGCCCCCGACGACGCGGCCCGCGCCCGTCTCCTGAACGACCTCGGAGGGCGCCTGCGCTGGGCCCGCACCGAGACCGGCTCCCTGTTCTCGGAGCACGCGGCCGCCCTCGACCAGCTGATCACGTCCCTCGACGACGTGCCGGAGCTGCCTCCGCTGCAGCGGATCCACGGCGACTACCACCTGGGTCAGGTCCTGCAGACCGAGGACGGGCAGTTCAAGGTCCTGGACTTCGAGGGGGAGCCCCTGCGCGCCATCGAGGAGCGCACCCGCCCGGACGTCGCCCTGCGCGACGTGGTCGGCATGCTGCGCTCCTTCGACTACGCCGCCGCCTTCGGGGCCCGTGCCGGCGCGGATGACGCCGAGGAGTGGGGCCGGCGCGCCGGCGACGCCTTCCTGGCGGGCTACGAGCAGGGCGCGGGGCACGCGGTGGACCGCGGTTCCCCCCTGTTCCTGGCGCTGTGGCTGGACAAGGCCCTGTACGAGGTCGTCTACGAGCAGCGCAACCGCCCCGACTGGGTGGACGTCCCGGCCGCGGCGGTTCGCCGTTCACTGGTGAGCCTCCGGTCGCGTAGCGTGAACCCTGATACCGCCGGTGCGGACCCCGCGTCCGGCACCGACCACGACGACGACAGCTCCCGGTCCGCGCGGCTCATCCCGGCGGCAGCGGGAACGGAAATCGAGGACGCAGTGAGCCCCAGCACTCCGCAGGACCGATCCGACCCCGCCCAGACGTCCCGAGCCGTCCCGGCCGGACACGACGTGGCACCCGCGGGGCCGGCGCCCGTGGCCGAGCACGTGCTGGCCGCGGTGTCCGAGGGCCGTCACCACGACCCGCACGGCGTCCTGGGCGCCCACCTCAACCCGGACGGCAGCGTCACCGTGCGCACGCTGCGCCGGTTCGCGACGGCCGTGGCGGTCGTGACGCAGGACGGCACCTTCGAGCTCGAGCACGAGTGGGGCGGCATCTTCACGGGCGTGGTCCCGGCGCACGAACCGGGGCGGATCCCCGACTACCGCGTGGACGTGACCTACCGGGACCTGGAGCCGCAGCGGCTGGACGACCCGTACCGCTTCGGGCCGACCCTCGGCGAGCTGGACCTCCACCTCATCGGCGAGGGCCGCCACGAGACGCTGTGGACCGTCCTCGGCGCGCACGTGCGCCGCTACCCCTCGGCGATGGGCGACATCACCGGCGTGGCGTTCGCCGTGTGGGCGCCCAACGCCCAGGCGGTGCGGGTCATCGGCGACTTCAACGGCTGGGACGGCAGCGAGCACGCCATGCGCTCCCTCGGCTCCTCGGGCGTGTGGGAGATCTTCGTACCGGGCCTGGGCTCCGGCGCCACCTACAAGTTCCGCATCCTCGGCCGGGACGGCGGCTGGCGCGAGAAGGCGGACCCCATGGCTTTCGGCACCGAGGTGCCGCCGTCCACCGCGTCCCGCGTCTTCGAGTCCGACTACGAGTTCCAGGACGACGACTGGATGGCGCGCCGCGCGGCGACCGATCCGCACAACGCGCCCATGAGCGTCTACGAGCTGCACATCGGCTCGTGGCGCAAGGGCCTCGGCTACAAGGACCTCGCGAAGGAGCTCGTCGAGTACCTCACCTGGCAGGGCTTCACCCACGTGGAGTTCATGCCCGTGGCGGAGCACCCGTTCGGCGGGTCCTGGGGCTACCAGGTGACGTCCTACTACGCGCCGTCCTCCCGCTTCGGCAGCCCGGACGAGTTCCGCTACCTCGTGGACAAGCTGCACCAGGCCGGCATCGGCGTGATCGTGGACTGGGTCCCGGGCCACTTCCCGAAGGACGAGTGGGCGCTGGCCCGCTTCGACGGGGAGCCCCTGTACGAGCACGCCGACCCCCGCCGGGGCGAGCACAAGGACTGGGGGACGCTGATCCCCGACTACGGCCGCAACGAGGTCCGGAACTTCCTGGTGGCCAACGCCTCCTACTGGCTCGAGGAGTTCCACGTGGACGGTCTGCGCGTGGACGCGGTCGCGTCCATGCTCTACCTCGACTACTCGCGCAACGAGGGGGAGTGGGAGCCCAACGTCTACGGCGGCCGGGAGAACCTCGAGGCGATCGCGTTCCTCAAGGAGGCCAACGCCACCGCGTACAAGCGCACCCCGGGGGTCGTCATGATCGCCGAGGAGTCGACGTCCTACCCGGGCGTGACCCGGCCGACCGACGCCGACGGGCTGGGCTTCGGGCTCAAGTGGAACATGGGGTGGATGAACGACACCCTCGAGTACATGGCGGAGGACCCGGTCAACCGGTACTACCACCACAACAAGCTCACGTTCTCGCTGGTCTACGCGTTCTCGGAGAACTTCCTGCTCCCGATCTCCCACGACGAGGTCGTCTACGGCAAGGGCTCCCTGCTGCGCAAGATGCCGGGCGACCGGTGGCAGCAGCTCGCCAACGTCCGCGCCTACCTGGCGTTCATGTGGGCCCACCCCGGCAAGCAGCTGATCTTCATGGGCACGGAGTACGCCCAGGAGTCGGAGTGGTCCCAGGAGCACGGCCTGGACTGGTGGCTCTCCGAGACCCCGCCGCACAAGGGCGTCCAGGAGCTGGTGCGCACCCTCAACGGGATCTACCGCGAGACCCCCGCGCTGTACGAGCGGGACAACAACCCCGCCGGGTTCGAGTGGATCGACGCGGCCGACGCCGGGCGCAACACCCTCTCCTTCACCCGCTGGGACGAGCAGGGCAACCCGCTCGTGTGCGTGGCGAACTTCGCCGGCAACCCGCACGAGAACTTCCGGCTGGGTCTGCCGTGGGCGGGGGAGTGGGTCGAGGTGCTCAACACGGACTCCGAGCTCTTCGGCGGCTCCGGCGTGGGCAACCTCGGCAAGGTCACCGCCACGGAGGGCGCCCACAACGGCAACCCCGCCTCGGTCGAGCTGACCGTCCCGCCGCTGGCGGTCCTGTACCTCAAGCCGGCCGAGCACTGATCCGACCCCGGCGGCGCCCGCGAGGTGTCGACCGGAGTCACGGGAAGGGCCCGGATCCTCGGATCCGGGCCCTTCCGCCGTCCCCGGCAACGGCGCGGGGCGCCCGGGAGACCCCTCGACGGGCGGCGGCAGGGCGGTCCCGGCGGCCGGTTTGCACGGGCCGCGGAAACGGAGTAACTTCTTCCAAGTCGTCGCGGCGAGGAACTCCTCCGGGAGAGCCACGGGACGGCATCCCACACCGGACGGTCTGCACCGAGCAACCAGCGAGTTGCGCGGAGTCGGAAGAGTGTTAGGGTGGGAGATTGTGAGCTTCGCCGGAAGGCGGCGCCGTCACGATCAGGTAACCAAGAGTTCACCTGAGATTGACCGGGGCCGACCGGAAGGGCTAAGGTTGCAGAGCACTCCGGCAGCAAGGTGTCAAGCGAGACACGCTGATCGGTCTGTTGTTTGAGAACTCAATAGTGTGCCATGTTTGTTGATACCGGATGTTTTATTCGGTTGA
>NZ_BAAGPL010000003.1:0-4921 GCF_054784195.1 Kocuria himachalensis
TCGTCGAAGAGCAGGTCGGCGTCGAAGGCGGTGACGGGGAAGGACAGCAGGCCGTCCTTGAGCTGGTCCGCCAGTTCCTGGGGCGTGTGTGTGGCCACGGTCGTCGTCCTTCGCATGGGTCGAGGTGAGGCGTTCTGCCTGTGAATCACGTCTCACCCTAGGGACGCCGTACGATGCCTGTCCAAGCCCGTTTTTGAATGGAGTCATGCCCTGAAGGCATCGATGGAGCGGGGTCAGTGCGGCTGGGTGCGCAGCAGCTCGAGGAGATGGTGCAGGGCGGGGTTCTTCGACGTGCGGTCCCAGAGGGCGTGCAGCTCGACGCTCCCCGCGGACCCGCTGGCCAGCCGGAGGTAGGCGACGCCCTCGATGCCGAGGAGGCGGGCGGACTCCGGGACGAAGGCAACCCCGCGCCCGGCGGCCACGAGCGCCACCATGGTGAGGACCTGGCTGACGGTGTGGACGACGTTGCGGTGCTCCACCTCCACGAGCCGCACCACGTGGTCGTAGAAGTACCGCGCCTTGGTGGGGGAGTGCATGATCAGCGGCACCTCCTTGAGGTCGGCCGACGTGACGGGACGCCTGAGCGCGCTCAGCGGGTGGTCGGCCGGGACGGCGACGTAGAGGTCCTCGGCGAGCAGCAGCTGCGACTCGAAGAGCTCGGTGTCGAAGGGCGGCCGGGCCAGCCCCAGGTCGAGGTCGCCGTTCTCCAGGGCCTGCAGCTGCTCCCCGGTCACCAGCTCCTGCAGGTCGACGTCGACGTCCGGCAGCACCTGCTCGATCTCGCTGAGCAGCGGTCCCAGCAGGCTGAACCCGGAGGCGGCGGTGAAGCCGATCCGCAGCACCCCCGAGCGCCCGGCGGCGATCCGGCGCGCCAGCAGCGGCGCCCGGTCCGCGGCCGCGACCAGCTTGCGGGCCTCGGCCAGGAACGCGCGGCCGGCGGAGGTGAGTGCCACCCGGCGGTTGTCCCGCTCGAGCAGCTCCACCCCCACCGTCTTCTCCAGCTTCTGGATCTGGCGGCTCAAGGGGGGCTGCGTCATGTTGAGCCGCACGGCGGCGCGGCCGAAGTGCAGCTCTTCCGCGACGGCGATGAAGCTGCGTGCCTGGTCGAGTGTGAACATCATGTCCTTCGGGTATTACTCAATGCACGAATTGGCTTGGACAGGCATCATATTCTCTTTCTAGGCTCGGGGCTCACGTCACCTGTGATCGCACTCACAGATCGACACGTCCTCCGGCGGTGCGGCCGGGCGGCCCCCAGTTCCTCTCGTTCCCAGGAGATGCCATGCACAAGACACCGTTCCGCCAGGTCCTGCTCGGCGCCACCGCGGCGACCACGCTGCTCACGCTCTCGGCCTGCGGCGGCAACGTCGGCGGCGCTGCCGGTGCTTCGGGGGAGGACTTCCCCACGGACCCCATCACCCTGACGGTCGGTCAGGCCGCCGGCGGTTCCACCGACCTCATCGCCCGGGCCCTGGCCGACGGGGCCTCGGAGGATCTCGGCGTGGCCGTGCCGGTCGTGAACAAGCCCGGCGCCAACGGTGCCCTGGCCACCCAGGAAGTGGCCGGCGCCGCCGCCGACGGCTACAACCTCGTGCTGCTCAACGCGTCCCTGATCACCATCACCCCGCTCGCCGTGGGCGAGGAGGAGGCCGTGTCCCTGGACGACGTCGAGGTCCTCAAGGGCCTGTCCCAGGACGACTACGTCATGGTCGCCAGCAAGGCCTCCGGGATGAAGACCCTCGAGGACGTGAAGGCGAACTCGGGCGGGTTCAGCTACGGGACCACCGGTGTCGGCACCGGCTCCCAGCTGGCCCAGACGATCCTGTTCGAGCAGGCGGACATCACCGGCACCGAGGTGCCCTTCGACTCCGGGTCCCCGGCCCTCACCGCCGTGCTCGGCGACCAGGTGCAGGTGGCCACCGTCCAGCTGGGCGAGGCCAAGCCGCAGATCGACGCCGGTGAGGTCGTGCCCGTCGTCGTCTTCTCGGAGGAGCGCAACGAGTTCCTGCCGGAGGTCCCGACCGCGGTCGAGTCCGGCTACGACGTGCCCGTGGCCCAGTACCGGGCCGTCGCCGCCCCGAACGGCACGCCGCAGGAGGTCAAGGACCGGCTGGTCGAGGCCTTCGACGCCGCCGTGGCCACGGACGCGTACCGGGAGTTCAACGAGCAGAACCTGCTGACCCCCCACGAGATCTCCGGCGAGGAGGTCGAGGCCGAGTGGGCGGAGCTCGCCGAGCGCTACGCGCAGCTCGTCGAGGAGCACGACATCTCCCTCTCCGAGTAGCCCCGCGTGCCCACCACGACGATCCCCGGTCCCAGGAGCGCCACCATGAACCAGCCCCGCACGGACGACCCCACGTCGGTCGCCGACGTCCTCCTCGACGACGACGCGGCAGCGGACGAGCTCACCCCGGAGCAGCTCGCCGCCCGGTGGGAGGCGGAGGGGCCGCCGCCGGCCGGGCCGCTCGCCGGCACCGCGGCGACGCTGGTCGTCACGGCCCTGGCCGTCGTGGCCGCCGTGCTGGCCCTGCGCATGGGCCTCGGCACGCCGCAGCAGCCGGACCCGGGGATGTGGCCGTTCGTGGTCGCCGTCGTGGCCGTGGCCCTGTGCCTCGCCCAGCTCGTCCTCGGGCGGCGCGGAGGGGACGGCGAGCGGTTCACCCGCCAGTCGCTGCTCCCCGTCGTCGGCTTCCTCACGTTCGTGGGGATGGTCCTGCTCATGCCCGTGATCGGGTTCGAGATCCCCTCCCTGGTCCTGTGCTTCATCTGGATGAAGTTCCTCGGCGGCGAGACGTGGCGCTCGGCCACGCTGTACTCCGTGCTCGTCGTCGTCGTCTTCTACGCGATCTTCATCCTGGGTCTCGGCACCACCATCCCGCACCTGTTCTGACGGCCCGCGACTCCGCACGGCCCTCGACCCAAAGGCTTCCGCATGGACTTCCTGCAACCGGCCCTGGACGGCTTCGCCGTCGTCCTGGAGCCCACCAATCTCCTGTACTGCCTCCTGGGCGTGACCATCGGCATGCTGATCGGCGTGCTGCCCGGCCTGGGCCCCGCCGCGACCATCGCGATCCTGCTGCCCCTGACCTACGGCGTGGAGCCGGTGACGGCCATCATCATGCTGGCCGGCATCTTCTACGGGGCCCAGTACGGCGGGACCATCACCTCCGTGCTGCTCCGGCTGCCCGGCGAGGCCAGCTCCGTGGTCACCGTCTTCGACGGCTACGTGATGGCCAAGCAGGGCCGGGCGGGGACGGCGCTCGGCATCGCCGCCATCGGCTCCTTCATCGGCGGGACCGTCGCCATCGTCGGGCTCACCTTCCTGGCCCCGCTCGTCGCCGGGTTCGCCCTCGACTTCGGGCCGCCCGAGTACACCGCGCTCGCCCTGCTCGGCATCCTGCTCGTCGCCACCATCAGCAACGGCAACAAGTCCAAGGCGCTGATCGCCGCGTGCTTCGGGCTGCTGCTGGCCACCGTGGGACGGGACGTCTTCACCGGCGGTGAGCGGTTCACCTTCGGGAGCGTCAACATGGCGGACGGCATCGACTTCGTGCCCGTCGCCATGGGTCTCTTCGGCCTGGGCGAGATCCTCCACAACCTCGAGGAGCGCCACCGCGCGGCCAAGGCGCCCGCCAGCGTCTCGAACGTGTGGCCGTCCCGGGCCGACCTCCGGCAGGCCTCCGGCGCCATCGGCCGCGGCTCGGTCCTGGGCTTCTTCCTGGGCATCCTCCCCGGCGGCGGCGCCACGATCTCCTCGATGGCCGCCTACGCCATGGAGAAGAAGCGGGCGAAGCAGCCCGAGCGCTTCGGCAGGGGCGCCATCGAGGGCGTCGCCGGGCCGGAGACCGCCAACAACGCGGCGGCCACCAGCTCCTTCATCCCCCTGCTCACCCTGGGGATCCCGGCCAACGCCACGATGGCCCTGATGTTCGGCGCCCTGCTCATCCAGGGCGTCACCCCGGGACCGCAGCTGGTCCAGCAGAACCCCGAGCTGTTCTGGGGCGTGGTCAACTCGATGTACATCGGCAACATCCTGCTGCTGATCATGTCGATCCCCCTCATCGGGGTCTTCGTCCGCATCCTGCGGGTGCGCGCGGCGATCCTCGGGCCCATCACCGCCCTGATCACCCTGCTGGGCGCCTACACGATCAACAACTCGATGTTCGACGTCACCCTGGTCGTGGTCTTCGGCGCCATCGGCTACCTCATGAAGAAGTTCGGCTTCGAGCCCGGCCCGCTGGTGCTGGCGTTCGTCCTCGGCTCCCTCCTCGAGTCGAGTCTGCGCCGCTCCCTGCTCGTCTTCGAGGGGGATGTCACCGGGTTCTTCACCCGTCCCATATCGGCGACCCTGCTGCTGCTGTTCGTGCTGGTCGCAGTGCTGCCCGTCATCCAGTCCGCCCTCCGCCGTCGCAGGACCTCCCGTCCGTCCCCCACGGGGCCGGCCGACGAGGTCTCCGACCGCACCCCTGTCAAGGAGAACTCATGAGCATCCTCGTCGGTTACGTCCCCACTCCCGTCGGCGAGGCCGCCGTCCAGGCCGCCATCGAGGAGGCCCGGCTGCGGGGGGAACGGCTGCTGATCGTGAACTCCGTGCGCGAGGGCGCCCTGGCGGACAGGTCGGTCGCCTCCGACGACGACCTGCGCCGCGTCACCTCGGCCGCCGAGTCCGCCGGCGTCCCGCACACCGTGCTGCAGCCGTCCCACCGGGACGACCTCGCCCAGGAGATCCTCGACCTCGCCCGCGAGCACGACGTGTCCCGGATCGTCATCGGCCTGCGCCAGCGCTCCCAGGTGGGGAAGTTCATCATGGGCTCGCACGCCCAGCGGATCCTCCTGCAGTCCGACCGGCCGGTCCTGGCGGTGAAGGCCGGGGAGGCGCACCTCTGAGCCGTCGCCCGGCAGGCACGAGGCGCCGCGTCCG
>NZ_BAAGPL010000003.1:4962-34323 GCF_054784195.1 Kocuria himachalensis
ACGCGGCGCCTCGTGCCTGCCCGGGCTCAGGCGCTCTCGCGCCGCACGATCTCGCCCACCACGTGCTCGATCCGGGCCTCGTCGTGGCTCAGGGCGATGTCCGCGGCGGTCTCCCCGATCTGCTCCAGGGGGAAGCGCACGGTGGTCAGCCCGGGGGAGAAGTCCCGCAGGTTGGGGATGTCGTCGAAGCCGGCCACCCACAGGTCGTCCGGCACGGCCAGCCCGGCGTGCCGGAAGCCCGCGATCGCGCCCAGCGCCATGACGTCGTTGCCGACCACGGCCGTGAGCCCGCGCACGGTGTCGGACCCGAGCCGGTCCACCAGTTCCCGCGCGGCCTCGTAGCCGCCCTGGCTGTTGAAGTGCTGCACGACCTCGGCCTCCGCCGCCAGTCCGGCCCGCTCGAGGGCCGAGCGGAAGCCCGCCCGGCGCTCGGCCGCGCTGGTCAGCTCCTCGGGGCCGCCCAGGAAGGCGAAGCGGGTCCGGCCGGCCCCGATCAGCATGTCCGTCAGGTCGGCGCCGGCGCCGCGGTTGTCGATGGTGACCGACCCGGCGCCCTCGAGCCAGGCCTGGCCGATGGTCACCACCCGGCCCCCGTTCTTCTGGTAGCGGGTGAGCTCGGCGAGCAGCCGCGGGTCGATCTCCCGGCGGCGGGAACCGGCCATGATGATCGCGTCGGTGCGGTGGGCCGCGAAGGCCGCGACGGCGTCGAGCTGGTCGGTGCCGTCGGTGGCCGCCAGCAGCAGCTGGTGCCGGTCGGTGCGGGCCCGGCGCTGCACACCCTTGGCGATCGAGGAGAAGTAGGGGTCGGCGATGTCGTGGACCACGAGCCCGACCAGCCCGGTGGTGGACCGCGCCAGCGCCTGCGCCTGGGCGTTGGCCACGTAGCCGAGGGTCTCCGCGGCGTCCCGGACGCGCTCGGCGATGTGCTCGGCCGGCCGGCGGTCCGATCCGTTGAGCACCCGGGACGCCGTGGCCAGGGACACCCCGGCCTGCCTGGCCACCTGGGAGAGGGTCACTGCGCTCATGGTCCGGTCCTGCTTCCTGCCCACCGCATCCGGCGGGCGTCTCGTCCCCGCGCGCCGGGGGAGCCCGGCGGCGGAAACGTGTTGACAGTCACACTGAGCCAACCCTAGAGTGGAAAGCGCTTTCCTACAAATTTCCCGAATCCTCTGGAGTTGATGATGTCCGAACCCCGAGTTCTCCGCATCGCCATGAACGGCATCACCGGCCGCATGGGCTACCGCCAGCACCTGCTGCGCTCGATCCTGCCCATCCGGGACCAGGGAGGAGTGACCCTGCCGGACGGCACCCGCGTGACCGTGGAGCCGATCCTCGTGGGCCGCAACGAGGCCAAGGTCGCCGAGCTGGCGCGCCGGCACGGCGTGGAGCACTGGACCACCGATCTCGACGCGGTCATCGAGGACCCGACCGTGGACATCGTCTTCGACGCCTCCATGACCAGCCTCCGGGCCGAGACGCTCAAGAAGGCCATGCGCGCGGGCAAGCACGTCTACACCGAGAAGCCGACCGCCGAGACCCTGGACGAGGCGGTCGAGCTGGCGCGGATCGCCCAGGAGCGCGGCGTCACCGCCGGTGTGGTCCACGACAAGCTCTACCTCCCCGGTCTCGTGAAGCTGCGGCGGCTCGTGGACGAGGGCTTCTTCGGCCGGATCCTGTCCCTGCGCGGCGAGTTCGGGTACTGGGTCTTCGAGGGCGAGCACCAGGAGGCCCAGCGCCCGTCCTGGAACTACCGGCGGGAGGACGGCGGGTCCATGACCGTCGACATGTACTGCCACTGGAACTACGTCCTCGAGGGCATCGTGGGGCCCGTCCGGTCCGTCACCTCGAAGGCCGTGACGCACATCCCCGCGCGCTGGGACGAGCAGGGCCACGAGTACCCGGCCACCGCCGACGACGCCGCCTACGGCGTCTTCGAGCTCGAGACCCCGGACGGCGACCCCGTGGTCGCCCAGATCAACTCCTCCTGGGCCGTGCGCGTGCACCGCGACGAGCTCGTGGAGTTCCAGGTGGACGGCACCCACGGCTCGGCGGTCGCCGGGCTGAACAAGTGCGTGGCCCAGCAGCGGGCCCACACGCCCAAGCCCGTCTGGAACCCGGACCTGCCCGTCACCGAGTCCTTCCGCGACCAGTGGCTGGAGGTGCCGGCCAACGCGGAGCTGGACAACGGGTTCAAGGCGCAGTGGGAGGAGTTCCTGGCCGACGTCGCCGCGGGCCGCGAGCACCGCTTCGGACTGCTCTCCGCCGCGCGCGGGGTGCAGCTGGCCGAGCTGGGCCTGCAGTCCTCGGCCGAGCGCCGCACCATCGACATCCCCGAGATCGTCCTCTCCCCCGCCGAGCGGCGCACCGCCGGGGCCGTCCGGTGAGCGCCGTGCTCCTGCCCGGCGCCGGCGGGTCCCGCACCGAGCACGTGCTCGCCGGACCGGGGAACTGGACCCGGCCGCAGGCGCCCCTCACCGCGCGCAAGGCCTACGCCGCCGCGCACGTGGTGCCGCTGGCGCTCGGGGACAACACCCCCGGGGCGCCGGCGCAGCTCGACTGGGACGCGACCCTGGGCTTCCGCCACGACATCTGGTCCTACGGACTGGGCGTCGCCGACGCCATGGACACCGCCCAGCGCGGGATGGGCCTGGACTGGCCGGCCACCCAGCAGCTGATCCGGCGCTCGACCGCCGAGGCCTCGGCGGCACTGGCCACCGGCAACCCCGCCCTGGAGGGCAGGACCGTCCGCGACCTCATCGCGTGCGGGGCGGGCACGGACCAGCTCGACCCGGCGGGCGTCGCGGCCGGCGAGACCGGGCTGCGCGCCGTGGTCGAGGCATACCGGGAGCAGGTCGAGGTGGTCGAGGGCGCCGGGGCGAAGGTCGTCCTGATGGCGTCCCGCGCACTGGTGCGGGCCGCGCGGGACGCCGACGACTACCTGCGGGTCTACTCCCAGCTGCTGGGCGAGGCCCGGCACCCGGTGGTCCTGCACTGGCTCGGGACGATGTTCGACCCGGCGCTGACCGGTTACTGGGGCAGCGACGCGGTGGAGACGGCCACGGAGACCTTCCTCGAGCTCATCCGGTCCCACCCGGGCAAGGTCGACGGCGTGAAGGTGTCCCTCCTGGACGCCGCGCACGAGACCCGGCTGCGGGCGGCGCTGCCGGAGGGGGTCCGCCTCTACACCGGCGACGACTTCAACTACCCCGAGCTCATCGACGGCGACGGCACCCGGCACTCCGACGCGCTGCTGGGCATCTTCGCGGGCATCTACCCGGCGGCGTCCACCGCGCTCCAGGCCTACGACGCCGGGGAGCCCGGCCGGGCGCGGGCGATCCTCGACGCCACGGAGGAGCTGGGGCGCCACGTCTTCAGCGCCCCGACCTTCTACTACAAGTGCGGCATCGCGTTCCTGTCGTGGCTCAACGGCAGCCAGCCCGGCTTCCAGATGGTCGGCGGGCTGCACTCGGGCCGTTCCGTGCCGCACCTGGTCGAGGTGTTCCGGCGGGCCGACCGGGCCGGGCTGCTGCTCGACCCCGAGCTCGCCGCGCGGCGGATGACCACCTTCCTGGACGGAGCGGGCCTCGGCGCGCCGGTCCTCGCGCCGGTCCTCGTGCCGGCCGGCAGCACCGGAGGTGCGGCATGAGCGCGGACTTCCAGCTGTCGCTGAACACGGGCACCACCCGCGGCCTGACCCTGCAGCAGGCCGTGGACGCCACCGCCCGGGCCGGGCTGGGGCACATCGGCGTGTGGCGCGACCGCGTGGCCGAGGCCGGGCTCGAGAACGCGGCCCGGATCATCTCGCGGGCCGGTCTGCAGGTCTCCAGCCTGTGCCGCGGCGGCTTCCTCACGGCGGCCGACGAGGCCGGGCAGCGGGCCGCGCTCGAGAGCAACCGGGACGCGATCCGGGAGGCCCAGGTCCTGGGCACGAGCGAGCTGATCATGGTCGTCGGCGGCCTGCCCGCCGCCGCCCACGTCCTGGGCGGCGAGGGCGACCGCGGCGACAAGGACGTGGTGGCGGCCCGCGAGCGCGTGGCCGAACGGCTCGCCGAGCTCGTCCCCTTCGCCCGGGAGCACGGCGTGCGCCTCGTGCTCGAGGCGCTCCACCCCATGTACGCGGCGGACCGGGCCGTGCTGTCCACCCTCGGGCAGGCCCTGGACCTCGCGGCCCCGCACCCGGTGGACGCCGTGGGCGTGGTGGTGGACACCTTCCACGTCTGGTGGGACCCCGGGCTGGAGGTCCAGATCGCCCGGGCCGGGGCGGAGGGCCGGCTGGCGTCCTACCAGGTCTGCGACTTCAACCTGCCGATCGCCTCCGACGCGCTGCTCTCCCGCGGGATGATGGGGGACGGGGTGATCGACTTCGGCACGATCGGTCGCTGGGTCGCCGCCGCCGGCTACACGGGCCCGGTCGAGGTCGAGATCTTCAACCAGGAGATCTTCGACCAGGACCCGGACCTCGTGCTCGCCGTGATGAAGGAGCGCTGGGAGTCCATCGTGCTGCCGTCCCTGACCGACGCACCCGCTGCCGCGACCGCCTGACGTGGGTCCGCACGAGCTCGGCGACCGCCCCCGGGTGGTCGTGGCCCCGGACAAGTTCAAGGGGTCGCTGACGGCGGCCGAGGCCGCCGCCGTGCTCGCTGCCGGGGTGCGCCGGCACCGGCCCGGGGCCCGGATCCGCTCCGTGCCCCTGGCCGACGGGGGCGAGGGCACGGTCGACGCCGCGGTGGCCGCCGGGGCGCGGCTGCGCCGCACCCTCGTCCGGGGCGCCGTGGAGGGCCGGGTGCGGGCGCGCTGGGCGGTGCTCACGGCGCCCTCCGGCGCCCCCACCGCGGTGATCGAATCCGCCCAGGCGAGCGGTCTGGACCAGGTGCGCCCGAGTCCGGCGACGGCCCGCGCGGCGCACAGCTACGGCTGCGGCCAGCTGATCCGGGCGGCGCTGGACGCCGGGGCGACCGACGTCGTCGTCGGCCTCGGCGGCTCGGCGATGACGGACGGGGGCTCGGGCGCCCTGCGGGCGCTCGGCCTGGAGGTCCTCGACGACGACGGCGCCCCCGTCCCCCTGGGCGGGGAGGGACTGCTGTCCGCCGCCCGCCTGGACGCCTCCGCCCTGGACCCGAGGCTGCGCGCGGTGCGGCTGCGGCTGGCCGTGGACGTGCAGAACCCGCTGCACGGCCCCGACGGGGCCGCGCACGTCTTCGCCGCGCAGAAGGGCGCCGACCGTGCCGCCCGGCGCGAGCTGGACGCCGCGCTCCGGCGGTGGGCCGGGCTGCTGGCCGATCTCGAGGGCGCCCGTCCGTTCCTGCTCCCGGGGGCCGGCGCCGCCGGCGGCTTCCCGGCCGGCTTCCTGGCCCTGACCCCGGCGACGCTCGAGCGCGGCTTCGACCTCGTGTCCGCCCTCGTGGGGCTCGAGGAGCAGCTCGAGGACGCGGACCTGCTCGTCGTCGGCGAGGGGTCGTTGGACCTCCAGTCGCTGCAGGGCAAGGCGCCGCTCGCCGCGGCCGCCCTCGCCGCGGCCCGGGGCGTGCCCGTCGTGGCCGTGGCCGGGAGACTGGCCCTGTCCGCGGAGCAGCTGCGCGGCGCGGGGGTCCTGGCGGCGGCCTCGCTCGTGGGCGTCGCCCCCTCCGTCCGGGCGGCCCAGGACGAGGCGGAGCGCTACGGCCCGCCGGCGACGGTGGAGGCGCTGCGCCTCCTGGCCGGCTCACCGTCCGCCGCCCGGGGGCGCGCCGTCCCCGCGGTCGGGACCTGAACCACCGTAGATTTGTGGTTGACGTCACACCGGTCGGCCACTAGCCTGGACGCAACGCAGCTCTGGAAAACGCTTTCCCACTCGTTCCGAGGAGATACCGATGACATCGAGTCACATCCACGCTGGACCGCACCGGGGGCCCCGGGCGCGGACGGTCCGGGAGGTGCTCCCGGCATGAGCGTCGTGGAGGAGATCACCCGGAAGGGCCTGCCCGAGGGGCAGACCCCGGCGAAGAGGTCCCGGGGCAGGACCCGGGCCGAGCGGCGGGACAACAGGGCCGCGGCGGTCTTCCTGGCGCCCTGGATCGTGGGACTGGTGGTCATCACCCTCGGCCCCATGCTGATGTCCCTCTACCTCTCGTTCACCGACTACAACCTCATGCGGGCGCCCGACTGGATCGGGACGGAGAACTTCTCCCGCATGCTGGCGGACGAGCGGCTGCACAACTCGCTGAAGGTGACCTTCACGTACGTGTTCGTCGGGGTGCCCCTGCAGCTCATGCTGGCCCTGGCGATCGCCATGGTCCTCGACCGGGGACTGCGGGGCCTCGCGTTCTACCGCTCCGTCTTCTACCTGCCGTCGCTGCTCGGCTCCTCGGTGGCCATCGCCATCCTCTGGAAGCAGCTCTTCGGCACCACCGGGCTGGTCAACCAGCTCCTGGCCCTCGTCGGCATCGAGGGCATCGGCTGGATCGCGGACCCCCGGACCGCGCTCGGCAGCATCATCCTGCTGCACGTGTGGACCTTCGGGGCGCCGATGATCATCTTCCTCGCCGGGCTGCGCCAGATCCCCACCATGTACTACGAGGCGGCCTCCATCGACGGCGCCGGCCGGATCACGCAGTTCCTCCGGATCACGCTGCCGCTGCTGAGCCCCATCATCTTCTTCAACCTGGTGCTGCAGATCATCCAGGCGTTCCAGTCCTTCACGCAGGCGTTCATCGTCTCCGGCGGCCGAGGAGGCCCGTCCGACTCGACGATGTTCTTCACGCTCTACCTGTACCAGACGGGCTTCGGCCGCTTCGACATGGGCTACGCCGCGGCCATGGCCTGGCTGCTGCTCGTCATCATCGGGGCGTTCACCGCTCTCAACTTCATCGCGTCTAAGTATTGGGTGTTCTACGATGACTAACTCGACAATCGCCTACGACCCCGCCGCGGCGCTCGAGCAGAGCTCCGGCCCGGCGCCCGCCGGGGCCTCGGAGCCGGCCCCGAAGCGGGGACCCGGCCCGCGGGCGCGGATCCGCTCCCTGCTCAAGCACCTGGCGCTGATCCTCACCGGCGGCGTGATGATCTACCCGCTGCTGTGGATGGTGGCCAGCTCCCTGCGCCCCGACGACATCATCTTCCGCGAACCCGGGATCCTGCTGCAGACGCTCGAGACCGCGAACTACTCGGACGGCTGGAGCGCCCTGTCCAGCCCGTTCAGCGTGTACCTGTTCAACTCCGCGGTGGTGGTGCTCGGGTGCATCGTCGGCAACCTGGTCTCCTGCTCCATGGCGGCCTACGCGTTCGCCCGGCTGGAGTTCCGCTTCAAGAAGCCGGCCTTCGCCCTCATGCTCCTCACGATCATGCTGCCGTTCCACGTGGTGATCGTGCCGCAGTACATCATGTTCTCCCAGATCGGGTGGGTGAACACCTTCTGGCCCCTGATCGTGCCGAAGCTGCTCGCCACCGACGCGTTCTTCGTGTTCCTCATGGTCCAGTTCATCCGCGGCATCCCCAAGGACATGGACGAGGCGGCGCGGATCGACGGTGCCGGGCACGCCCGGATCTTCGGGCAGATCATCCTGCCGATGATGGTCCCGGCCCTGGCCACCACCACGATCTTCACGTTCATCTGGACCTGGAACGACTTCTTCAGCGCCCTGATCTACCTGACCGACCCGAACATGTTCACCGTCCCCGTGGCGCTGCGGGCCTTCGTGGACGCCTCCGGGGAGTCCTCGTGGGGTTCCCTGTTCGCGATGTCGATCGTGTCCCTGCTGCCGGTGTTCATCGCCTTCCTCGTGGGACAGAAGTTCCTCGTCAAGGGCATCGCCACCACGGGCATCAAGTAACGGGCGGCGGCCCCGGTGTCCCCGGCCCGCCCGGGCCGGGGACACCGGTGCCGCCCCACCCACCGCACACCCACCCCCCCAGAACCAGGAGCCATCGATGGACAGCGCAGAGCACAGCGGCACGGACGGCACGGTACGGCCGGGGAGGCGGACCCGGTACGTCCTGGTCGGCGCCGGCAACCGGTGCGAGATGTACCTCCGCTCCCTGCTGGAGGACCACTCCGACGTCGCCGAGCTGGTGGCGGTGGGCGACACCAACCCCGGGCGGGCCGAGCACTACCGCCGGCTGGCCGAGGAGACCTCGGGCGTCCGGATCGGCGTCCTGGACCCCGCGGAGCTCTCCCGGACGATCCGCGAGCAGGCGATCGATCGGGTCATCATCACCACCCCGGACTTCACCCACGAAGACTACATCTGCGAGACGCTGCGCGCCGGGGCCGACGCCGTCGTCGAGAAGCCCCTGACCGTGGACGCGGAGGGATGCCGCCGCATCCGCGCGGCCGTCGAGGAGACCGGCCGCCACGTGGTCGTGACCTTCAACTACCGGTACTCCCCGCGCAACACCGCGCTCAAGGACGTGGTCGCGTCCGGCCGGATCGGCACCGTCACCTCCGTGGACTTCAGCTGGATGCTCGACACCGTCCACGGCGCCGACTACTTCCGCCGCTGGCACCGGCAGAAGGAGAACTCCGGCGGGCTGCTGGTGCACAAGTCCTCCCACCACTTCGACCTCGTCAACTGGTGGCTGGCCGACGCCCCGGAGCGGGTCTTCGCCTCGGGCGGGCTGCGGTTCTACGGCCGGGAGAACGCCGAGGCCCGGGCGCGCACGGGCGCCCCGGGACGGGACGTCGAAGGCGGCGACCCCTTCGCCCTGGACCTGCGCACCGACGAGCGCCTGACCCGGCTCTACCTGGACCACCAGCACCACGACGGGTATCGCCGGGACCAGGACGTGTTCTCCGACGGGATCAGCATCGAGGACAACCTGGCGCTCGTGGTCGACTACGCCCGCGGCGCCACCCTCTCCTACTCCCTCAACGCGCACTCCCCGTGGGAGGGGTACCGGGTGGCCGTCAACGGCACCGGGGGCCGGGCCGAGCTGGAGGTCGTCGAACGGGCGGCCGTGCTGCCCGCGAGCGGCGGCTCCCCGGTGGACCCCTCGGTCACGGTGGGTCCCCACCGGGGCGGAGCCCGCCGCCGCGGCGAGCGCCTGACCGTCCAGCGCCACTGGGGCGCCGCGGAGGAGGTGGTCATCAGCAACGGGGCCGGCAGCCACGGGGGCGGTGACCGCCTGCTGCTGGCGGACGTCTTCCGCGGCCCCGGCGAGGACCCGTACGGCCGGCCCTCCGGCTACCGGGACGGCGTGGCGGCCGTCGCCGTGGGCATCGCCGGCAACCGGTCCCTCGAGACCGGGCTGCCCGTCCGGATCGCCGAGCTGGACCTGGGCGCGGCGGCCGGGGCGCACCGGAGCGAGGTCCCGGCATGAGCCGCGTCCTCGTCACCGGCGGCGCGGGCCGGCTCGGCCGCAGCATGGTCGCCGGGCTCGCGGAGGCCGGCTACGACGTCGTCAGCGTCGACCGGTCCACGCCCGACGGTGCCCGTCCCGCCGACTCCGGTCCCCCCGGTACCCGCGCCGCCGTGGAGCACCGCGGCGCCGACCTCACCGACCCGGACGCCACGCACGCACTGATGCGCGCCACCCGCCCGGACGCCGTGATCAACCTGGCGGCCATCGCCGTCCCGTTCAGCGCCCCCGAGCACGTCATCCTGCGGACCAACGCGGTGATCGCGCACAACGTGGCCGGCGCGGCGACCGAGGCCGGGGCGCGGCGGATCGTCATGGCCAGCAGCCCCACCGTGCTGGGCTACGGCTCCCCGGCGGGCTGGCTGCCGCCCGCGCTCCCGCTGACCGAGGAGAGCCCGCCCCGGCCGTGGCACGCCTACGGGCTGTCCAAGCACGTGGCGGAGCAGGTAGCGCAGATGTTCGCCGCGGCCCGGGGCGAACGCGTGCGCTACGCGTCCTTCCGCCCCTGCTACGTGATCGCCCCCGAGGAGTGGGAGGGCGCCCCGACCCAGCAGGGCCACACCGTGCGGGAGCGGCTCGACGACCCCGCGCTCGCGGCGCCGGCGCTGTTCAACTACGTGGACGCCCGCGACGTCACGTCCTTCCTGGGGGCGCTGCTCGAGGGGATGGGCGCGATCCGCAACGGCGACACCTTCCTCGTGGGCGCCGCCGACGCCCTGGCCCGGCGCCCGCTCGCCGAGCTCGTCCCCGAGTTCGTCCCCGGGAGCGAGGAGCTCGCGGCGGGGCTGACCGGCACGGCCCCCGCCTTCAGCATCGACAAGGCCCGCCGGGTCCTGGGCTGGGAGCCGGCGCGCAGCTGGCGCACCGAGCTCCGGGAGGAGACCGTGGCCGCCGCGGCCGGGGAGCCCGCGGGCGCCGGCCGGCACGGGAAGGGCACCGCGTGAGCATCGCCGCCCTGCACACGGAGCTCATCACGGCCCGGCTGCTGCGCGACTGGGGGCCGGAGGCACCGCAGAACCACCTCGTGGCCGTCACGGTCGTGGCCGACGACGGCGCCACCGGGACCGGCTTCTCCTGGACCCCGACCATCGGGGCGACGGCCGTGAAAGCACTCCTCGACGACGACCTCGCGGGCTTCGTGCGCGGCCGGACCGAGCACCCCGAGGCCCTCTGGGACGACGCCTGGAAGCACCTGCACGAGGGAGGCGCCGGTCTGACCGGCGTCGCGCTCGCGGGCGTGGACCTCGCGCTGTGGGACCTCCGGGCGCGGCGGGCCGGGGTCTCGATCACCGCGCTGCTGGGCCGGCGGCAGGAGAGCGTGGCCGTCTACGGCTCCGGCGTGAACCTGCACTACTCCCTGGACGAGCTGCAGGACCAGGTGCGCCGGTGGGTCGCCGCCGGCCTCGGCGCGGTCAAGATCAAGGTGGGCAGGCCCGACCTGCGCGAGGACGTGGAGCGGGTGGCCGCCGTCCGGGAGCTGCTCGGGCCGGACCGCGGGCTCATGATCGACGCCAACCAGCGGTGGGACCTGCCGACGGCGCGCCGGGCCCTGGATGCCCTGGCCGAGTTCGGACCGTCGTGGCTGGAGGAGCCGCTGCGCGCGGACGACCTCGAGGGCTACCGGCAGCTGCGCCGGTTCAGCCGGGTCCCCATCGCGCTGGGGGAGAACCTGCACAACATCTACCGCTTCCGGGACTTCATCACGGCCGGCGCGGTGGACGTCGTCCAGCCGAACATCGTCCGGGTGGGCGGCATCACGCCGTTCCGGCGGATCGTGGAGCTCGCGCGCGCGCACAGCGTGGGGGTCGCCCCGCACCTGCTGCCGGACCTCTCCGGGCAGCTGGCCCTGACCTTCGCCGAGCCCACCACGGTGGAGGTCGTGGAGGACGCCGGGTTCGCGGACCTCGGCATCCTCACCGGACCGTCCCCGGTCGTGGTGACGGGCTCGCGGCTGGACACCCGGGACCTGCCCGGACTCGGCCTCGGGCTGCGGCAGCAGCTGCTGCCCGTAGGGCCCGGGCTCACGGTCTGACGGCGGCGACGAACGCCGGGAGCGCTGCGGCGCAGGTGGGGACCGGTCAGGCCTCGACGCTCTCCTCCACCGTGTGCACGGCGTGGGAGTGCGGGGCGCCCAGCCGGTCGAGCAGGGCCAGCGCCGCCGGTAGCTCACCGGCGGCGCGCAGGGCCATCAGGGCGTCCCGGTCCCGCCACGTGGTCTGGATCCGCCACGCACCGCCCTGACCGCGGAGCAGCTCCGAGCGGACGAGGCCGTCGGGCCTCGGGCCGGCGACCATCCGCCGGAACCCCTCGATCAGGTCCTGCTCGCGCTCCGGCTCGATCGTCGTGTCTGTCGTCGTCACGACCGCTGCGCTCATGTGAGTTCTCGTTCCTCCGTGGACGTGGCCAGGGCCTGTCCTGCGAATCCATGGACCAGCTTCGGCAGTTCCTTGCGCGTCCATTCTGTGCTGATCACACAGCGTCGGGGAAGTCTCGGCTCCAGAGCGCGCGGACACGCGATGAGGTGTGCATGAACTCATCCTTGCCGATTGCCGTCGGGACCACCGCCTTGTGGAGGAAGCGGCGCTGGTGGAAGTCCTGGTACCGCATCGTTCGGTATGACGCGCGCTTCGCGGACCGGCACGCGGAACTCGATGTCGACCTGAACGCCGTTCTGCAAGGAGCCCGCTTCCCCGTGGACTGCTGGTGCACGCTGAACGGCGCCGAGGATGCGTGCCCGCCCGCGGGCATCGGACCATGGGTGGACTACCCCTACGGCCGGCCCCTCGAGGAGACGCGATAAGGCGCTCGATATCGACTCCGCTGCGAGCCACACGGTTCCTGCAGCCCGTCAAGGGGACAGGTACGGCCATCGCCGAGAGAAGCGCAGTCGGCGCCGGAGTTTTCAGCGGTGATCGAGCAGGACCGTGTCCACCGCAGGCAGTGGACTGGAACGTCAGGTGCCGAAGCCTTCCGCGGGGACCTCCACGCGGACCGGCCAGCGGCCGGTGACCTGGTGGAAATCAATGGCCCGCAGCAAGGGTGACATGTCGTACGCACTGACGTTGATGCTGAACTTCACGCCGTGCACGGATTTGACCGTCAGAAACTGCTGGCCTCGCAACACCCCCGAGCTGTAGTCGACGATGTCGCAATAGGCAATGACGTGTTCGGTGCCGAGCACGCTGCGGAAGGCCACTTCAAAGTCCCGGGCAGCCACGTAGAAGTTGCGGTACATCGCCACGAAGGCCATCCCGCCCAGGAAGATCGCCACCGAGGCGATGCGGGCGCCCAGGGGTGCGCCGGGGGTGAAGAAGGACACCAGCCCCATGAGCAGCCCCACGCACACACACAGCCAGCCGAAGATCGGCAGCACCTTGGGCATCCGCACCCGCTCCGGGTACTCCTTGGCCCGGTTAGGGTGCTTGCGCGCCCACCAGGCCACCGCGGCAATCGACACGGTGATGAACGCCGTCATGAGCAGCTCGAGGATCAACGCAAGCGACATGCACCCAGCCTACGGCTCACTTCACGTTTGCTAACTCATGGCGGGCGGTGCATTGCTCCGTCCTGTGCAACCTGCGGCGACATGCCGACGTGATTCGCGCAGGCAGGCCACCGTGGTGGCCTTGGGCCGGGGGAACGCTTTACAGATGGCCAGGTAGTGGCGGAGCACCTGCCCACGGCATGGAGATGGTCTCGCTCGAGCGCGCCCGCGGGTTCGCAGTGCTGGTCGGTCCGGGTAGGACGTGTCCTACGAATCGTAGGGGGGCGTGCTCTGCGTCGTCGCTTTTCATGCGTTGATGCTGGCTGACGGTGATACGTCTGACGTTGTGGCCTGCGACTGGGTGTGGGACCTTGGAAACGAGCCCGGGAAACAGGGCTCCCGGACGAGAGGTGCTGTACCCGGTGCGCGACAAGACGGCCCGCAGGAGGCTGTCATGTCTTGGTTCGTTCTGGTGCTCTCCGGGATCCTCGAAGCGGTCTGGGCCACCGCGCTGGGCAAGTCCGAGGGCTTCAGCCGGCTCGGCCCCACCCTGGTGTTCTTCCCGGCCCTGGCCGCGAGCATGACCGGCCTGGCCTGCGCGATGGAAGACCTCCCGGTGGGCACCGCCTACGCGGTGTGGGTGGGCATCGGTGCGATACTCACTGTCGTCTACGCGATGGCCACTGGTGAAAAGTTGATTTCGGTGCTCAGGATCGTGTTTCTGCTGATGATCATCGGCGGGGTCCTCGGGCTCAAACTCTCCCACTGAGGCCGCACCGGAGTGCTCATCGCAACCACAAGATGATGGCCGCGATGAGCGCTCCGGCCCGATAGTAGGCCGCCCGCTCGGCGTACCGAGTGGCCAGGCCACGAAACTTCTTGAGCCTGGTGAAGCAGCGCTCATCACGTTCCGCCCCCGATAGAGGTTCTCGTCGAGAACTGACGGGCGCCCACCTCCTAGACCCTCGGCGACCCGACGGGTGAGCTGGTCCAGGCGCTCCGGACAGACAAAGCGCACCTTCCACCGTCCCATCGCAGCGCGGGGTGAGGGACGGGAGCAAGCCGTGTCGGCGATCACGGCCTGTGGCCGGGTCCGAGGCCGGCCAGGACCAGTGCGGGCCACCTCGATGCCCTCGAGTACCGGGCGCAATGGCGGGTTGTCCCAGCCTGCCCTCCCGTGAGCACCATGCTGATCGGCAAACCGCGGCCGTCGGGGGCCAGGTGGATCGTGGTGCCCAACCCACCGCGGGAGCGGCCGAGTCCTTCGCCCCCGACCATTACCAAGGTCTCGATCGCTGCAGAACAGCCCCTCTTGACGGGCACCGGCAGCGTGCTGGTGAGCGCGCACCACGGTGGAGTCGACACTGATCACCCACTGGACCTCACCGGCTGCATCGTTGGCGCGTGGTGCTCGACGTCGGGGCGGCCAAGGAGGTCCGGGGACGGCAGAGGAGGAACGTCCGGTCGCCAGGGCCCCTGCCGGCGACGCGCCGGACTGGAGGGGCCGACCGGTGCGGGCCCGCGCCGGGATCGGCGCCGACCATCAGGGGGCCTTCGCGGCCCGCTGCGCGGCGTCTGGCCGCGGGCGGCGCGGGCGGGGTCAGCGCTCCAGCACGGCCGGGCGGTCCCGGCCCCGGACCCGGAGCACGGGCCACTCCGGGTCCACGGACAGGGGCCGGACGCCGTCGGGACCCAGCAGCACCGTGTCCTCGATCTTCGCGCCCGGCGCGGACGGGTTCCACGTGAAGGCCTGGTGCTCGTGCACGCGGTCCGGCACGCCGGGGGCGAGCCGGGGATCCCGCCCGGCGTACCCGGCGGGCCCACCCTGGTGGTGTCGGGTCCACTCCCCGGCGTCGAAGCCGTGGCGCGGATAGGAGCGCCGGAGCACCGGCAGCAGGTCCGCGAGGGGCAGCCCGGGGCGCAGCGCGTCGAGGACGTCCGCCTCGACCTCCGCGATCCTCGCCTCCGCGTCCGTCTCGGCGGGGTCCGCCGGGCCGAAGCGCACCCACCGGGTCACGTTGGCGATCAGTCCGCCGCGGCGGGCGCAGACGACCGCCATCGCCCGCCGGCCCAGGGGCCCGGCGGTCGGGAGGGGGTGGCGGTGGGGCAGGCGGTCCACGCCGCCGCACAGCACCACGAGGGGTTCCGCGCCCGCGCGCACCAGCTCGGCGGTCAGCCCGGCGGCGAGCTCCCGCTCGGTGGTGCGCGGGGTCGCCCGGCCCAGGGCGCCGGTCAGCACGGTCGCGGCGTCCCGGCACAGCCGTTCGTAGCGCTGCGCCTCACCGGGCAGCAGGGAGGCCCGCGCCGCCCGCAGCGGCGCGGCGACGCAGTCCTCGGAGGCGACGGCCATCGAGCGCGCCGCGGGGAACCAGTCCTCCGGCGCCGTGAGGGACCCGTGCCAGGGCACCTCGTGCAGCCGGACGTCGGCGGGCAGCTCCTCGGCCACCAGGCGGGCGGCCTCGTTGGCGGAGGTCACGACCTCGTCGCCGTCCCGGTGCACCAGGACCGCCGCCACCGGCGGGCCGGCGAGCGAGACGTGCACGCGCGCCCCGTCGAGGTACCAGGACACGGCGGAGTGGCTCTGCAGCAGCACGGCGTCGACACCGTGGGCGTCGAGCACGCGCAGGACCCGCCGGCGCTTCTCCGCCCGCTCCGGGTCGCTCACGCGTCCCGGCCCCGGGCCGCGTCCCCGACGAGCAGGGCCTCCGTCCGGGCGGCGTCGAGACGGCCGTCGACGACGAGCACGCGCACCTCCCGCTCGACCGGCCGCTCCGTCGTCGTCGTGACGGCCGTGTCCCAGGCCAGGGCGAGGCCCACCCCCGGGTACCCGGCGTGCCGGACGAACCACGGGTCGGCCGCGTCGTCGCCGCGCCGGAGGACGAGCGTCGCGGGGCGCCCCGCGAAGTCGGCGGAGAACGCCAGCCACGGGGACGTGCTGCCGTGCACGGCCTCCTCGCCCGCCGCGTCCGCGGTGAAGACGTCCGCGTCCGTGCAGGCGGGGAGCCGCCAGAAGAACCCGCCGTAGCCGCCGCCGGCCCGGCCGTTGGAGCCGGGGCTGCCGAGCCGCACCGGGCGCTCGCCGGCGGGGGACAGGCGGAAGCGCAGGCCGAGCTCCCAGGCGTGCTCGTGCACGGGGCGGAACGTCCAGCGGCGCTCCTCGGTGAGCACCGCGGTCCCGTCCGGGCCCGTCCAGGAGAGCTCCTCGTCCAGGCGGTCGCCGGCGTGGTGGGCCGCGACGCGGACCACGCGGCCGTGGTCGTCCCGCCACGCGTAGCGCTGCGCCTCCCGGGTGTAGGTGCGCCCGCCCCAGAAGTTGAGGCCGTCCACGTCCTGGAGCGCCGTGGAGACCCCCAGGTGCCAGACGTGGTCCAGGGGCTGCTGGTCCGTGACGGTGGTGCCGCCGAGGGTCCGGACGGGGTGCAGGAACGGGCGGGGGGACGCGGTCGGGGCGACGTCCTCGCCCGTGCGGACCTGCGCGACCTCGCGGCCGCCGACGACGACGCTGCCGCTCGTGGCGGCCGGGCTCGCCCAGGGGGCGCCCAGGCCGGTGAAGTCCGACTGGGCCCTGACCGCCCGCCCCGCCCAGTCCTCGATCCCGTCGAGGACGGCCCGCCGTGCCGTGCCGCCGTCCTGCACCCAGCGCACGTGCGCGGGATCGATCGGGACGGGGTCCGGGGCGGTGCGGACGGCGTCCAGCACCCGCATGAACGCCCCCGTGGAGACCAGCGGGCACAGCAGCGGGGTGCCCCGGAGCCGGGCGTCGAGCAGGTTCTCGAGCAGGTTCGTGCGCCCCGACTCGACGACGCGCGTGCCCTCGGGGCCCGTGACGGTCAGCCGGTCCTGGGTGTAGTGCAGGACGGCCTGTCCCTCCGTGCCGTCGACGGTGATGAAGGGGTCCTGCTGCTCGGCGGCGCACAGGGTCAGGGCGCACGTGACCGGGATCCCGGCCGCGGTGCGCACCCGGACCACCGAGGTGTCGTCGGACTCGATGGCGTTGGCCCGGTAGAGCTCGGTCCGCAGCTCGGCGACGTCCTCGCGGGTGCGGGCGCCGGCGAGGTGCAGGGCGGTCATCACCGCGTGGGCCAGCGGGTTGGTGACCACGCCGTCCACCACGTCCACGCCGCCCATGCGGCGCCGACCGGCCCACGGGGAGCGGGTGAAGTAGTCCGTGTCCCGGGACCACAGCCCCGTGGCGCCCACCGCGCGCAGCCGCCCGATCTCCCCGCTCGCGAGCAGCTGCTCGACGACCGCCAAGGAGTGGGAGCCCAGGCTCTGGAACCCCACCTGGACGAGCCGGTCCGCCGCCCCGGCGGCCTCGAGGAGGCGGTCGAACTGCTCGAGGTGGGCCACGGGGGGCTTCTCGAGCAGGACGTCGGCACCCATCCGCAGGGCGGACAGGGCGAGGTCGAAGTGGGTGTCGATGGGCGTGGAGATCACCACCACGTCCACGTCGAGGCCCGCGGCTCCGAGCTGCTCCAGGTCGCCGAACATGGGCACGTCCGGTCCGAGCACCCCGTCCTCGTCGATCCGCCGGTCGACCGCCGCCACCAGGCTGACGCGGCCCTCGTCCTCGAGGCGGCGGATGTTCGCGAGGTGGCGTCCGCCGAAGCCGCCGATCCCCACCAGGCAGACGCGCACGCGTCCTTCCGGCACGGTGCGGGCGGCGGTGACGGACACGGTCTGGGGCTGCACAGGTTCTCCTGGGGATCGGCGGTCGGGACGGGGACGGGGGACGGGCCGGTCAGGGACGGGGCCGGGGGAGGCGGTCGCGGTCAGGCGGGATCGGTCGCGGGGGCGGCCGCTCCCGTGCGCGTGCCCGGCACGGTCCGCTCGCCGAGGCGATGCCCGCCCCGGGCGTCGAACAGGTGCACGCGGCCCAGCTTCGGGCGCACACAGGTGGTGGTCCCGGCCGCCGGGGGCGTGCGCCCGTCCACGCGGCCCGTGATCAGGTGCTGCTCGCCGTGGACGGTGGTGTGCCCGTAGACGTAGGCGTCGGCGCCGAGCTCCTCGACCACGTCGATCTCCACGGCGAGGCCCTCACCGGCGGGGGCCTGCTCGAGGTCCTCGGGGCGCACGCCCAGGACCACGGTCTTCTCCCGGGTGGCGCCGAGCACGTCGCGCGGGACCGGGTGGACGGTGCCGCCGAACAGCACGCCGTCCTCGGTCAGGGGCAGCTCGAGCAGGTTCATGGCGGGGGAGCCGATGAACCCGGCCACGAAGACGTTGTCCGGCCGGTCGTAGAGGTTGCGCGGGGTGTCGACCTGCTGCAGCAGCCCGTCCTTGAGCACCGCGACCCGGTCGCCCATGGTCATGGCCTCGACCTGGTCGTGGGTGACGTAGACGGTGGTGACGCCGAGCCGGCGGGTGAGGGAGGCGATCTGGGTGCGGGTCTGCACCCGCAGCTTCGCGTCCAGGTTCGACAGCGGCTCGTCCATCAGGAACACCTGCGGGGAGCGCACGATCGCCCGGCCCATCGCCACCCGCTGGCGCTGCCCGCCGGACAGGGCCTTGGGCTTGCGGTCCAGGTAGTCGGTGAGGTCCAGGATCTTGGCGGCCTCCTCCACCCGGGTGCGGCGCTCGGTGGCGTCGATCTTGGCGATCTTCAGGGCGAAGCCCATGTTCTCCGCCACCGTCATGTGCGGGTAGAGGGCGTAGTTCTGGAACACCATCGCGATGTCCCGGTCCCGGGAGGGGACATCGGTGACGTCCCGGTCGCCGATGCGGATCCGCCCTCCGTCCACGTCCTCGAGCCCGGCGAGCATCCGCAGGGACGTGGACTTCCCGCACCCGGAGGGACCGACCAGGACGAGGAACTCCCCGTCCGCGATCTCGAGGTCGAGCCGGTCCACCGCGGGCTTCTCCCCGCCCGGGTAGAAGCGGGTGGCGCTGTCGAACGTCACGGTTGCCATGATGTGTCCCTCCACGGGCAGGTACGTGCCCGACGATCCGAAGTGAGTGGGTGCCCCGCCGTGCGGGGCAGGTGGAGCCGCGTGCGCCGGACGGTGTCGTCCGGCGCCCGCGGAGCGTGCGGGGGTCAGCTGATCGCCGACTCCATCTCGGACATCATGCGCTCAGCAGCCTCCTCGGGGGTCGCGCGCTCGAAGAGCACGTCGAGCTCGTAGCGGTAGATGATCTCCTGCAGGGTGCTGAAGCCCAGCGGCGGGACCGGCAGCGCCTCGCCCAGCTCGGGCTGGATCTCCTCGACGAACTCCGCGGCCGCGGTGTCCGAGGCGCTCAGCTCGGGCAGCACGGCCTCGCGCACCGTCTCGTTGGCGGGCAGGCCACGGTCCGCGAGGTTGATCTTGCCGGCCTCCTCGCTGTTGACCATGAAGTCGATGAACGCCTTGACCTCCTCCGGGTGCTCGGTGCGGGCCGAGGCGGACATGAACATCGCCGACTTCTGGAAGTGCTGGGCGCCGCCCTCCGTGCCGTCCGTGCTCGGGAAGCGGAGCGGGACCAGCTCGTTGCCGGACGCGGCGTTGAGGGCGCTCAGCTGGTTGGTCCACCACATGCCCATGGCCGCGCCGTTGGTGCCGGTCAGCGACTGGTCGGGACCCGGCTCCTGGTCCTCCGTGACCACCGAGGCCGGGGGCAGCGCGCCGTCCTTCAGCATCCGGTGCCACAGGCCCAGGTAGCCGGCGGCGTCGCTCGCCTCGAAGCCGAGCTCGCCCTCGGGCGTGGTCAGCTCCTTGCCCTGCTGGCGCAGCCAGATCTGGAACCCGGCCGGCTCGTTCGGGCCGCTGGTGCCGTAGGCGTCGGTCTTCTCGGCGATCTGCTGGGAGACCTCGGAGAAGTCGTCCCAGGTCCACGTGGAGTCGTCCGGCAGCTCCACCCCGGCCTCCTCGTAGATCGTCGGGTTCGCCATCATCGCCATCACGTTGACGCCCGTGGCCACTCCGAAGAGACCCTCGTCGGTCCGTCCGCTGTCCACGACGCCCTCGTCGATCTCGGTGACGTCCACGTCGGAGAGGTCCAGCAGCGCGCCGTTGTCGGCGTACTCGCGCAGGTACTTCTCGTCCATCTGGATGATGTCGGGGGCGTCGCTGGAGGCCGTCTGCGTGGCCAACTTGTCCCAGTAGCCGCCGAAGTCGCCGTACTCGCCCACGATGGTGACCCCCGGGTTCTGCTCCTCGAAGGCGTCGATGATCTCCTGCGTCTGCTGGTGGCGGGTGTCCGAGCCCCACCAGGCGAAGCGCAGCTCGACGTTGCCGTCGGCGTTCGCGTCGTCGGCGCCGCCGCAGCCGGTCAGGGCCAGCGCCGACACGCTGAGGACGGTGGCGGCCTTCGCGAGAGTTCCCGTGCGCTTCATGCTGATCTTGTCTCCTTGGGTGGATTCGGCGGGTGCTGGAAAGCGTTTTCCCGAGCGTAGCTGTGACCTGCCTCACGGGTCAAGGGGTCGTACGGGATTTCCCGGCCGTGTCGTGCCGGCGCCCCTCGGGGCGCCGGCACGGGTGGCGGCGCGGGGTCCTATGCGGTGCCGAACGCCACGCTGTCCGTGGTCCAGGCGCGGGCCTGCCCGCTCAGGGTGACGCCCAGTCCCGGGCGGTCGGGGACGAGCATGCGTCCGTCCCGGGTCTCCAGGCGCTCCTCGAAGAGCGGGTCGAGCCAGTCGAAGTGCTCCACCCACGGCTCCCGCGGATAGGCCGCCGCCAGGTGCAGGTGGATCTCCATGGCGAAGTGGGGGGCCAGCCCCAGGCCGCGCTGGTCGGCCAGGGCGGCCAGGCGCAGGAACTGGGTGATGCCTCCCACGCGCGGGGCGTCGGGCTGGATGATGTCGCAGGCCCGGCTCTCGATCAGGCGGACGTGCTCGGCGACGGAGGCGAGCATCTCGCCCGTGGCGATGGGCGTGTCCAGGGCGGCGGCCAGCTGGGCGTGGCCCTCGGCGTCGTAGGCGTCCAGGGGCTCCTCGATCCAGACGAGGTCGAACTCCTCCAGCCGGCGGCCCATGCGCAGGGCCGTGGCGCGGTCCCACTGCTGGTTGGCGTCGACCATCAGGGGCACGTCCGCGCCGATGTGCTCGCGGACGCCCGCGACCCGCCGCAGGTCCTCCGCGGAGTCGGGGAGGCCCACCTTGATCTTGATCCCGCCGATGCCCTCCTCGAGGGAGCGGGTGGCGCGGTCCCTGACCTCCTCCAGGGAGGCGTTGAGGAACCCGCCGGAGGTGTTGTAGGTCCGCACGGAGTCCCGGTGGGCGCCCAGCAGCTTGGCCAGCGGCAGTCCGGCCCGCTTGGCCTTGAGGTCCCAGAGGGCCACGTCGATCGCGGCCAGCGCCTGGGTGGCCACGCCGGAGCGCCCCACGGAGGCGCCCGCCCACAGCAGCTTGTCGTACACCTTGGCGATGTCGTTGGGGTCCTCGCCGATCAGGCCCTCGGCCACCTCCTTCGCGTGGGCGTACTGGGCGGGGCCGCCGGCCCGCTTGGAGTAGCTGAAGCCCACCCCGGTGTGTCCCTGCTCCGTGGCGATCTCGGCGAAGAGGAACACGACCTCGGTCATCGGCCGCTGCCGGCCGGTGAAGACCTTGGCGTCGGAGATGGGGGTGCTCAGCGGCAGGGTGGCGGTGGAGAGCTTGACGTGGCGGACGGTGTCCGGGGTGTACGGCATGGCGGGGTCCTCGCGGGTCTCGGTGGCGGCGGTCACAATGAATAGTACAAGTAGATAACTTGTATGACTAGCACCCCTGGGGTGCGCGTCGTCCCGGCATCGAAACACTCTGTACATAGTTATTGTGACCTGCAACACTGACGACGAGACCGTGTGAACCCCACGCCCGCGGGGCCCGTCCCCGGGCAGGCGCCGCGGAAAGGATGTGGATCGATGCCGATCGACACGCCCCAGGCAGGAGCGGCGGCCGCGCTGCTCCAGGACTTCTCCCTCGAGATGACGGGCAAGGACGTGCTGGCTCTGGAGGAGGCCGCCGCCGTGGTCCCCCCGGGGACCAGGATCAACGTGACCTTCCTCGGCAACGAGGACCTGACCGTGCGCGTGGCCGCGGCCCGGGCGGTGCGGGAGCACGGGTTCGTCCCTGTGCCCCACCTCTCGGCGCGGAGGCTGCGCTCCCAGGCCGAGCTCGAGGAGTTCCTCGCGGCGCTCGCGGAGGTCGGCGCCGCCGAGCACGTCTTCGTGGTGGGCGGGGACCCCGAGACCCCGGAGGGTCCCTACGAGGACTCCCTCTCCGTCATCCGCACCGGGGTGCTCCAGCGGCACGGCGTGCGGGGGGTGGGCGTCAGCGGCTACCCGGAGGGCCACCCCGGCATCGACGACGCCGCCCTGTGGTCCGCCCTGACCGACAAGACGGCCGCGATCCGCGAGCAGGGCCTCGAGCCGGAGGTCATCACCCAGTTCGGCTTCGACGAGGACCCGGTCCTGCAGTGGTTGGCCGAGGTGCGCCGCCGCGGCGTCGACGCCCCGGTGCGGATCGGGGTGCCGGGGCCGGCGGGCGTCAAGCGCCTGCTCGGCTACGCGCGCCGCTTCGGCGTGGGCACCTCGGCCGGCATCGTCCAGAAGTACGGCTTCTCCCTGACGAATCTGCTGGGCACCGCGGGCCCGGACCGCTTCCTGCGCGACCTCGCCGCCGGCCTCGACCCCGCCGTCCACGGGCAGGTGCTGCTGCACTTCTACACCTTCGGCGGGCTGCGGGCCACGGCCGAGTGGGTCCGCGAGTTCGCGGCGGACGGGCGGACCCCGTGAGCGCGCCCCGCCCGTCGATGCTCCGCCCGGACCACGCCAGCCTCGTGGTGCACGGCCGGGACCAGCCGGGGATCGTCGCCGTCGTCACCGAGGTCCTCGCCCGGCACGGCGCGAACATCGTGGCCCTCGACCAGCACTCGGACGACCCCGAGGGCGGGGCGTTCTTCCAGCGCACGGTCTTCCACCTGTCCGGCTACCCGGCGCTGCGCCCCGCGCTCGAGCAGGACCTCGGCGCGGCCCTCGCGGACGGCTTCGAGCTGGAGTGGCGGTTCACGGACCTCTCGGTGCCGCGGCGCGTGGCGATCTTCGCCTCGAAGTCCGATCACTGCCTGCTCGACCTCATCTGGCGCCAGCGCCGGGGGGAGCTGCCCATGACGATCGCCATGGTCGTCTCCAACCACCCTGACATGGCCGCGGACGTCCGCGGCTTCGGCATCCCGTTCTTCCACGTCCCCGCCCAGGACAAGGCGGCGGCCGAGGCGGAGCACCTGCGCCTGCTGCAGGGCAACGTCGACCTCGTGGTCCTCGCCCGCTACATGCAGATCCTGTCCTCCTCGTTCCTGGCCGAGGTCGGGGTGCCCGTGATCAACATCCACCATTCGTTCCTGCCCGCCTTCATCGGGGCCGAGCCCTACCGGAAGGCGAAGGAGCGGGGCGTGAAGATCATCGGCGCCACCGCGCACTACGTCACCGAGGACCTCGACGAGGGCCCGATCATCGAGCAGGACGTGGTCCGGGCCTCGCACCGGGACTCCGCGCAGGAGCTCGCCCGCCGCGGCGCGGACGTGGAGCGGCAGGTGCTCTCCCGCGCCGTGCTGTGGCACTGCCAGGACCGCATCATCCGCCACGACCGCCAGACCATCGTGTTCTGATCCCCGTCCCGCCCCGTCGGCGCGAGCGCGGACGGGGCACCACCGCAGAGAAGGAGTTCACCGTGGCACCCCGCACTCTCCAGGACGTCCTCGACGCCTCGAACGGCACCGTCGAGCTGCTCCGCAACTCGCAGATCGGCGCGTACGTCTACCCCGTCGTCGCGCCCGAGTTCCACAACTGGCGCAGCGAGCAGAAGGCGTGGCGGGAGGCCGCCGTGCTCTACGACCAGTCCCACCACATGGACAACCTGTTCATCCGCGGCAAGGACGCGCTGCGACTGATCTCGGACACCGCGATCAACAGCACGAAGACGTTCCCCGTGAACAAGGCGAAGCAGTACGTGCCCACCACCCCGGCCGGCCACGTCATCGGCGACGGCATCCTCTTCCACCAGGCGGAGGACGAGTACGTCTACGTGGGCCGCGCCCCGGCCGCCAACTGGCTGCTCTACCACGGCGAGACCGGCGGCTACGACGTCGACATCGAGGTCGACCGCCGTTCCCCGTCCCGCCCGATGGGCAAGCCCGTGGTCCGGAAGTACTGGCGCTTCCAGATCCAGGGCCCCAGCGCGTGGCAGATCATCGAGAAGCTCAACGGCGGACCGCTCGAGCAGCTGAAGTTCTTCACGATGGACCGCATGAACGTCGGCGGGGCCCAGGTCCGCACCCTGCGCCACGGCATGGCCGGCGCCCCCGGCCTGGAGATCTGGGGCCCCTACGAGACCTACGACCAGGTCCGGACCACGATCCTCGAGGTCGGCGCCGAGTTCGGCATCGTGCCCGTCGGCGCCCGGGCGTACCCCTCGAACACCCTCGAGTCGGGCTGGATCCCGTCCCCGCTGCCGGCGGTCTACACGGGGGAGGGCACGGCGGACTACCGGAAGTGGCTCGGGGCGGACAGTTACGAGGCCACCAACGCGCTCGCCGGCAGCTTCGTCTCGGAGAACATCGAGGACTACTACCTCACGCCGTGGGAGCTGGGCTACGGGTCGTTCGTGAAGTTCGACCACGACTTCATCGGGCGCGACGCGCTGGAGGCCATGGACCCCGCCGCGCAGCGCCGCAAGGCGACCCTGGCGTGGAACGCCGAGGACATGACGAAGATCTTCGCCTCCCTCTTCGACACCGAGGGCCCGGACTATAAGTACTTCGACCTGCCCCTGGCCAACTACGGCTCGTCCAACTACGACGCGGTGGTCGACGCCGACGGCCGCACCGTGGGCCTGTCCATGTTCACCGGCTACAGCTACAACGAGCGCAAGGGTCTGTCCCTGGCCACCGTCGACCCGAACGTGCCCGAGGGCACCGAGCTGAAGGTGGTCTGGGGCGAGCCGGACGGGGGCAGCCGCAAGACGACCGTGGAGCCGCACGAGCAGCTCGAGGTCCGCGCCGTGGTCAGCCCGGTGCCCTACTCCGAGGTGGTGCGCCAGGACTACCACGGCGGTTGGCGGACCGCTTCGGCCGGGCGCTAACCGAGGAGGAGCCGGAGGGCGCGCAGCACGGGCCCGGGCTCCCACCGCCCGACGCCGTCGACCGCCCCGACGGGGTGCACGCCCGCCACCGAGTTGGTCACGAACACCTCGGTGGCGCGGGCGAGCTCCTCCCACCTCACCGGGCGCTCGCGGACGTCCGTGCCGGCGGCGCGCAGCGCCGCCAGCACGCGGGCGCGCACCACGCCGGGCAGGATCCGGCCGTCCGCGGGCGGGGTGAGCACGGCGCCGTCGACGACGACGAAGACGTTGGCCCGGCCCGCCTCCAGGAGCGTGCCGTCGGCGTCCACGAGCAGCGGGTCGCAGCTGCGCGACCACAGTCCCGGGACCGGCTCGTGGGCGAGCGCCCGGCGGTCCGCCCACTTGTGCCCGCCGAGGCCGCCGGGCAGCCGGACGGGGACGAGCCGCCACGGCGGCACCGGCTCCGGCGGGAGGGCCGTGGCCGTGACCGTCACGGTCAGGGCGCCCGCCGGGGCGGGCACCGCGGTGATCCGCAACCGGTGGGGGCCGGGGAGCGCGGCGGCCCGGTCCACCACCTCGCCGTGGACGCCCGCGGGCAGGGCCGCGCCGCAGCAGGCGAGGCAGCTGGCGCCGAGCCGCTCGAGGTGGGCCTCGAGGTCCACGGGCTCGCCCTCGCGCACCAGCAGCGTGGTGAACACCCCCTCCGCGCGCACCGGCGGGAGGACCGGCAGGGCCGGGAGGAGCTCGAGGACGGTCGCGGGCCGGTGCCCGTCCCAGTCCTCCCGGAGGTCCTCGTCGAGCACGGCCCCGACGGCGTCGAGCAGGGGCACCGCCTTCACGAGCGTCTCGTGCGCCTCGTCCGCGGGGTCGGAGTCGGCCACGATCCCGCCGCCCACCCCCAGCCGGACCCGGTCGCCGGTGAACTCGAAGGTGCGGATCGCCACGTTGAGCACGAGGCCGGCCGGGCCCGCGCAGCCGATCGCCCCCGTGTAGACCTCGCGTGCCGCGGGCTCGAGCGCGTTGACGATCTCCATGGCCCGGATCTTGGGCGCGCCCGTGCAGGACCCCGGCGGGAACGTGGCCCGCAGCAGCGCCCCGTCCCCGAGCCCCGGGGGCAGCTGCCCGTGCACGTCCGCCACCAGGTGGTGGACCCCGGTGTGGGGCTCCACCCGGGGCGCCGCGGGGGCCCGCACCGATCCGGGCACGCACGCCCGGGAGAGGTCGTTGCGCATCAGGTCCACGATCATGACGTTCTCCGCCCGGTTCTTCGCCGAGGCGTGCAGCGCCGCGGGGTCGCTCGTGGCCGGCGCGGTGCCCTTGATCGGGGAGGTCAGGACCGTGCGCCCGGTGCGGCGCAGGAACAGCTCCGGGGACAGGCTCGCCACCGCCCCCTCCGGGAGGCGCAGGAAGGCGGCGAAGCGGGGGGTCAGGGTCTGCTGGCCGGCGCAGAACAGGTCCAGCGGGTCGCCCTCGAAATCGGCCGCGAGACCGCGGCAGATGTTGGTCTGGAAGACGTCGCCGTCACGGATGTGGCCCAGCACCGCGGTCACGGCGGCGGCGTGCGCGGCCGCCGAGGCGTCGGCCGTGAAGGGCCCGCACCGGTAGGGTGCCGGCCCGTACGGGGCGTCCGGGGCCGCCAGGGCCAGCTCCCGCACGGCCGCCACCCGGGCCGGGTCCGTGCCGGGGAGCCACTCGAGCACCCAGGCGCCGTCCGCGGCACGGTGGCGCAGGACGTGGTCGTAGTACCCGAGGTGGTGGTCCGGCAGCCGTGCGGGGCGCGGCGGGGCCGCGGGGAGCCGCTCGAGCCGCCGGGCCAGCTGGTAGCCGAGGTAGCCGATCCAGCCGCCGCCGAAGGCCGGCCCGGGATCGACCTCCCCGGGATCGACCTCCGCCGGGGCCTGAGCGTCCAGGGCGGCGAAGGGGTCCTCGTCGGGGCCCAGCACGCGCAGCGGCCGGACGCCGATCACGGTGTCGCCGTCGTGCCAGTCGCCGAACAGCCCCACCAGCCCGGGCTGGTCCCGCAGGGCCCGCAGCATCTGCACCGGGGACAGCCGGACCCCGGTGAGGATCTCCTCCCTCGCCATGCCGGGCCTCAGCCGTTCTCCGGGGCGGTCGCGGACGGCCCGCTGCCGCCCGCCTCCGCCTCGAGCCGCCACCGGGAGTTGGCCAGGTGCGCGCGCATCGCCGCCGACGCGGCGAGGGGGTCACGGGCCCGGATCGCGTCCAGGACCGACCGGTGCTCGGCGGCGACCCGGGCCGCGCGCCCGCCGCCCGGGGCGCCGTCCAGCCGGCGCGGCGGCATGGTGATCATCGCCGGCCCGAGACCGGTGAGGGCGTCCACGTAGTACGGGTTCCCGCTGGCCTCAGCCACGGTCCGGTGGAACTCGAAGTCGTTCTCCAGGGACGCGGCCGGGTTGTCGACCTCCTCCTCGGAGCGCGCCAGGGCGTCCTCCATCCGGGCGAGCTGGTGCTCCTCCCGGGCCGTAGCCGCCAGCGCGGCGGCCTCGGACTCGACCCCGGTGCGGAAGGCCAGCAGCCGGCGCCGGTCCTGCAGGGTCCGCACCGGCCGGCTCGTCCCGCCGGACGCGGCCGGCGGGGTCAGCACGAAGCTGCCGCTGCCCCGCCGGGTGTGCACGAGCCCCTCCGCCTGCAGCCGGGCGACGGCCTCGCGCACCACCGTGCGACTGACCCCGTGCTCCGCGATCAGCGTGCTCTCGCTGGGCAGGCGCTCGCCGGGGGAGAAGCGCCCGTCGACGATGCGCGCCCGGAGGTCGTCCACGAGGGCGGAGGTGAGGTTGCGGCTCATGAGGACATGATCCCACCCCGGGAGCGGCCCCGCAGCCCGGGATCAGGACCGGCGGCCGAGCTCCTCGACCACGCTGCGCCCGCTGCCCGCCCGGGACTCCCAGGCCCAGGTCTCGTGCAGGCGCACCCTGCCGTCCCCGAGCACCTCGATGCGGGACGTGCACGCCCCACCGGCGGTCTCCCCGGCGTCGTCCAGGTGTGAGTAGCGGAAGCTCAGCCCGTCCCCGGTGCGCGTGCCGACGAGGAAGCCCCTGCGCACCGCGCCGCCCGCGTACTCGGCCCACACGAGGTCGTCCTCCTGCCGGTAGGCGAAGACCGTGTCGGAGCCGACGTCCCCGTCGGCGGCGTTGGACACGCCCACGAACGTCCTCCCGTCGAGGTCCACGGTGTCCGGTGCGGTCGGCGGTGTCGGCTCAGTCATGGGATCCACCGTACGGGGAGCCGGACGCCGTCGTTATCGGTCCGCGATAACCTGCCTTGGCGGGCCGTTCCACGGACCGCGAGACTGGCACGGAGAGTCCCGGCTGCTGCGGGGCGTCCGCGAGAAGGGAGCAAGGATGATCTTCATCGTCGTCAAGTTCAAGGTGAAGCCGGAGTGGGCCGACCGCTGGGTCGAGTTCTCGAAGGAGTTCACCGAGGCCACCCGTGCGGAGCCGGGCAACCTGTGGTTCGACTGGTCCCGCAGCGTGGACGACCCCCACGAGTTCGTGCTCGTCGAGGCCTTCGCCGACGACGGCGCGGGCCCGCACGTGAACAGCGACCACTTCAAGAAGTTCACGGCGGAGGCGCCCCAGGCGCTCGTGGAGACCCCGCAGATCATCAGCGAGCAGATCTCGGCCTCGGACTGGAACCGGATGGGCGAGATCACGGTCGGGTGACCGGCCCCTGACCGGCCGCCGGCCCGGGAGCGAGGCTCCCGGGCTGTTGGCATGTGCAATCCGGCACGCCAGAATGTGAGGCATGACCGCACACGACACCGGCATGGCCTCCGTCCAGAAGGCCTTCGCCCTCCTGGACGTGGTCGCGGGGGACCCCCGCGGGGCCACGGCGAAGGACATCAGCACCGAGCTCGGGATGCCGCTGCCCTCGGTCTACCGTCTGCTGCAGACGCTCGTGGCCTCCGAGCACGTGGTGCACCTCCGGGACCAGCGCCGTTACGGACTGGGCTACAAGCTCCACGCCCTCGACGCCTCCCTGCGCCAGCAGGTCGCCGTCCCCGCCACCGTCCAGCGTGCGGTGCGGGAGCTGCACGTCAGCGCCGACGCCGCCGCCTACTTCGCGGTCTACCGCGGCGACGCCGTCGTGGTGGCGCACGTGGTCGACTCCCCGCGCCGGCCGCGCATCGAACCCATGGACTTCGGCTTCACGGGCGCCGCCCACGCCACGGCCTTCGGCAAGATCCTGCTCTCGCGCATGGACGACGACGAGGTGGCGGACTACCTGGGGCGCCACGGGATGCGCCTCCTCACGGACCGCACGCTCAGCACACCGGAGGAGCTGGGGCGCGAGCTCGGGCGCGTGCGCGCGGAGGGCGTCGCCGTGGAGCGGGAGGAGTTCGTGCCCGGCGCCTCGTGCCTGGCCGCGCCCGTGGTCGACTCCGCCGGGCGCACCCTGGGCTCCGTGGCCGTGTCCCTGCGGCCCGCCGACTTCGAGCGACGGCACCGGTCGATCGCGCCGGTCCTGCGCGACGCCGCGGACCGGGTGGGGCGGGCCCTGCGGGCGGGGGGGG
>NZ_BAAGPL010000003.1:34341-72538 GCF_054784195.1 Kocuria himachalensis
ACCGGTGCCTACAGGTGCCGTCCCGCCAGCTGCTGGGCGATGTAGTCCGCCTGCCGGACGGCCAGGGCCACGATGGTCAGCGTCGGGTTCGCCGCCGCGCCGGTCGTGAACAGCGATCCGTCCGCGACGAACAGGTTCGGCACGTCGTGGGTCTGGCCGAACGCGTTGGTCACCCCGTCCTCGGGCCGCTCGCTCATCCGGGCCGTGCCCATGTTGTGGGTTGAGGGGTAGGGCGGGGTGTGGTGCACGGAGGTCGCGCCCACGGCCTCGTAGAGCAGGGACGCCTGCTGGTAGCCGTGGTTGCGCATCGCGACGTCGTTCGGGTGGTCGTCGAAGTGCACGTTGGGCACGGGCAGTCCCAGGTGGTCCGTCACGGAGGAGTTGAGGGTCACCCGGTTGCTCTCCTGCGGCATGTCCTCGCCCACCACCCACATCCCGGCGGTGTTCTCGTAGCCGTCCAGCAGGGCCGTGAAGTCCGGTCCCCAGGAGCCGGGGTCCACGAAGCTCGCCAGGAAGGCGGGGCCCAGGGAGATCGTCTCCATGTAGTAGCCGCCGGCGAAGCCGCGGTCGTCGTCGTGCCGGGACTCGTCCGCGACGAGCCCGGCCATCGTCTCGCCCCGGTACATGTGCACCGGCCGGTCGAACTGCGCGTAGACGGAGCCCGTGGTGTGCCGCATGTAGTTGCGGCCCAGCTGCCCGGAGGAGTTCGCGAGCCCGTCCGGGAACAGCGGGGAGCCCGAGAGCATGAGCAGCCGGGGCGTCTCGATCGCGTTGCACGCCACCGCCACGAGCCGTGCGCGCTGCCGCTGGACCTGGCCCTGCGCGTCGACGTAGAGGACGCTGTCGACCAGGCCCTTCTCCGTGTGGGTGATCTGCACGGCGTGGCAGTCCGGGCGCAGGTCGAGGTTGCCGGTGCGCAGGGCCTTGGGGATCTCCGAGACGAGCGTGGACCACTTCGAGCGGTTCTTGTCGCCCTGGAAGTTGAACCCGTCCTGGACGGACGCCGGGCGCCCGTCGTACGGCTCCGCGTTGGTCCCGTAGGGGCCGGTCGCGTAGTGCCGGTAGCCGAGCTTCTCCGCGCCCGCGGCGAGCACCTTGTAGTTGTTGTTGGCGGGCAGCGGCGGCCGGCCGTGGCGGTGGGTGCTGCCGATCTTCTGCTCGGCCCGGTCGTAGTACGGGGCGAGGTCGTCCAGGCCGATCGGCCAGTCCAGGAGGTTGGCGCCGTCGACGCGCCCGTAGACGCTGCGCGTGCGGAACTCGTGGGCCTTGAACCGGGGGGTGGCCCCGGACCAGTGGGTGGTGGTCCCGCCGACGGCCTTGACGATCCACGCCGGGAGGTTGGGGAAGTCCCGGGCGATCCGCCACGACCCCGTGGTGGTCCTGGGGTCCAGCCAGGCCATCTGGTGGAAGGCCTCCCACTCGTCGTTGACCCAGTCCTCGCTGGTGAGGTGCGGCCCGGCCTCGAGGAGCACCACCTTGATGCCCTTCTCCGTCAGCTCGTGGGCGAGGGTGCCTCCGCCGGCTCCGGAGCCGATGACGACGACGGCGGAGTCGTCGTCGAGGTCGATCCGTGCGGCGCGCTGCTGGTCCTGGGGCGTGGTGGTCATGCGGTCTCTCCGTGGTCGATGACGTCCGACCCCTTGAAGAGGTCGCTGAAGGGCTGCTCGGTGGTCTCGGAGGCGCCCTGCTGGTCCAGGTTCCACCCCTCCTTCGGGGCGGCGGTCGCCACCGGGTAGTCGAGGGGCCCGCACTCGGTCAGGTCCTCCTCGGACTCCTCGACGCGCGGGTCCGGCAGCCAGTCGAGGTCGTCGAAACCGCGGTGCAGGTACCCGCCCCGGGAGAAGGACTCGCCCTCGTAGCCCAGGGCCTCCCACACCTCGTGGTCGTCGTAGAGGTGCAGCACGGTGGTGCGGCGGATGAAGCCGAAGAACTCGAGGTCGGCGATCCGCTTGAGCACCTTGAGCGCGGCGTCGTCCGGCAGCTCCGTGAAGGGGGCGTCGCTGAGCGAGTTCAGGGTCAGCAGTCCCTGGGTCAGGGCCATCCGGAACCACGTGGAGTTCTCGGCCTCGGCGGCGATCTTCTCCGCCATCCGTTCGTACGGGCCGTCGGGGATCCGGGGGTGGGGGAACGCGACCCGGATGACGCGGGTGAGGGTGCGCTTCGCCTCGTCGGTCAGGGCGAGCGCGTTCAGGGCGGAGTACTTCGCGGGGTAGACCATGGGTCTCCTCCTCGTCGGCGGTGACGGGTGTGTCTCGAAGTGTGAGCCAGCGCACGTCCGCGGGCCAGATCCGTTATCGCAGGACGAGAATCGGCGCCCGTGAGAGCATGGGCCGACCGAAGGAGGCCGTGTGATCGTCGAACGACTGCCGGAGCACCTGCACGGGGACGCCGTGTCCCTGTGGGAGGAGGCGGGGCTGACCCGCCCCTGGAACGACCCGCGCGCGGACCTGGACCGGGCGCTCGGGAGCCCGTCCTCCACGGTCCTGGCCGCCGTCGAGGAAGGACGTCTCGCCGGCACCGCCATGGTCGGCCACGACGGCCACCGGGGGTGGGTGTACTACGTGGCCGTGCACCCGTCCCGCCGCGGACAGGGACTGGGCCGCGAGCTGATGGCCGCGGCCGAGCGGTGGGTGGCCGGGCGCGGCATCCCGAAGATGCAGCTCATGGTCCGCAGCACGAACACGGGCACCCGGGAGTTCTACGAGCGGATGGGCTACGCCGTCCAGGACACCGTGGTGCTCGGGAAGTTCTTCGACCCCGTGCGGCAGGCCCAGCAGAGCGGCTGACCCCGGCTCAGCCGAGGGGGTCGGTGACGCCCTCCGGGCAGTCGTAGCGCGCGAAGTCCCAGGAGCTGCGGCGCGCCCCGGCGCGGTAGGCACTGTCCCAGAACTCCAGGACGGCGCCGTGCGGATCGGGCAGCGCCCGCACGTCGTCGTAGCGCAGGACGGCGAGGTGGCCGCTGCCGCGCTCGCTCCAGAACGCGGCCTCCGGCCGCAGGGGCTCACCGGCCAGCCCGTCGGGCTCCGGGGCGGTGTAGGAGTAGAACGCCGGTTCCGGGAAGGCGGGGTCCCCGAACCAGAACCCCGAGCTGATGACCTCCCGGGAGTAGGCCTCCCGGGTGACCGGGTCCGTGCCGGGCGGGGGATCCACGAAGCGGTCGGCGAAGCGGGTCACGGTGATGTCGAACGTGTGCCAGAAGTGGTGCACGGGGCTCGTCTTCCCGGACCAGCCGGCGGCGAACTCCTCCAGCAGCAGGTTCACCTGGCCGAGGACCTGCCAGTAGCGGGTGACGGCGGCGGGGTCATAGGTGGCGTGCTCGGTGTCGGCGCTGAACGGACGCCCGGAGTCGGGCAGGTCGAACGGGTGCGGACGGGCGATGGTCACCTCCACCCCCACCGCTTCCAGGGCGTGCAGCACCCGGGCGTGGAACTCGGCGACGGACAGCCCCGGAAGGGCGAAGGAGTGCCGGGCTCCGTCGGCGGTACTGACGTCGAGGCTGTGGCCGAGGAAGTCGAAGTCGATCGCGAAGACCGGGTCCCGTCCCATCGGGCGGGTGGTGATGCCGCGGCCGGTGACGTGGAACGGGACGTTCCACCAGTGGTTGCGGCGCGGCGCGGCCGCCAGCCGCACCTTGCCGACCACCTGCGCGAACCGGTGGACGGTGTCCAGGGTGTCCCGCCAGGACTCGTAGGGCATCTCGGGAAAGGCGACGTGGGTCATGACTCCTCCTGCGCTCCAGTGTGCGGGCGTCACGTCTCGGCGTCCAGGGGTGTCCGCGGTCCGGCGGAAGTGCCACAGTGGTGCGGGAGGCCGCGGTGGGCGGCGTCCTGCGCTGTGGAGGTGGTCGGCATGAGTGACGACGACACGAACGACGACGTGAACGACGACATCGACGAGGGTGCCCCGCCGAGCGGCACGGGATGCGCCGAGTGCCTGGAAGCCGGAGGGTGGTGGGTGCACCTGCGCCGGTGCGCCCGGTGCGGCCACATCGGCTGCTGCAACACCTCGCCGGCCCAGCACGCCACCGTCCACTACAGACAGACCGGCCACCGGTACGTACGCAGCTTCGAACCGGGCGAGTCCTGGTACTGGGACTACGCCAGCGAGTCGTTCACGCGGGGTCCGAGCCTGGCCCCGCCCCAGCACCGGCCCGAGGACCAGCCGGTCCCCGGCCCCGAGGGTGCCGTGCCCGCCGACTGGCGCCGGTACGTCCACCGGTGACCCGTCCGCCGAGCGCAGCGTCATGACCGCACCGCCCGGCCTCGGCGCCGCGCCCGAGCTGCTGTCCTGGGGGGAGCGGCGGGCCCGGTGGGTGCTGGCCGCCACCGTGCTCGGCTCGGCCCTGACGTTCATCGACACGACCGTGGTGAGCATCGCCCTGCCGTCCGTCGGCGCCGACCTGGGTGCGGGGAGCACCGGCCTGACCTGGGTGGTCAACGGCTACACGCTGACCCTGGCCGCCCTCGTCCTGCTGGGCGGCTCGCTGGGGGACCGGTACGGCCGGCGCAGGATCTTCCTGCTCGGCGTCGGCTGCTTCGCGGGGGCCTCCGCGCTGTGCGGCCTGGCCCCGGACGTCACCGTCCTCGTCGCCGCACGGGCCGTCCAGGGGGTCGGCGGCGCCCTCCTCGTGCCGACCGCGCTCGCGATCCTGCAGTCCTCCTTCGCCCCGGGACACCGGGCCCGTGCCATCGGCGCCTGGTCGGGGCTCACGGGGGTGGCCGCGGCCGTGGGGCCGTTCGCGGGCGGCTGGCTGGTCCAGACCGCCTCGTGGCGGTGGGTGTTCCTGGTCAACCTGCCGGTGGCGCTCGCCGTGGTGCTGATCGCCCGCCGGCACGTGCCCGAGTCCAGGAACCCGGCGGCCTGCCCGCGGCTCGACGTGCCCGGCGCCGCGCTGCTGGTGGCCGGTCTCGGGGTGCTGACGCTCGGGCTGACGGCCGCGGCCGGCGACGACCCGTCGGCGCCGGTCACGGGCGGGGCGCTCGCGGCCGGGTCGGGGCTGCTCGCGGCGTTCCTGCTCCGGGAGCGGCGTGCGGTGTCCCCGCTGCTGCCTCCCGCCCTGCTCGGGCAGCGGCTGTTCGTCGCGGCGAACGTCATCACCTTCGTGCTCTACGCGGGCCTGGGCGCGGTCTTCTTCGTCCTCGTCGTCGCCCTCCAGGTGGGGGCCGGGTTCTCGCCCGTGGCCGCCGGGTTGTCCCTGCTGCCCGTCACCGTCCTGATGCTGGTGCTCTCACCGTCCGCCGGCGCCCTGGTGCACCGGGTGGGTCCGCGGCTGCCCATGACGGCCGGTCCGCTGATCGCCGCGCTCGGGGTGCTCCTGCTGGGCCGGGCCGGGCCCGGGGCGCACTACCTCCTGGAGGTGCTGGTCCCTGCCGCGGTGTTCGGCGCCGGGCTGACCCTCCTGGTCGCGCCGCTGACCGCCACGGTCCTCGGCGCGCTGCCCACGGAGCAGGCCGGGCTGGCCAGCGGGGTCAACAACGCCGTGGCGCGCACGGCGGGCCTGCTCGCGGTCGCGGCGGTCCCGCTGGTGGGCGGGCTCGGGGAGACCGGCCTCACCGATCCGGTCCGGCTCCGCGAGGGCTTCCCCGTGGTCATGGGGCTGAGCGCGGGCCTGCTCGCGACGGGCGGGCTGCTGTCCGCGGTGGTCCTCGGCCGTCCCACGGCCCGGGGCGGCCCGCGCGACCTTCGCGCCGCGACACATCCTTGACCACCCGATCGGCGCGCTCCTAGCCTGAAGCCCCTGGTGGCACGGCGGTGGGGCGCGGAGGCCGGGGGCTGCGGGGCGCGGGGCGCCCGGGGGCCCGGCGGCCGCGAGGCCGGTGGCAGGGGTCATGACGTGCGCGTCCGCGCTCGTGCTCGCGCACCGGCGTCCGGCCGGTCCGACCGAAAGCAGTGGTGAGCCATGCGTCCTCCCGAGAACGGCCGCGGCCCCGACGACATCCCCGGTGCTCGCGGAAGGAGGCGCTGGCGCACGCGCCGGGCGGGCTCCGCGCTGGCCCTGGCCGTGCTCCTGACGACCGGTCCGGTGGCCGGGGCGGTCACGGTCGCCGCGCCGCCGCCCGGCGTCGTCGTCACCGCGCAGGTGCCGCCCGGGCTCGAGGACCTCTACGCCCAGCAGCTCGTGTGGAGCCCGTGCGGCGTGGCGGCCGAGTGCGCCTAGGTGCAGGTGCCGCTCGACCACGAGAACCCGGCCGCCGGGCAGATCCAGCTGGCGGTCACCCGGGTGGTGAGCACCGACCCCGCCGCCAGGCAGGGCTCCCTCCTCGTGAACTTCGGCGGCCCGGGCGGATCCGGCACGGCCTCGATCGAGGCGTGGGCGGCCGGTCTGGACCCGCGCGTCCGGGCCGCGTACGACATCGTGGGCTTCGACCCGCGGGGTGTGGGCAGCTCCACCGCGGTGGAGTGCGTCGACGACGCCACGCTGGACGCGATGCGTGCCGGCACCGGGGACCCCGACACCCCCGAGGGGCTGGCCCGGGCCGTCGCGGCGGCCGAGCGGTTCGCCGCGGCGTGCGCGGCGAGCACCGGGCCGCTGCTCGGCGAGGTCGACACGGTCAGCGCGGCCCGCGACCTGGACATCCTGCGGGCGGTGCTGGGCGACGACCAGCTCGACTACCTCGGCTACTCCTACGGCACCCTGCTCGGCGCCACGTACGCCGAGCTGTTCCCCGAGCGGACCGGGAGGTTCGTCCTCGACGCGGCCATGGACCCCTCCCGGGACGGCTCCGGGCTGATCCTCGACCAGGCCGCCGGCTTCGAGCGTGCGCTCCGGCTGTACGTCGAGACGTGCCTGCCGCTGGACGGGTGCCCGTTCGAGGGGACCGCCGACGAGGGCCTGGCCGAGATCGAGGCCCTGCTCCGGCAGGCCGAGGCGCAGCCGCTGCCCACGGCCGGCGGGCGGCCGCTCACCGTGGACGAGGCGCTGACCGCGGTGATCCTCCCCCTGTACAACGAGCAGAACTGGTGGGTCCTCACCCCGGCGCTCGCTCTCGCGCTCGACCACGGCGACGGAACCGCTCTGCTGGCGCTGGCCGACGTCTACCACGGCCGCCAGCCGGACGGCACCTACCGGGACAACGGGTACGAGGCGAACATCGCGATCAACTGCCTCGACCGTCCCGAGAACGACGATCCCGCCGAGATGGCGGCCCTGGACGCGCGGCTGCAGGAGGTGGCGCCGACCCTCGGCGACTGGTTCAGCCACGACGAGGTCACCTGCGGGGCGTGGCCGCACGAGCCGGTCCGTGAGCCCGCGCCCGTCGACGCCGCCGGCGCCGGGCCCATCCTGGTGGTCGGGGGCACCGGTGACACCGCCACGCCCTACGCCTGGGCGCAGGCGCTGGCCGCGCAGCTCGAGAGCGGGCACCTGCTGACCCGGGTGGGCGAGGGACACGGGTCCTATCTGAGGGGCAACCGGTGCGTCGACGAGGCGGTCACCGCCTACCTCCTGGAGGGCGTGCTGCCCGCGGAGGAGACGACCTGCTGAACCGGAGGGGCCCGCCGCGGAGAGGGCAGTAAGCGGCCGGTACGAGATCGCCCCCGCACCGGCCCAGCCGCCAGGGAAATCAGGAAGATCCGGCAGCTTCGGCCCATCCTACTGAGGCGCGGGTCACGGATCACCACTTGATTTCCCGGACCGCGTCCGGAACCTCGCAGGGCGCGGCCGCCGCACGAACGGCAGGGGTCCGGACGGTGGGCGAGGAGGACATGAAGAACCGTGACGGGCTCCGCCGGTGGGGGCTCGTGGCCGCCGTGGCCGGGGATCCCCCGCGGCGTCACGGAGGACCGCGGAACGGCCGTCCTCGGCCGGCGCCCCGGTGGAGCCCGGGGCGCGGCAGGCCCGGCAGCTGTCCGGCCAGGGAGGCGACCAGGGCCAGCCCGAACCCCGCGGCCTGGAGGCCCGTGAGCGTCTCGTCCAGCAGCAGGAGGCCCAGGACCGCGGCCGTCACCGGGGTCAGCGGGACCAGCAGGGTCAGGCTCGTGGACGGCACGCGCCGGCCGGCGTGGAACCACGCGGCGTAGGCGATGGCGCCCCCGGGCAGCGCCAGCCAGGCGTAGCCGAGCACGGCCGGCAGGTCCAGGACGAAGGCGCCGGTGTCCAGCAGGGGCACGAGCGGAGCGATCATCAGCCCGCCGAGGGTCAGCTGCCAGCCGGTCGCCGCGAGCCCGTTCATGCCCTCGGGCAGTCCCCACCGGCGGGTCAGGACCACCCCGGCGGCCATGACCGCGGTCCCGGCGAAGGCCGCCGCGAGCCCCAGGGCGTCCAGGGTGACGGTGCCGGCGAGCACGGCCACGGACACGCCCGCCACCGCGGCGAGGGCCCAGAGTATCCGGGGGAGGGGCGTGCGCTGCCGGAAGGCCAGGAGCAGCAGGAGCGCCGCGACCAGGGGCTGGGCGGAGCCGACGACCGCGGCGAGACCGCCCGGGAGGCGGTAGGCGCCGAGGAACAGGAGGGGGAAGAACGCCCCGAAGTTGAGCAGCGCGAGCACCGAGAACCGTCCCCACCAGTCCCGCGGCGGCAGTCGCCGGGTCAGGGCGAGCAGCAGCAGCCCGGCCGGGAGGGCCCGCAGCAGGGACGCGGTCATGGGCCGGTCCGGCGGCAGCAGCTCGGTGGTGACCACGTAGGTCGTCCCCCACACGACCGGCGCCACGGCGCCCAGGAGGATCAGCCGACCATGGCCGGCCGGGGCGTGGTCCACCGGCGCACCTCCGATCCGCTCCGCGCCCCGTCCGGGCGGGATGCCCCGATCCTACGGGGCCGGTCCGGCGGTGACGGGAGTAGATTGCCACCATGGACATCCGCGGGGGGATCGTGAGCACGCTGTCCGTGCTCGTTCTGCTGCTGAGCGCCTGCGCCCCGGACAGCGGCGGGACCATGGCGACCGGCGACCGCCTGGGGGCACCGGCGGTCGCCCCCGCGCTGGACGTCGAGGTCGTCGTGGACGACCTCGAGCTCGCGTGGGACGTGGCCCTCACCCCGGAGGGCACCGTGCTGGTCACCGAGCGGGCCGGCCGGCTGCTGGCCCACGACGAGCAGGGCACCCGGGAAATCGCGGCCGACCTCGACGACCTGTTCGTGGGCAGCGAGGCCGGGCTGATGGGCCTGGAGGTCTCCCCGGACTTCGCACGCAGCCGGGAGATCTTCCTGTGCCACGCGACCCGGGCCGGCGACGGTCAGCCGCGCGACGTGCGGGTCACCCGCTGGCGGCTCGACGAGGGCGCCGCGGCGGCGGAACGCACCGGGACGGTCGTCGACGGCCTGCCCATCAGCTCGGGCCGGCACAGCGGCTGCCGGCTGCGCTTCGTCCCGGACGGCACGCTCCTCGTCGGCACCGGGGACGCCGCGCAGGGCGAGAACCCGCAGGACCCGGACTCGCTGGGGGGCAAGACGCTGCGGCTCCGCCCCGACGGCACGATCCCGGAGGACAACCCGTTCGCCGACCGGGACGGGCCCGCGGCCGCCGTCCACACCCTGGGCCACCGCAACGTCCAGGGCCTCGCGGTGCAGCCCGGGACGGACACGGTGTGGTCGGCGGAGCACGGCCCCGGCACGGACGACGAGATCAACGTCCTCAAGCCCGGCGGCAACTACGGGTGGGACCCGGTGCCCGGCTACGACGAGTCCGTGCCCATGACCGATCTCGAGAAGTACCCGGACGCGGTCCCGGCGGCATGGTCCTCGGGGCGCCCGACCGTCGCGCTCAGCGGCGCCGTCTTCCTCGAGGGGCAGCAGTGGGGCGCGTGGGAGGGCGCGCTGGCGGTCGCGGAGCTGAAGAACACCGGCGTGGGGGTCTACCGGGTCGAGGACACCGAGGTCACCGGGCGGACGCGCATGGCGGAGCTGGAGGACGAGTACGGCCGGCTGCGCTCGCTGACCCTCGACGACGAGGGCGCCCTGTGGGTCACCACCTCCAACGGCACCGACGACGCCGTCCTGCGCGTCACTCCGCGTCCGGACGAGGACTGACCGGTGCCCCGGGGATCGGCCCCTCGGGCGGATCACGGCGCCGACAGTACCCGGTCGGTGCTCGCACCGGGCGCCGGTGCATCCTGGCGAGGCGCGGCTCCCTCGCGCCGGGAGGGTCGAGCGCCGCCTGGACATGGAGTATCCGGGGCACGGTGCCACAGTTCGCCTGCGCGACGGTGTTGGTCCGCCGCACGACGCGGTCGACACGCCGGATCGCACCGTTGCCGATCCCTCCTGGACAACTCCTGTTGACTGGCGCCTGACACCGTCCCCCAACGGCCCACGCGGAACGGTCGTCACGGTGACGGACTCCCCACGTCCTGGTCACGGCCCCCCACCCCCCATGATGGGCCCAGGGAGTTCCCCATGCACCGCCGCACCCTTCTCGTGCTGGGCGCCGCCCTCGCGACCGTTCCGGTCACCGCCCCGACGACCCCCGCATCGGGAGCCACCATGCTCAGCCCGGCCACCACGACACAGCGACAGATGGACGCCGCGATCCGTGCGCTGTGGGCCGGCTGGAAGACCCTGCTGCGGCACGACGCGGCCCGCGGCTGGTGGGCCGTCCGCGCCGACGCCCAGAACGGGGCCAACCCCTACGTCGCCGAGGGACAGGGGTACGGGCTGATGCTCTGTGCCCAGCTGGCACCCCTCGACCCCCGGGCCCGCACCTACGTCGACGGGATCACCCGCTACGTCCTGGACCACCCGTCCCGGATCGACCCGGGGCTGCACGCCGCCGAGCAGAACAGCCGCATGGTGTCCCACCACGGCCAGGACAGCGCGACCGACGGTGACCTGGACATCGCCATGGGCTGGTTGATGGCCCACCGGCGGTGGGGCTCCGCCGGAACGTACGACTACCGGCGGCTGGCCCTCGCCCGTATCGCCGCGATCAAGCGCTCCCTGATCTCCCCCACCACCGGGCTCCTCGAACTCGGAGACTGGTCGAACGGGGCCTGGCAGAACGTCTCGCGCCCGAGCGACTGGATGATCGGGCACTTCGGGGCGTTCCACCGCGCCACGGGGGACGCGAGCTGGGCAGCCGTCTGGGGGCGGCACCTGGCCGCGGTCCGGCGCCTGCAGTCGGTCCACGCGCCGCGCACCGGCCTGCTCCCGGACTTCACCGTGGGCGCCGCCTCGACCATCACCCCCGCCCCGGCCCACACCCTGGAATCCGGCCACGACCGGCACTACTACTACAACTCGTGCCGCGTCCCGCTGCGACTGGGGGCGTCCCGGCACCCGGAGGCCCGGGCCGCCGCGGCCCGCATCTCCGGGTGGGCGCGGACGAAGTGCGGCGGTGATCCTGCCCGGCTGCCCTCCGGCTTCACCCTGGACGGAGCGACCCTGCCGGGCGGGGCCTACCAGGACCTCGCCTTCATCGCGCCCCTGCTCGTAGGTGCCCGCTGGGGCGGCGACCAGGCCTGGCTCGACGCCCTGGGCCGCTGTCTGGCGGCCCGGACCGAGTTCACGTCCTACTACTCCAGCTCGATCCAGCTGCTGTCCATGGTGAGCGTCTCCCGCACCTACGCCCTCCACCCCTGAGCCGGCGCAGCCTGCCGTGCTGCGCGTCGCCTCCCGGCCGGTCGACGGCTGATCGGTGCCCCGGCGGGTCCGTCCCCGGGCGGATCCGCCGGGCGCCGGAGCCGGGCAGAGTGGACCCATGCCCGCTCCTGCCCCCGGCCCCTCCCGCATCGCAGCCCTCGACGTGGCCCGCGGTCTCGCGATCCTCGGCACGCTCGCCACCAACGTCTGGATCTTCAGCCACCAGGGCGGCTTCCTCGGCTACCTGACCGATCCGCTGGCCGGCACCGTCGGCGGAGCGGCGCGTGCTGTCCAGGCGCTGCTGATGGCCGCGGCCAACGGCAAGTTCCTGGGCCTGCTGATGCTCCTCTTCGGGATCGGGCTCGCCGTCCAGCACGCCTCCGCCCGGCGGCGCGGACTCGCGTGGCCCCGGTCCTACCGGGTGCGGGCGGGGATCCTGTTCCTGGACGGGCTGCTCAACTACCTGCTGATCATCGAGTTCGACGTCCTGATGGGCTACGCGCTCACGGGGATGGTCGCGGCGTGGCTGGTGACCACCTCGGAGCGGGTGCAGCGCGGCGTCGTCCTGGTGTGCGCCGCCGCGCACGTCGCGGTGATCGGCGCGCTGACGGCCGTCCTGGTCGTCGTCGCCGCCGGGGGCCAGGCCGAGGCCCTGGCCCGGCCGAACCCCTACGCCGACGGCACGTGGTGGGAGCTCGTGCTGCTGCGGGTGGACGCCGTCGTCCTGTTCCGCGCCGAACCCGTCCTGATCCTCGGGCTGGGGGTGGTCATGTTCCTGGCCGGGCGGTTCCTGTGGCGGGCCGGTCTCCTCGTCCCGGACGGGGACCGGTGGCGGCGGCGACTCATGGTCCTGGGCCTAGGGGTCGTTTTGCCCGTGGACCTCGGCCTGAACGTCCTGGGCGGGCAGGCCGGTGCCTTCTTCGCCCGCTACACGACCGCCCCGGTCGTGGCGCTGGGTCTGCTGGCCCTCGTGGCCCACCTCGGTGTGCGTCGTCCCGGACACCCGCGGTCCTGGACCGCACGGCGGCTCGCGGAGGTCGGCCGGACTGCCCTGAGCTGCTACCTGCTGCAGAACCTCCTGGCCTCGGCACTGTTCTACGGATGGGGCGCGGGCCTGGCCGTGGCCGCGGCCCAGCACCGGCTGCCCGCCACGGTGCTCGGCTGGCTGCTGGTGTGCGCCGCCGTGCTGGTCTTCGCGCACCTGTGGCTGCGGCACTTCCCGCGCGGCCCGCTGGAGGAACTCGCGGCGCGCGCCGCCGGCGCGCGCCGGTCCCCTGCAGCCGTGGCCCGCGAGGGCTGAGACCTCAGACCCCGGCCTGGGCGCCGGTCCCCGGCGGCCGTGCAGCGACCCGGTGCGCGGCCGTTCAGGACTCCGCCTGGCCCTGCCGCCAGTAGCCCATGAAGGAGACGTGGTCCTTGGGGATGCCCGCGGCGTCGACGCACAGCCGGCGCAGCGCCTTGACGGTGCCGGACTCGCCAGCGAGGAACACGTACGGCACGTCGGCGCGTCCGGGGGTGGCCACCGACCACGCACGGGGCTCGGCGGCGTCCTCCACGACCGACAGGACGGGCGTCCCGTGGTCGCGCCGCGGGCGGCGGCCCGCCAGGACGTCGTCCACGGCTCCGCCGGGCAGCTCGAGCAGGCGCGCGAGGCGCACCGCGGCCCGGTGCCCGTGGCCGGCCGGCTCGGCGCCCCCGGCGCGGGGCAGGACGTGCAGCCGCACGTCCGGCAGGTCGGAGGGCAGGCGGTGGGCGGCCACGTCCTCGGGGTGCGGGACCTCGAGCACCACGTCGAGGCGGGGCCGGATCCCGCCGGCGGGCAGCCCGGAGCGGGCGTCCGTGAACTCCTCCGCGACGGACATCAGGGCCGGGGCGGCGGTCTCGTCCCCGACCGCGAGGACGCGCCGGGCACCACCGTGGTCCCACGCCGCCCACGGCCGCTCCTGCGGGCCGGGGCCGAGCAGGTACACGCGCTCGCCGGGGGACACCGCGGCCGCCCACCGGCTGCCGGGGCCGTCCTGGGCGTGCCCGCCGTGCACCACGACGTCGATCACGAGCTCCGGGACCACCATCCCGCAGAACGTGGTGCGCCGGACACCGCGCACGGTGTAGGTGCGCATCCAGCCGCGCTCCTCGGCGGGCCGGGCGAACCAGCCCTCCCGCAGCCCCAGGGACAGGTCCGCACGCTCGGGTTCGCGGCCCGGGGGCGGGACCAGCAGCTTGATGTAGGCGTCCCGGCACCGGGTCCGGTCCCCGTCCCCGATGAGCGCGGGGGACAGGTCGGCGAGCTCCGGGCCCGCCAGGGTGATCCGTCGGAAGGACGGGCACAGCGGGGTCACGGACGTCACGGCGGCCTCGACGCACAGCACGGGGTCCGCGCGGGCCGCGGTGGCCTCGGGGGTGGGGGCGGCGGTCACGGCAGGGTCCTTCCGATCTCGGCGGCGGCCCGGGGCGCGGGCTCCAGGGCCACGGGTGCGGCGGGTGGGACTGCGGGAGAGCCCTCGCGGGCCCGCCCGCGGGGCAGGACGACGGGCCGACCGCCCACGGGGTCCCGGGCCACGTCCGCGCGGAGCCCGAAGACCTCGGCCAGCAGCTCGGGGGTGAGCACCTCGGCGGGCGTGCCCACGGCCACGATCCGTCCCGCGGCCATCGCCACGAGCCGGTCGGCCACGCGCGCGGCCAGGTTCAGCTCGTGCAGGACGGCGACGACGGTGGCCCGCCCGGCCCCCGGCCCGTCCGGGTGCTCCAGCCCCCGGAGCATGTCCAGCAGGTCCACCTGGTGCGCCAGGTCGAGGAAGGAGGTGGGCTCGTCGAGCAGCATCGTCCGGGCCTGCTGGGCCAGGGTCAGGGCGATCCAGACCCGCTGGCGCTGCCCGCCGGAGAGCTCCTCCACGGGCCGCGCGGCCAGGGCCGTGAGCTCGGTGAGCTCCATGGCCCGGGCCACGGCCGCGTCGTCGTCGGGGGAGGGGGCGCCCCACCACCGGCGGTGCGGGTGCCGGCCGCGCTCCACGAGCTCGGCGACGGTCAGGCCCTCCGGGACCACGGGCGACTGCGGCAGGAGGCTGACCGAGCGGGCGTACGGGCGGGCGTGCCACTCGCGCACGCCGCGGCCGTCCGCCTCGAGGGTGCCGGCGAGCGGGCGCAGCTGCCGGGACAGGCCCTTGAGCAGCGTGGTCTTGCCGCAGCCGTTGGCGCCGATGAGCACGGTGGTGGCCCCGTGCGGGATGTCGAGGTCCACCTCCCGCACCACGGTGCGGTCGCCGTAGCCCAGGGACAGGCCGCGCATCCGGAACGCGGGGACGGCGGCCCCGGGGTCCTCCACGGGGCGCAGGCCGGGGCGCACGTCGTCGCGCAGCTCGGGGCTCATGCCAGGGCTCCTCTCCGCTGCCGCACGAGCAGCCACAGCATCACGGGGGCGCCCACGGCGCCGGTGACCACACCGGCCGGCAGCTGCACCTGCGCCGACAGGCCCGCGCCGATGGAGTCGGCGACCACCACGACCACGGCGCCCACGAGGGCGCACGCCACGATCGAGGTCCGTCCGCGGGTCAGGGCGGTGGCCACGGGGGTGGACATCAGGGCCACGAAGGCGAGCGGGCCCGTCGCCGCCGTGGCCACGGCGGCCAGCAGCACGCCCAGGCCCAGTGCGAGCGCCCGGCTGCCTGCCGGCCGCGCGCCGAGGCCGGCCGCCAGCTCCGGGCCGAGCTCGGCGGGCTCGAGCGCGCGGTGCACCGCCACGGCCGCGGGCACCGCCAGCACCAGGCACGCCGCGAGGACGGTGATCCGGTCCCACGTGGCGGCGTTGAGCGAGCCCGCGGTCCAGAGGGCGGCGTCCTGGGCGGAGTTCAGGGACAGCCGCGCCAGCAGGGCCGCGGTGAGGGCCTGGGCGAGCGCGGCCACGCCGATGCCGGCGAGCAGGAAGCGCTCGCCCACGATCCCGCCGGTGCGCAGCCGCACCGAGGCGCCGGCGATGAGGGCCGCGGCGAGCAGCGCCCCGGCCAGGGCGGTCCAGGACACCGCCGCGCCCCGCAGGCCCCACAGCGCGGTGCCGGCGACGGCCCCCGCCGCGGCGCCGTAGGTGATGCCCAGGATGTCGGGGCTGGCCAGGGGATTGCGGAGCACCCGGCGGAACAGGGCGCCGGCGCAGCCGAGGGCGGTCCCGGCGAGCGCGCCCAGCACGGCGCGCGGCAGCTTCTCCTGCAGCACGATGAAGCTCGCCCCGGGGATCTGCTCCCCGGTGAGGATCGCGACGAAGTCGGGGACCGTCACGGTGTAGCGCCCGAGCAGCACGCGCACCGCCAGGGCCGCGAGCAGCGCCAGGGCCAGCAGGGCGATCGCCCGGCGGGTGCGCCGGGTCCGGTCGCGCCGGACGCCGCGCACGATCCCGGCGGCGCCGGGCTCCTCGGGGACGGCGGGGGCGAGCACGGTGCTGGTCACAGGGTCACGCTCCGTCCCCGGCGCAGCAGCGCCAGCAGCACGGGCACGCCCAGCACCACGGTGGTGACGCCCACGTGGATCTCCTGGGGCGGGGCCAGCACCCGGCCGAGGACGTCGGCCAGCAGGAGCAGCACGGGGCCCAGGACCGCGCTGAACAGGACGATCCAGCGGTAGTCGCCGCCGAGGAAGCGCCGCACGGCGTGGGGCACGAGCAGCCCCACGAAGGCGATGGGACCCGCGAGCGCCGTGGCCGAGCCGGAGAGCAGGACCACGCCCACGAACACCAGGAAGCGCTGCACGCCCAGGTCCACGCCCAGCCCGTGCGCGAGCTCGTCGCCCAGGGCCATGGCGTTGAGTCCCGAGGAGCCGCCGAGCACCAGGAGCACGCCGAGCAGGACGAGGGGCGCCACGGCGGCGAGGTCGGTGGTCTCGGCGCGGGCGAGCGAGCCGATGCTCCAGAACCGGAAGCGGTCCAGCACCGCGGGCAGGACGAGGACCACGGAGGTGGTCAGGGCGGTGAAGCCGGCGTTCACGGCCGCGCCGGACAGGACCAGGCCCGTCGGGGTCGGGGCGCCGCCGCCGAGCCGGGACGAGCCGAAGACGAGCGCGGCGGCCACCGCCGAGCCGGCGAGGGCCAGTGCGGTGAGCTGCCACGTGGCCACGAGGCCGAGCCAGCCGATCCCGAGGACCACCGCGCACGCCGCGCCGGCGGTCAGCCCGAGCAGGCCCGGGTCGCCCAGCGGATTGCGGCTGACCCCCTGCATGCCGGCGCCGGCCACGGCCAGGGCCGCCCCCACGAGCACCCCGGTCAGGGTCCGGGGGACCCGGCTCTGCACCACGGCGGCGTCGATGCCCAGCCCGGCGGAGACCTGCGCCCAGCCCCCTTCGAGCAGGGCGCCCGGCAGGCCGGTGAGCACGGCGACCACGGTGGCCGGGTCCACCGAGCGGGCCCCCCAGAACAGGGAGGCCGCGGCGGCGGCGGCCAGCAGCAGCACGGCCGCGGACAGGGCGAGGCCCCGGCGCCGCAGTGCGGTGCCGGGGACCCGCCGGGTGGGCCGGGCGGGGGAGAGCGTGCTCGTGCTGCTCACCGGGACCGCGATCTCACCGGCCGCCGGTGGAGGCCGCGGCCTCGGCGATGTCCGGCAGCACGTTCTCGAGGGCCCACGGGATGCTCAGCGGGGAGGCCGCCGAGACCGAGAGCACCTCCTGCTGGTCGCTCTGGAGCACCAGGGCGTCGTCGGCGACCGCGGGGACGCGGCTGAGCAGGGGGTCGTTCTCGATGGCCTCGCGCACGCCCTCGTCCTCGGCCCAGCTGACGAAGACGTCGGAGGTGAGCTCGTCGGCGCGCTCCGGGGACCAGGTGATGAAGAACTGGTCCTTCTTCCCCTCGGCGGCCTGCTCGACCGCCTCGGACTGGACCATGCCGAGGGACTCGAGGAACTTGGGGCGGTTGTCCACCGCGGTGTAGGCGAAGATCTGGTCGGCCGCGGAGGGGTCGAGCGTGCCGTACACGAACGAGGTGCCCTCCAGCTCCGGGTGCTCGGCGGCGGCCTCGGTGATCTGCTGCTCCACGTCCGCCACGACCTCCGCGGCCCGCTCCTCGCGTCCCAGGGCCTGGCCGATGAGCTCCGTGGAGTCCTGCCAGGACGTCCCGTAGGCCACGGCGTCCTCGGGGTAGCCGACGACGGGGGCGATCTCGGAGAGCTTGTCGTAGTCCTCCTGGGTCAGCCCGGAGTAGGCGCCCAGGATGACATCGGGCTGGAGCGCGGCGATCGCCGCGAAGTTGATGCCGTCCGTCTCGGCGTAGGTCTCCGGGGCCTCGGCGCCGGACTCCTCGAGCGCGGCGTCGAACCAGTCGGTGGACCCGTTCTCGTTGGCGCCGAAGTCCAGGGCGGGCACCCCGACCGGGACCACGCCGAGGGCGGTCGCGACGTCGTGGTTGACCCAGGACACCGTGGCTACGCGCTCGGGGGCCTCCTCGATGGTGGTCTCGCCGAAGGCGTGCTCCACGGTGCGCGGGAACTCGCCGGTGGCGCCCTCGGCGGACGCGGCCCCGCCCCCCGACTCCCCGCCCGCCGGACCGGTCGAGCACCCGGTGAGGACCAGGGCCCCGGCGGCCAGCAGGGCGGCCGAGGCGAGGACACGGCGGCGCGCGGCGGACGGGGCGGGGAACAACGGGCGCGGAGCGCGGGCGAGCAGAGAGGCCACGGCCACCCTTTCGGACGTCGACGGAGGGGCCGTCGGTGCGGATCGGAGTTAGGCAAGGGTTGCCTAACCATCAAGACAGGGATCACCCTAGGGCGTGATCCGGCGAATACGCAACATGGGTATGACCTAATGGATCCGGCGACGTGGTCGGGTGCGTGGCGTCCTGTGGAGCAGGAGCGTCCGGGCGGGTCCGTGGGGTCCGTCACTGTGCTTTCCGGCGAACACCTGTAGAGTCATGACCAGTTGTTGAAGTTTCGTTCTTGCAGTTCAAGCAGTTCGCCCGATTCCGGGCGCAGCAGTTTTTCTGAGAAGACGTTCTGGCAGGCATCGCAACGCCCGAGCACCCCGATCGTCGGGGACGCTCCGTTTCCTCAGAAAGACAGGTTCCCCATGACTACTGGCACCGTGAAGTGGTTCAACGCCGACAAGGGCTTCGGCTTCATCACCCCCGAGGACGGCTCCAAGGACGTGTTCGCGCACTTCTCCGCGATCAACTCCGGCGGCTTCCGCTCCCTCGAGGAGAACCAGCGCGTCGAGTTCGAGACCCAGGACGGCCCCAAGGGCCCCCAGGCCGCGAACATCACCGTGCTTGCGTGAGAGCACTCTGATCTCCTCGTGAGATCACCGGCGCCGGGCCCTACGGCCTGACGCCACCCCAGGAATCGCCACCCGGTGCGCCGGGTGGCGATTTCCGTGTGTCGGCCCCACCGCGGTCGGCAGCCCGCCAGGACTCGCCTGCGCCCTCTCCCGCGGTCGCCCCTGCGCGCGCCGCTCCCCGATCCTTCGAAAGCTCCACCATGAAACACACCATGTCCGTCCTGGTCCAGGTGGACCTCGACGGCACCCACGTCCGAATATCCGTCACCGGATGCGTCACGCAGGCCAACCAGCACGTGCTCCATCCCCTGATCCGCCGGGCCCGTACGCTCACTGCCGCCGTGCACGTGCAGGTCGACCTGGACTCCGTCCAGCACCTGGAACCCGCGGCGGTGGCACTGCTGCGCGCGGCCGCCGACCACGGAGCAGCCACCCCCGGGGCCGGGCCCGTGAGCATCGCGGTGCCCACCGGCCCCCGCGCCCACACGGTGCGGGAGCTGCCGGTCCGACCGCTCCGGGACGCCGCGCCCCTCCCCGCCCTGGCCGCCTGAGCCCCGCCCGAGCGGTCGCCGAGTGGCGTTTCCCCGGGTCCTGCCCCAGGATTGAGCGGTGCCCGACGACCGTTCCGCCACCACCGCCGACCCCGCCCCCCGCCACGAGCGCAGCCAGGAGCCCCGCCCCGAGCCCGTGCCCGAGCTGCTCGTCGGCCTCGTCCTCTCCCCCCAGATCGCGGGCGCCCTGCCCAAGGACCTCGCGGCCTCCCTGCCGGGGCCGCTGCACGAGCGCTATCCCGGGGTGCGCTGGCGGGTGACGGCGGTGACCGACCGGCTGGTCGTCCCGCCCGCCGACGGCCTGGACCTGCTCGAGGCCGCACGCGACCGGATGCTCGACGAGGACTGGGACCTCGTCGTCGTCCTCACGGACGTCCCGCTCAAGGACGGCCGCAGCCCCGTGCTCACCCAGCTGAGCCCCGTGCACGGCGTGGGCCTGGTCGCCGTCCCCGCCCTCGGCGCGCTGCACGTGGGGCAGAAGGTCCGGCAGACGACCGTGCGGGTGGTCGGCCACCTGCTCGGCCACGACACGGAGGACGCGGACGACGCCGACGCGCAGGAGGAGCTCGTGCGGCGGGCACGGCAGCGGTCGGAGGACCTCGAGGACCGGCCCGAGGACAACGCCGTGCAGTTCACCGCCCGCGTCCTGGGCGGCAACGTGCGCCTGCTGCTCGGGATGATCCGCGCCAACCGGCCGTGGACCCTGGTGGTGCGGCTGTCCCGGACGCTCGCCCTGGCCGCGGCGACCGGCGTGCTCACCCTGGTCGCCTCGGACCTGTGGCTGCTCGCCGCCGCCTACGGGCCCTGGCGGCTGGGGCTGCTGGGCCTGCTGTCGATCGCCGCGGTGACCGGCGCGCTCGTCGTCGGCGCCCGGCTGTGGGAGCGCCCGCGCCGGCGGGCCGAGCGCGAGCAGGTGGCCCTGTTCAACCTCGCCACCGCCGCCACCGTGGCCATCGGTGTGTCCGTCTTCTACCTCGCGGTCCTCGCCTTCTCCTGGCTGGGGGCGCTGCTGCTCGTGGACGGCGACGTCTTCTCGGACGTGATCGGCGCCCCGGCCGGGGCGGTGGAGTACGTCAAGCTCGCGTGGCTGACCGCGACGCTCGCCACCGTGGGAGGGGCCCTCGGGGCCGGGCTCGAGGACGACGACGCCGTGCGCGCCGCCGCGTACACCCGCTCGGAGCCCTGACCGGGACCGCCGCCGGTCACCTCCCCGAGGACGCCGACAGTCAGTAGACTTGGTGTTCCCGGGGTGGTCCCGGAGCCGACCCGGAGGGACACCATGGCCGCCACGCAGCAGAGCCCAGCGAAGCCCCGCACGCCCCGACTACGGCGCAGCAACTGCCACCGTCCCGGGATCACCCGCCGCGGGTACGGCAAGGGCTTCGTCTACCGGCTCGCCGACGGCACCAAGATCGAGGACCGGGACGAGCTCGGCCGGATCCGCGGGCTGGCGATCCCCCCGGCCTGGAGGGACGTGTGGATCAGTCCCCAGCCCAACGGGCACATCCAGGCCACGGGCGTCGACGACGCCGGGCGACGCCAGTACATCTACCACCCCCGGTGGCGGGAGCTGAAGGACCGGGAGAAGTTCGACCGCGTCCTCGACTTCGGCGACACGCTCCCGCAGGCCCGCCCGGCCGTCACCCGGCTGCTGCGGTCGGAGGGCACCACGGAGGAGAAGGCCTGCGCGGCGGCCTTCCGGCTCATGGACGACTCCGCCCTGCGCGTCGGCAACGAGGAGTACGCCCAGTCGAACGGCTCCTACGGCGTGACCACCCTGCTGGTCCGGCACGTCCGGGTGGACGGGCAGGACGTGCACCTCGACTTCCCCGGCAAGAGCGGGCACCGCTGGACGCTGACCGTCCGGGACGCCGACCTCGCCGCCGCGCTCGCGCCCATGCTGGAGCGCGGCCCGGACGAGACCGCCCTCGTCTACCGCGACGAGGACGGGCAGTGGACCGGCATCACCAGCGCCCGGCTCAACGACTTCGTGCGGGACCGGTGCGGCTCCGACTTCACCGCCAAGGACTTCCGCACCTGGCAGGGAACGGTGACCGCCGCGATGGCGCTCGCCGCCCGCGCCGACACCCGCCCCAGCGAGAGCGCCCGGAAGAAGGCCGTGTCCGCCGCCATGCGGGAGGTCGCCGAGCACCTGGGCAACACGCCCGCCATCGCCCGCAGCTCCTACACGGACCCGCGGGTGATCGACCGGTTCCTGGCCGGCGAGACCATCGACGCCGCCACCTACCGGGCCGCGGAACGGTCCTTGCGCGCGTTCCTCACCTGAGCCCGGCCGGGCGTCAGGGGACGGGAGCGGGGACCGCCGAGAGCGAGGTGTGGCCGGCGAACTCGCCGGAACCGACGACGTCGTCGAGCCGGTCGTCGTTGACGCGGCCGAGCAGGTGCGGGTGCCGCTCCACGCGCCGGCCCTGGGTCTCGGCGAAGAACGTCTGCAGGGTGACGGCCCGGACCGGGGTGCCCGGGCCGGCGGCCAGGAGGGCCGCGACGGCCAGGCCGGGGGTGCGGGAGAGCGGTGACCGGCGCATGGACACCTCCGGAGCACGAGGCAGAGCCGGGGCGGCCTGGGAGGCCGCCCCGGCCCGTGCTCAGGACAGCCCGACGTAGGTGGCCGAGTACCCGAAGCCGACGACGTCGTCGCGGCCGTCGCCGTTGACGTCCCCCAGCAGGCGCGGGAACCGTGCCGGGTCCCAGCCGGCCGACCAGCCGAAGGAGCCGGACTTCAGCTCGGGCCCCACGAAGAAGTTGTCGTCCCCGTAGGCCACGTGCACCCCCGCGTTGCCGAAGCCGACCACGTCCAGGATCCCGTCGCCGTTGAGGTCCGCGAGGTCCCGGGGGTGCCGGTCGGTGCGCCAGCCCTGCGCCGTGCCGAAGTCGGCGATCTCGAGGGTGACCGGGAGGTACTTCGGCTCGCCCGGCGCGGAGGGGCGGGAGTAGGCGGCGAGGACGCCGCGGTGGCCGAAGCCGACGACGTCCGCGGGGCCGTGCCCGTTGACGTTGCCGACGTCCCGGGGGTGCCGGTCGACGCGCCACCCCTGGGCGTAACCGAAGTCGCGGATCTCCAGCACGGGCTGGGTGAACGTGTCGCCGAGCGCCGAGAAGTAGGAGACGTACGTTCCGGCGTCCCCGAAGCCGACGATGTCGGCCGTCCCGTTGCCGTCCATGTCGGCGAGCATCCGCGGGTGCTGGTCGACCCGCCAGCCGCGGTCCCAGCCGTAGCTGTCGATCCGCTTGCCGGTGCCGTCGAAGGTGCGGTCCGTCCGGCCGTGGGAGATGGTCACCCCGGAGTGCCCGAAGCCGACGATGTCCGCCGTTCCGTTCCCGGAGAGGTCGGCCAGCTCGCGGACGTGCTGGCCGACCCGCCAGCCCTGGTTCCAGCCGAACTCGCGGACCTCGAGCTGCGGCGCGGTGAAGCGGCCGTCGGGCTGCGCGTAGGAGACGACCACGCCGGCATTGCCGAAGCCGACGAGATCGGCGCGGCCGTCGCCGTCGACGTCGGCGACCTGCCGCGGGTGCCGGTCGGTGCGCCAGCCCTGCGCGGTGCCGAAGTCGCGGACCGTCAGCACCGGCGCGGCGAAGGTGCCGTTGGCCTGGCCGTGGGCGACGAAGACACCGGGGTCGCCGAAGGCCACGACGTCGGCGCGGCCGTCCCCGTTGACGTCGGCGAGCTCGCGCACGTGCTGGCCGACCCGCCAGCCGTCGACGTAGGAGAGGAATCCCTGAGTGGACACGGCGTGGGCCGGTCCGGTGAGGGCGATGCCGGTGGTGGCCAGCGCCGCTGCGGAGAGCCCGGTGAGCAGCCGGGCCGTCGGTGAGCGTTTCATGGTGGAACCTCCAGGTTCCGAGGAGCGGAGAACCGGGTCCGGTGCGCCGGACGGCGGATGGGAGGTCGGTCGGCCCCCACCGACCGGCGACCGGCCGTGCGCTCGGCAGGCGTCCCGGGACCGTGGTCCACCGGTGACCGACTCCTGCCGAACGGACGGAACTGCTGGTGGGACCAGTCTGGATCACTGCGTGTGCCATCGCTAAGACCTGATCGGACCGTAACGAACCGTGAGCCCGGGTCTCCGCCCGGGACGCGGGGCTGTCAGCGCCGGATGCCGCGCCGGAAGTACAGGACCGGACCCACGAAGTTGACGGCGATGACCGCCGCCCACCTCCCCTTGCTGCCGTTGACCTCCTCCGCAGGGCGCAGGGCGAGGTCCGCCCAGGCGGTGGCGGCCAGCGAGACCTGGACGCACGCCAGCGTCAGCAGCGCGGTCTGCCGGCCCGGCGTGAGGTCCTTCCACCTGGTGCTCCTTCCGGTGCCGATGCGCGTCATGGTCGTCCTCCCGGGGCTCGGGGACTCGGGGTCCCGGCGGCCGCGCGGTGGGCGGCCCGTGGCACTCATGCTGGTGCGGGCGCCGCCGGCAGTCAACGCCTGCCCCGGCACCGGTGCCCGGGCGCCGGTCAGACGCTGATGTCCGGCCACAGGACGCGGAACGCCACCGCCCAGCCGGCGACCCAGGCAAAGGACAGGGTCAGCAGCGCCGCCCCGGCCACGGCGACCACCCCGGCGCGGCGCCTGACCGTGCCGGCCAGGTGCCACGCGGCGGGCACCACGCCGAGGACGCCCAGGAGCAGGACCGCCTGCCCGAGGCGGGTGAGGGGCGGCACCAGGGACAGGTCCGGCTGGACGCTCGCGGCGAACAGCACGAGTCCCGCCAGCACGGCCACCGGGGCCGCGTAGGCCAGCCGCCGCACGCGCCGGGAACGGACGCCGGTGTCCGGCGGGCCCCACCGCCGGCGCCGCCGCAGGCGGTTCACCGGCCAGGCGGCCAGCGTCACGACCAGGACCAGCAGCGCCGCCAGCAGCAGGAGGTGGGGCACGAACCATCCGTGCCAGGCGCTCACCCTGCCCTCGGTGCGGTAGGCGACCAGTGCGACGTCCCGGACACCGTCCTCGCCCGCCCGCGCCGCGAGGGTGGCCGTGCCCCCGATCTCCCGCCACAGCCACGGCTCGACCTCGCGCATCGTGGTGGGGGGAGCCCCGAGGGATCCGACGCGGATCGTCCCGTCCTGGCCGGCGGTCACCGTGGTGATCGCGAGCGACCCCACCAGCGCCGCGGCGCTCGACTCCGCCCGCCGTTCGCCGCGGTAGTGGCCGGCCACCGCGGCGGCCCGCTCCCCGGCGCCGGGCGGGAGCGCCGGTGCCGCCGGCTCGGGCGGGGCGACGTAGCGGCGGGCGAACTGCTCGACCAGCTGCTGCCGCAGCACCGCGGTGCTGAGCGCGCGCACCCCGTTGCCGTTGAGGGAGACGAACAGGCCCGTGTCCGCGTCGGGGAACAGGGCCAGCTCGCTGTGGAACAGGTTCGTGTCCCCGCCGTGGGAGAGCACCCGCTCCCCGAGGATCTCGTGGCCCCGGAAGCCCAGGGTCATCTGCTCCGCGGCGCCGAGCCCGTCGAGGGACGCGGGCGGCAGCGCCGGGGCGTGCATGGTCGCCAGCGCCTCGGGGCCCAGGACGCCGTCGGGGCCGTGTCCCAGGTGCAGGTTCAGGAACGCGGCCATGTCCTGCGCGGTGCTGCTCACGGACCCGGCGGGCGGGACGGAGATGTGCTCGAAGGACGCGGGCTCGGCCCCCGGCGCCGGGAAACCGTCGGCCATCCGGTCGGACAGCGCCGGCGGCAGCGGCTGCTCCGCGGTGCTGGAGGTCATGCCCAGCGGGCCGAGGACCTCCCTGCGCACGTACTCCTCGAACGGGACACCGGTGACCTGCTGGACGACGTAGCCGGCCAGCGCCAGGCCGTAGTTGGAGTACGCCGGGGTGGTGCCCGGTGCGAAGAGCTGCTGCGGCGGGTCCTCGGCCAGCTCGGTGCGCAGGTCGCGGACCTTCTCGGCGTCCGGAGTGATGAGGTGGTCCACGCGCTCCTCGAAACCGGCGGTGTGGCTCAGCAGGTGCCGCAGCGTCACCGTCCCGAGGGGCAGCTCGAGCGGGAAGTCGAGGTGCTCGCGGACGTCGGCGTCCAGGTCCAGCGTCCCGCGCTCCACCTGCTGCAGCACGGCGGTGGCGGTGAAGAGCTTGGACACCGAACCGAGCCGGAACAGGTGCTCCTCGGGGTCCACGGGGGTGGCCCCCGGCACGGACCGGGGACGGTCGGCCGCGCCGAAGCCGCGCAGCGTGACGATCTCGCCGCCGGAGACGACGGCCACCGTCGCCCCCGGGAGCCGTTCGGCGTCCAGGAGGGCCGGGACCAGGCCGTCGAGCCACGTGTCGACGTCCTCGGTGGTCAGCTCCCGCACGCCCTGACCGTCCCGGCCGCCGCGCTCCTGCGCGGCGGCCGGAGGCGGCCCCACCAGGTGCGCGAGCAGCAGCGCCGCGAGGACCAGCACGAGCACCGCCCCGGGGCTCCTCGGGGCGGCCACGGGGAACGACGACGGTGCCGGGAGCCGGTGCACGCGCATGGGGCCATCCTGCCCCTCCGCCGGCTCCCGTGTCCGAGTGTGACCGACGATCCCCGGCGTCCGCGGGGTCCGGCGCCCGGAGCGGGACCGGAGCCGGTCCGCCGGTCTAGCCTGGGGGCATGACCCGGTCCCGGACCCTGTCGCAGACCGCTCCCGTCCCCGCCGTGTGGCCGGCCGCCGGGGCGGTCGCTCTCGTGATGCCCAGGAGCCGGCCGTGACCCGGCGCCTGCCGCGCGGTGCCCGCCGGCACTGGGCGGAGCTGGAGCGACCGGGCCACCTGGTGCCGCCCCCGGTGGACACCGCGACGATCGCCGGCCTGCCCGAGCCCGCGCGCCGCTGGCTGGGGCGCGCCGTGCCGTCCGGCACCCCTGCGTGGGCCGTGGCGGAGCTGTCGATGCGCGGCGAGATCCGGCTCGGGGGCTCGTGGCGCGCCTTCTCCGCCCGGCAGATCATCGCCCCCGGGATCGGCTTCGTGTGGGCCGCCCGCACCCGGGTCCTCGGCCTGCCGGTCGCGGGCTACGACCGGTACGGCCCCGGCGGGGGCGAGCTGCGGTGGCGCCTGCTGGGCCTCGTGCCCGTGCTGTCCGCCGCGGGTCCGGACATCACCCGCAGCGCCGCCGGGCGGCTCGCCGGCGAGGGGATCACCGTCCCTCCGGCCTGCCTGGACGCCACGTGGTCCGAGGGACCCTCCCCGGACACCGCCGTCATGTCCTGGGTCCTCGACGGGGAGCGCGAGGACGCCCTGGTCCGGGTCGACCCGGAGGGCCGGCTCCAGGAGCTGAGCATGCTGCGGTGGGGCGATCCCGACGGCACCGGGTACGGCCGCCACCCCTTCGGGGTCGCGCTGTCCGAGGAGGCCGACGTCGCCGGCGTGCGCGTGGCCACCGTCCTGCGCGCCGGCTGGGCGTGGGGGACCGACCGGCAGGCCGAGGGCGAGTTCTTCCGGGCGCGGATCGAGGACGTCCGCTTCCGTTGAGCGACGCTCCGGGAGCGGCCGTCCCGGGACGGCCGCTCCCGGAGGGACCGGCTCGGGACGGCACGCCCGGACCGACCGGCACGCCCGGACCGACCGGCACGCCCGGACCGACCGGCACGCCCGGACCGACCGGCACGCCCGGACCGACCGGCCCGTCCGGAACGACCGGCCCGGGAGGGCGTCCGCTCAGCGGGCCGGGTCCCGGTCGCCGGGCCCGTCCCCGGGGCGGTCCTGCGGTCGCTCGTCCTGCCGGTCCTGCGGCCGGTCCTGCGCCGGGGAGGACCAGGGCGCCGGTGCCGTGGCGTGGGGCGGGGGCTCCACAGGTCCCTGGTCGAGCCGGAACGGCGGGTACTCGTCCCGCATGAGCAGCACGTAGACGAGGACCCGGTTGACCCAGCGGTTGACGCCCATGACCAGCGCGAACAGCTCGGGGCGGTACCGGCCGGTGAAGAGCAGCATCACGGCGGCCACGAGCACGAGCAGCCCGAGCAGGGACGGACCCCAGCTGGTGACCGTCGTCCCGTCGTCGCCGCTGCGGGTGGTGCTCCACGAGCCGCCGCCGGTGAGCACCCCGAGGATCAGCAGGTGCGGGATCGCCAGGAGCCACCACTTCACGAGCACGAGACCCCGGGAGAGCCGCTCCGGGCGGGCCACCTCCAGCTGCGCCGGATGGTCCGCGCGCGCCAGGCTGAAGGGTGGGTACCGGTCGGTGCCCAGGGCCGAGTACGAGTAGAACCCCACCCGCCAGCTCCACCGCAGGACCCCCACGCAGAAGGAGAACCACGAGGGCGGGTACCGGCCCGTGAACAGGATGGCGAACCCGGCGGCGACCGTGGTGACCACGAGGGCGAACCACAGCACGGCCAGCACGATCAGGTGCGGGATCACCAGCAGCCACTTCACCAGCCACAGCCACCGGGAGAGCCCGGTGTCGAAGAAGCCCACCAGGCGCACGGGGGACACCGGCTGCGGGGTCCGGTCCCGCCCCGGGGACCCGGCGAGCGCCGCGCCCGGGCCCGTGCCGCGCGGCGGGGTGCGCGGGTCGATGTCCCGGCCGAGTCCGGCGGCGCCCAGCAGCAGCAGCGGGACGCCCACGACCAGGCCGGCCAGCCCGCCGACCAGCTGCCCGCCGGCCAGGGGGCCCAGGAGGTCGGAGCGCGCCCCGAGCTGCAGGTCGGCCCAGACCGGCCGGGTGGCGTCGGCGTTCATCACCACGAGCGTCCAGCTGCCCGAGCGCAGGTCCAGGGTCAGCTCCCGGGTGCCGGGGCCCTGGTCGGAGTCGGCCCAGAAGGTCTGGTTCCCGGGCCGGTCGGGCGTCCGCTCACCGGGCACGCGGGACCGGGTGTCGTCCCCGGACTCCGTGGCGCTGCCCAGCTCGGCGTGGGCCACGCCGTCGAGGTACCGGTCGACGTCGGCGGTCTCGGCCACGCCCACGAAGATGTCCTGCTGCGGGTCCGCCGCCGTCACGCGCACCTGCACCCGGCCGAGCTGGTCGAGGAAGGGCACGGGGGAGAGCTGGTCGTCGCCGATGTCGAGCACGGCGGGCGGGCCGACCAGGGCGTACGTGATGGTCTGGTGCCGGTCCGGGGAGGTGGTGAGGAAGCGCCCGTCCTGCTGGGCCGCGGCGGCGCCGGCGAGGACGAGACCGCTGACGAGCGCGGCCAGTCCCAGGGAGGTCAGGAGGGCGCCCAGGACCAGCAGCACCCACTGCCCGGGTCTGGTGCGGCGGGGCGCGCCCTGCGGGTCGGACGGGCGGGGCGGGTGGGAGACGGGGTGCTCGTTCACGGGAGCTCCTGAGGAGTCGGACGGTGGCCGGCGCCCGGTGCGGGGCGTCCGGGGATCAGAGGACGGCGGCGAGGTCGCGGCCCCACCGGCGGGCACGCTCCTCCTCGCCGGGGACCAGGTCGTTGCCCGTGGTCACGAGGAAGCTCTCGGGCGCCGCGACGAGCTCGTAGCGGGGCTCCTCGAGGGCGCGGGCGATCTTCTGCGAGGCGCGACCGGTGAGCATCGCCGGCCCCTTGATCCGGGTGTCGAAGGCGGTCGCCCGTCCGCCCTCCGCGTCCAGGGCCGCCAGCCACTCGCGGACGCCGGGGCCGGTCGCGGAGCCGTCCACGTCCAGGTGGTGGCGGGAGGCGTCCCGCACGGCCTGCTCCCGGGAGTCCTCCCGGCTCAGTCCGTGGCCGTGGGTGGGGGCGCCGACCACCAGCACGTCGCCGGGCCCCGGCGGCTGCCGCTGCGCCTCGGCGGTCGAGCGCACCTCCGCGGGGACCCCGGCCTCCGTGAGACCGCGTCCGATCGCCTCGGCGATCCGGTGGGTGTTGCCGTACACGGACTCGTAGACCGCCAGGACGGTCATGGCGGGTCTCCTCTCTGCGGTCTTCTGCGGGTGGTCCCTGCGGTGCGCCTCCCGGCCCCGGGGTCCCCCCTCGAGGGTTCGTCCCCGGGGCCTCGGTCGTGCAGTCCCTCCTGCGCTGTCCCGGCCGGACCGTGCCCGGGTCCACGGCTCACACGCGCAGGACGGCGGCTCCCGTGATCCGGTCGGCGGCCAGGTCGGCGAGGGCCCGGTCCGCCGCGCGCAGGGGATAGGGGACGGTGGTGGGGCGCAGCGCGAGCCGGGCGGCCAGCCGCAGGAACTCCTCGCCGTCCTGCCTCGTGCTGGCGGTCACGCTGCGCAGCTGCCGCTCCTGGAAGAGCTCCGCGGCGTAGTCCAGGGCGGGGACGTCGCTGAGGTGGATCCCCGCGACGGCCAGGGTGCCGCCCCGGTCCAGGGCGCGCAGCGCCGGGGGGACGAGGGTGCCCACGGGGGCGAAAAGGATCGCCGCGTCCAGGGGCACCGGGGGACGCTCGTCGGCCTCGCCCACGAACGCGGCGCCCAGGTCGCGGGCCAGTTCGCGCGCCGCCTCCGAGCGGGTCATGACGTGGACCTCCGCGCCCTGGTGCAGGGCCACCTGGGCGGCGAGGTGGGCGGACGCGCCGAAGCCGTAGATGCCCAGCCGGCCCCCGGGCGGCAGCCGGGCCCGCCGCAGCGCCCGGTAGCCGATGATCCCGGCGCACAGCAGCGGGGCCGCGTGCTCGTCGTCGAACTCCTCGGGCAGGCGGTAGGCGAAGGCCTCGGGGGCCAGGGTGAGCTCCGCATAGCCGCCGTCCTGGTCCCACCCGGTGAAGCGCGGGTCCGTGCAGAGGTTCTCCCGGCCGCGGCGGCAGAACCGGCAGCGGCCGCAGGTGTGCCGCAGCCACGCGTCGCCCACGCGCTCGCCCGTCCGGAACCGGGCGCAGCCGGGGCCCCGGCGCACCACCTCGCCGACGATCTCGTGGCCCGGGATCACGCCCGCCCGGTGCAGGGGCAGATCGCCCTCCACGAGGTGCAGGTCGGTGCGGCACACTCCGCAGGCCCGCACCCGGAGGAGCAGCTCCCCGGCCCCCGGCACGGGGTCGGGGCACTGCCCGAACCGCATCGGCCCGCCGGCGGCGGGACCGGGCTCATCGATCCACCACGCGCGCATGCTGTCCTCGTCGATCCCCCGGGAGGGCTCCGGCCGCGGCCGTGACTCCTGTCCTTGCTCCGAGTCTAGGAACGGATCGCGGGCCCCGGCAGGAAACGAGGAATGTTAACGCTCGGCCCGGTCCTCGGGGGCCGTGCGGGCCCGGGCCCCGGATCTCGGCGGGAGGTGTTCCCAACCGGGGCGCGGGGGACGACCATGGGGGACGAAGGACCGCGCGGGTGCGGCCCGCGTCGCAGGCACCCGGGCGGAAGCCGTCCCGGCGCGACGAGAGGACTCAGGCATGACCGAGCGCATCGACCGATGGCCCGCGGGAGCCCCGTGCTGGGCGGACATCATGGTCTCGGACCTGGACCGTTCCATGGACTTCTACGCCACCGTGCTCGGGTGGCGGTTCACGCCCTCGGACCCGGCCTACGGCGGCTACTGCAACGCCCTGGTGGACGGGGAGCCGGTGGCGGGGATGTCGCCGGCGCTGCCCGAGATGGAGGACGACCCGCACGCGTGGGCGGTGTACCTCGCGTCCGACGACATCGTCGCCACGGGCAGGGCCGCCGTGGCGGCCGGCGCCCGGCAGCTGTTCGAGCCGATGGTCGTGGGCAGCTTCGGCACCATGGGCGTGTGGATCGATCCCACCGGAGCGGCCTTCGGGGTGTGGCAGCCGCAGGAGCACACCGGGTTCAGCATCATGGGCAAGCACGGGGCCGTGGCCTGGTGCGATCTCCTGACCACCGACCAGGCGGGCGCGGAGCGGTTCTACGCCGAGGTCTTCGGCTACACGTACCAGGACATCGGCACACGGCACGAGGCGTACGCCGTGTTCACGGTCCCGGGCATGGACCGTTCGGCCGGCGGGATCGGCGTGCCCGCCGAGGACATCGACCACCTGCAGGAGGCGCCGCCGCTGTGGTGGGTCTGCTTCGAGGTCGACGACGCCGACACCGCCGCCGAGCGGGTCGTCGCCGCAGGGGGCGCGCTGATCCAGGAGCCGGAGGAGTTCGGCTACGGGGAACTGGTGTTCGCCGCCGGCCCGGACGGCGAGCGCTTCGCCATGATGGGCCCCTCCTCGGAGGACTGGACGGAGGAGGACGACGAGGACCCCGACGAGGACGGCGGCCGGCCGTGAGCGCGGACCCCGGCCGGTGAGGCACGGGGAGTCCGAGCCGGGCGGTCCGGCCTCAGGGCGGACGGCTCAGGACGGGAGGCTCAGAACATGCCCACGACGGCGCCGACGAACCACAGCACCACGAACAGCGCCACGAGGCCGATGATGACGGCGAGTGCGATCTTCCCCTTCGCCGAGTCGCCGGGCCGGTCGACGTCGAGCTCGTGGTTGGTGGGGCCCACGCCCGAGCCGGCGTCGGGCGGGGTGTCCCCCTCGTAGCTCAGGCCGGACTCCTCGTTCAAGGCGTCGCCGGCCTTCTTCGGGTCGTTGCGTGCCTGCTCGGGATCGATCTCGGCCACGGGGTCCTGCTTTCTCCGGTCGGACGTGCTGGGACGGTGCTCCCATCAGAATAGCAAGCTTGCTGGTGAAATGGGCGGGACCGCCGGCCCACCCGGCTGTGCGCGAACGGAAACATGCCCGCCACGCGGACGTGAGAAAAATTGAGTGCAACTCGTGGTATCACTTGTACCGTGTGGTACCCGTCACACGCCTGTCGGCAGGCGGGGGACCCGCGCCCCTGCTCCGTCACCCGGAGCCGGTCCTGCCGCTCGCCCCTCGAGGAGTCCGTTCATGCCCACGCCATCCCGTCCGGGGCGCGCCCGCCGCCCTCTCGCCGTCACCTCCCTGGCCGCCGTGGCCGCCCTCGTCCTCACCGGCTGCCTCTCCTCGGACCGCGAGGAGGGCGGCTCCGACGCCACCCAGGCCGCGGGGGGCGGCGACGTCGACGGCACGTTCGTCTTCGCGGCGTCGTCCGACCCCAAGACCCTCGACCCGGCGTTCGCGCAGGACGGCGAGTCCTTCCGCGTCTCCCGCCAGATCTTCGAGGGTCTCGTGGGCGTGCAGGAGGGCTCGGCGGACCCCGAGCCCCTGCTGGCCGAGTCGTGGGAGCAGTCCGAGGACGGCCGGACCTACACGTTCCAGCTCAAGGACGGCGTCACCTTCCACGACGGCACGGCGTTCGACGCCGAGGCCGTCTGCGCGAACTTCGAGCGCTGGTACAACTTCGAGGGCCTCCTGCAGTCCGAGAACATGGCCTACTACTACGGCTCGCTGTTCAAGGGCTTCGCGGACGCCCCCGAGGAGGCCATCTACTCCGGCTGCGAGGCCACGGGCGACCGGGAGGCCGAGGTCACCCTGAACAAGCCGTTCGCCGGGTTCATCGCCGCCCTGTCCCTGCCGGCGTTCGCCATGCAGTCCCCCACGGCCCTCGAGGAGTACGGCGCGGACACCGCCGGCGGCACGGAGGAGTCCCCGGAGCTCTCCGAGTACGCCCAGGGCCACCCGGTGGGCACCGGGCCGTTCCGGTTCGACTCCTGGGACGTGGGCAACCAGGTGGTCCTGTCCGCCCACGACGACTACTGGGGCGAGCAGGGCCAGGTCACCGACGTGATCTTCCGGATCATCGACGACCCCCAGGCCCGCCGCCAGGCCCTCGAGTCCGGCAGCGTGGACGGCTACGACCTCGTGGCCCCGGCCGACACCCAGGCCCTGACGGACGCGGGCTACAACGTGGTCACCCGCGACCCGTTCACCATCCTGTACCTCGGCTTCAACCAGGCGCAGGAGGAGCTCGCGGACGTCGACGTCCGCCGCGCCATCGCGCACGCCATCGACAAGGACGCCCTGGTCTCCCAGACGCTGCCCGAGGGCACCACGGTGGCCACCCAGTTCATCCCGGAGTCCGTCAACGGCTACAACCAGGACGTCACCCAGTACGAGTACGACCCCGAGCGGGCCCGCGAGCTGCTCGCGGAGGCCGGCTACGCCGACGGCCTGGAGCTGGACTTCAGCTACCCGACCGGCGTCTCCCGTCCCTACATGCCGAACCCCGAGCAGACCTTCACCACGCTCACCGCGCAGCTGGAGGAGGTGGGCATCACCGTGAACCCGCAGCCGGACAAGTGGTCACCGGACTACCTGGACCGCATCAACGGCACCCCGGACCACGACCTGCACCTGCTCGGCTGGACCGGCGACTACAACGACACCGACAACTTCGTGGGCGTGTTCTTCGGGCGGGAGAAGCCCGAGTTCGGCTTCGAGGACCCCGAACTGTTCCGGGCGCTGGCCGAGGCCCGCGAGCTGACCAGCGTCGAGGAGCAGACGCCGATCTACGAGGACATCAACGAGCAGATCATGCAGCAGCTGCCGGCGGTGCCCCTGGCCAACCCGGCGCCGTCGCTGGCCTTCGACTCCCGGGTGGAGTCCTACCCGGTGAGCCCGGTCAACGACGAGGTCTTCAACAAGATCCAGCTCAGCGAGTGAGCCCGGGCCCGGGGCGGCGCACTGCGCGCCGCCCCGGGCCGCCCCCGCCGTCCTCCCGGCGGTCCTCCCCAGCCCCTCTCCGTCCGGAAGGACCGGAATGCTCCGCGTCATCGGCAAGCGGCTCGCCCTGCTCGTCCCCACCCTCTTCGGCCTGTCGGTCCTGCTGTTCGCGTGGGTCCGCGCCCTCCCCGGCGGCCCGGCCACCGCGCTGCTGGGGGACAAGGCCACCCCCGAGGCCGTGGCCCGCATCAACGAGGTCTACGGCTTCGACCGCCCCCTGCTCGAGCAGTACGTCGTCTACATGAGCCAGCTCCTCCGGGGGGACTTCGGCGCGTCCATCGTGACCGGCCGGCCCGTCGTCGAGGAGTTCCTCACCCGCTTCCCCGCGACCCTCGAGCTCGGGCTCGTGGCGCTGGTCTTCGCCGTGGGCATGGGGGTCCCGCTCGGCTACGTCGCCGCCCGCCACCGCGGCAGGCTCCTCGACCACTCCTCGGTGGTGCTGTCCCTGCTGGGCGTCACCGTCCCCGTGTTCTTCCTGGCGTTCATCCTCAAGTGGCTGCTCGCGATCCAGGTCCCGCTCTTCCCGGCGGACGGACGGCAGGACCCGCGCATCGACGCGACCCACCACACCAACTTCTTCGTCCTCGACGGCGTCCTCACGGGCGAGTGGGACGCGGCGTGGGACGCGTTCCTGCACCTGATCCTGCCGGGCGTGGCCCTGGGCACCATCCCGCTGGCGATCATCGTGCGCATCACCCGCGCCTCGGTGCTGGAGGTGCAGAGCGCGGACTACGTGCGCACCGCCCGCGCCAAGGGCCTGACCCGCGGCCTGATCCGCGGCCGCTACATCCTGCGCAACGCCATGCTCCCCGTGGTCACCACCATCGGCCTGCAGACCGGCCTGCTGATCTCCGGGGCCGTGCTCACCGAGACCGTCTTCGCGTTCAACGGCATCGGCCGGTTCCTGCGGGACGCGATCTTCACCCTCGACTACCCCGTGCTGCAGGGCTTCATCATCTTCATCGCCCTGGCCTACTCCCTGATCAACCTGCTGGTGGACATCTCCTACAGCCTCATCGACCCCCGGGTGCGTGTCCAATGAGCGCCACACTTCCTCCCGCACCCTCCGGCCCCTCGCACACCGAGGGCCCCGAGGCCGTCACGACCACGCCGGGCACCACCGCGGCGGTCGGCACGAGCCTGTGGAAGGACGCCTTCCGCCGGCTGCGCCGCAACCCCGCGGCCGTCGCCGGGGCCGTGATCATCGGCGTCTTCCTGCTCGTGGCCCTCCTGGCCCCGTGGCTCGCCCCGTTCGGCGGCGAGGAGCTGCCCGGGCGCACCGAGATCACCCCCACCACCATCCCCGGTCCCGGCGACGTCGCGGGCCACCCGCTGGGCCTGGACCGCTTCGGCGGGGACCTGCTGTCCAAGCTGATCTGGGGCGCCCGCGCCTCCCTGGTCATCGGCGTGGTCTCCACCGCCCTGGGCCTGATGGGCGGCATGGTCCTCGGCCTGCTGGCCGGCGGACTCGGCGGCTGGGTGGACAGCGTCATCATGCGCTTCGTGGACATCCTGCTCTCCGTGCCCAACCTGCTGCTGGCGGTGTCCATCGCCGCGATCATGGGGCAGAGCCAGTGGGCGGTGATGATCGCGATCGGCGCCTCCCAGGTGCCCATCTTCGCCCGCCTGCTGCGCTCCTCGATGCTGTCCCAGAAGGGCGCGGACTACATCCTCGCCGCGCAGACCCTGGGCCTGTCCCGCCGCACCATCACCATGAGCCACCTCCTGCCCAACAGCACCGGGCCGGTCATCGTCCAGGGCACCCTGACCCTGGCCACCGCGGTGATCGACGCGGCGGCCCTGTCCTTCCTGGGCCTGGGCGGCGGCGTGCCGCAGACCGCCGAGTGGGGCCGCATGCTCACCTACGCCCAGGCCGAGCTGTCGATCGCCCCGCAGCTGGCGTTCCTGCCCGGCCTGTGCATCGCCGTCACCGCCCTGGGCTTCACCCTGCTGGGGGAGTCCCTGCGCGAGTCCCTCGACCCCAAGTCACGAACCGCGTGAGGTGCACCGACCGATGAGACCGGAGAACACCGCCCCTGGGGCCGACGCCGCCCCGCTGCTCGAGGTCGAGGACCTCGCCGTGGCCTTCACCACGATGGACGGCCCGGTCCAGGCCGTGCACGAGGCGTCCCTGACCCTGCGCGAGGGCCGGACCCTCGCCATCGTGGGGGAGTCCGGTTCGGGCAAGTCCACCACCGCCATGTCCGTGATCGGGCTGCTGCCCGGCAACGGCCGGGTCACCCGCGGCTCCGTCCGCTTCGCGGGCCAGGAGCTCGTGGGCCTGGACGAGCCCCGGATGCGGCGGATCCGCGGCCGGCAGATCGGCCTGGTCCCGCAGGACCCCATGTCCAACCTCAACCCCGTGACCACGGTCGGCCGCCAGGTGGCCGAGACACTGCTCGTGCACGGCCTGGCCACCCGCCAGGACGTCGACGAGAAGGTGGTGGCGGCGCTCGCGGCCGCGGGACTGCCCGAGCCCGAGCGGCGCGCCCGGCAGTACCCGCACGAGTTCTCCGGGGGCATGCGCCAGCGCGCGCTCATCGCGATCGGGCTCTCCTGCCGGCCGCGGCTGCTCATCGCCGACGAGCCGACGTCCGCCCTCGACGTCACCGTGCAGCGCACCATCCTGGACCAGATCGAGCGGATGACCGAGGAGATCGGCACGTCCGTGCTGCTCATCACCCACGACCTGGGCCTGGCCGCCGAGCGCGCCCAGGACATCGTGGTGATGCACCGCGGGCGGATCGTCGAGGCCGGCCCGTCCGCGCAGGTGCTCGAGGACCCGCAGGACGAGTACACCCGCCGCCTCGTGCAGGCGGCGCCCTCGGTGGCCGCGGCCCGCGTGGGGCGGCGGGCCGCCCCCTCGCCGGGCTCGACGGCAGCGGGCCCGGCAGGAGCGGGCCCGGCTGGAACAGGCTCGACGGCGGCCGGTCCGGCGGGAGCGTCCCCGACGGCGGGAGTCGCCGCGGCGCCCGTCCGCCGGGAGGCGGACGTCGCTCCCGTCCGGGAGCCGCTCGTGGTGATCGAGGACCTCACCAAGGTCTTCAAGGGCCGGCTGGGCCAGGCGGACTTCACCGCGGTCCAGGACGTCTCCCTCACGGTGCCGCGGGGGAAGACCGTGGCGATCGTGGGCGAGTCCGGGTCGGGGAAGACGACGACGGCGCGGATGCTGCTGAAGCTCTACGAGCCCACCTCCGGGTCGATCCGCTTCGACGGCCAGGACGTGACGGGACTCCGGGGCAAACAGCTGGCCGCGTTCCGGCAGCGCGTCCAGCCGATCTTCCAGGACCCGTACTCGTCCCTCAACCCGATGTTCACCATCGGCCGGATCGTCGAGGAGCCGCTGTCCACCTACGGCCGCGGCACCCGCGCGGAGCGCCAGGACCGGGTGAAGTGGCTGCTCGAGGAGGTCGCCCTGCCGCCCTCGATGATCAGCCGCTACCCCAACGAGCTCTCCGGCGGCCAGCGCCAGCGCGTGGCGATCGCCCGGGCGCTCGCCCTGCAGCCGGAGCTCATCGTGTGCGACGAGCCGGTGTCCGCGCTGGACGTGCTCGTGCAGAAGCAGATCCTGGACCTGCTGGGGCGGCTGCAGGACGAGTTCGGGCTGTCCTACCTGTTCATCTCCCACGACCTCGCGGTGGTCCGGCTGATCTCGGACGAGGTGTGCGTGATGAAGGACGGCCGGCTGGTGGAGGCCGCCGCGAGCGAGGAGATCTTCACCGACCCCCAGCACCCGTACACCCGGCAGCTGCTGGCCTCGATCCCCGGCAACGAGCTGCGCGTCGGGGCCTGAGGCCGGGCACGCGGCCGGCACGGCGGCTCAGCGGCCCCAGCTGCGGCGCAGGGCCGCCACCAGCACCGCGAAGTCCTCGGCCATGTCCGGGTGGCCGGGATCGGCGAGCCACTGGATCTGCAGGCCGTCCATCGCGGCGATGACACCGCGGACGATCGACTCGACCGGCGCGTCCCCGGCCAGCCGGCCGTCGTCGGCGGCCTCCGCCAGTGCCGCACGCAGCTGCTCCGCGGTGGTGCGGTGGTGGTGGCGCAGCCAGGCGTTGGCGGGGTGCTCGGGGGACACGGCCTCGGCGGCCACGGTGGTGAACAGGCGCACGATGCCGGGCTGGGTCTGGTTGTGCCGGACGAGGTCCACGAGGCTGTCGAGGAACGCCCAGCCGCGCGGCCGCCCGGCACCCGGGGGCTGGACCTGGGCGATGTCGATCTCGTCGCGCCGGTCCAGCACGGCCTGCAGCAGGAGGTCCTTGGTGGGGAAGTAGTGGGTGAGCCCCGTCTGACTCATCCCGCACGCCCGGGCCACCTCGCTCATCGAGGTGGCCCGGTAGCCCTCCGCCGAGAAGACCTCCGCGGCCGTCGCCAGGATGTCCTCCCGCCGTGCGGTGCTGTCGGCGCCCCGGGGGCGTCCCGGGCCGCGGCGGGGCCGCGGGGACGTGGTCTCAGGGGCCATGGGGA
>NZ_BAAGPL010000003.1:72582-88440 GCF_054784195.1 Kocuria himachalensis
ACGATACCCGGGCCCGGACGTCGCCCAGCCCGCGGGCGACCACGAGCTCCCCGCCCCCGGCCAGGGGCGCCCAGGTGCCGGTGGCCTCGTCCCAGCGGCGGAGCAGCCGGTCGTCACAGGTCACCGGCACGACGGCCGTGGCCCCGGCGGCGACGTCCGCGCCCCGGTAGCCGACCAGGCGGATCGGCTGGTTCTCCTCGGCGGGTTCCAGGTAGACCTGGACGGTCTCCCGCGAGTCCCGGGCGGACGTGTTGGTGACCTCGACCGTGACCTCGAGCCCGGCCCCGCCCTCGTGGGCCTGCACGGTCCCGTACTCCCAGGTGCCGTAGCCCAGGCCGTGCCCGAACCAGAACAGCGGGGCGGGGGCGTGCCCGGCGTGGTAGCCGCGGTGGCCGATGAACGTGCCGTCGTCGTAGGGCAGGACCAGGTCCTCGCCCGGGACCACGTCCCAGGCCGGGGCCGCCCCGTCCGCGGCGGGCCAGCTGGTGACCAGGCGCCCCGCGGGCTCCAGCGCACCGGTCAGGGCGGCGGCCACGGCGTGCCCGCCCTCCTGGCCGGGCAGACCGGCGACCAGCACCGCGTCCACCTCCGCCAGCCACGGCATCAGCACGGGGGTGGCCGCGTTGACGACCACGACGGTCCGCCCGGCGGCGGCCGCCACGCGGGCCACCAGCTCGTCCTGGCGGCCGGGCAGGGCGAGGGTCTGCTTGTCGGCGGCCTCGGTCTCGTCCTCCTCGGTGAGCCCGACGACGACCACGGCGGTGCCGGCGGAGGCTGCCGCGGCCTCGGCGGCGGCGATCAGCTCGTCGTCGGGGCGCGGGGCCGGGGCGGCCACCAGGGCCGTGAGGCCCAGGGCGGTCATGTCCAGCAGGTGGCTCTCCTCGGCCAGGCCCAGGGCGGGGTCGCCCAGGAGCAGCTCGCGCCAGTCGACCGGGTCGAGGGCCACGGTGGCCGTGACGGTCGCCGCGGCCGGCAGGTCCACGGTCCCGGCGAAGGCCGGCGGGCGCAGCATGGTCTCGCCGGGGTCCTTCCCGGCGAAGCGCAGCCGCGCCGCGATCTCCCCGGCGCCGCCGGCCACGGTCCAGGCGCCGGCGCCGATCGCGCCCAGCAGCACCGGCCCGGCGTCGTTGGCCAGGGTCGTGGTGAGCACCGCGGTGGCCGGGTCCTGGTCGAGGTCGTCGTCCCAGCCGATCGAGATCGCGGAGGAGTCCGAGTGGTACCGGGAGAGCTCGGTGCCGTCGGCGGCGAGCAGCACCACCTGCATCCCGGGGGCGCCGGTGGCCGGGTCCGTGAGGAAGGCCGGGTCCGCGGCGACGGGCCGGCTCCGCACGGCCACGCCGTCGGTCACGCGCACGCGGTCCCCGAGCAGCGCGGTCAGCCCGTCGGCCACGGTGGACTGGTACGGCGGGTTGACCGTCGCCGAGCCCCCGCCCATGTCCACGGTGTCGATCGCGTGCCGGCCGATCAGCGCCACGGCGCCGTCGGCTCGCCCGTCCGCGGCCAGCGGCAGGACGCCGTTGTTCGCGACGACCGTCATGCCGCGGGCGGCGATCCGGCGCAGCTGCTCCTGGCGGACCGGAGAGTCCACCGCGGGCAGGTCCTGTGCCCACCGCCGGGGCTCCGGCCCCTCGGGGGTGAGCCCGCCGACCCGGTCGGCCAGGCGCAGCAGCCGCACCACGTGGTCGTCCACGGCCTCCTCGGCGACCTCCCCGGCGCGGACGGCGGCGACGAGCCGGTCGCCCCACGGGCCGTCGGGACCGGGCATGACGAGGTCCAGACCGCCGTTGGCCGAGGCCGCGGTGCGCTTGGTGGCGAACCAGTCGCTCATGATCAGCCCGTCCCAGCCCCACTCGCCCTTGACGATCCCGTTCTGCACGTGGTCCTGCTCCGTGGCCGGCACCCCGTTGACGTCGTTGTAGGCGGCCATCATCGACCAGGCGCCCGCGTCCTGCACGGCCATCTCGAACGGGAGGAGGTACAGCTCGCGCAGCGCGGTCTCGGAGACGCGGGAGTCCATGAAGTTGCGCAGCGTCTCGGACTCGTTGGCCACGAGGTGCTTCAGGCACGCGGCGGTCCCGCGCTGCTGCATCCCCCGCACGTAGGCGGCGGCGGTGCGCCCGGTGAGGTACGGGTCCTCGGAGTAGGCCTCGAAGAGCCGCCCGCCCAGCGGGGACCGGTGCAGGTTGACGGTGGGGCCGAGGACCACGTGGATGTGCTGGCGCTGGGCCTCCTCCGCCAGCATCCGCCCCACCTCCTCGGCGATCCCGTCGTCCCAGGCCCCGGCGATCAGGGTGGCGCTGGGGAACAGGGCCACGGCGTCCCCGCCGACGAACTTCAGCCCGCGCACGCCGGTGGGCCCGTCCGAGAACGCCAGCGGCGCCAGTCCGATCCGGTCGCTGCCGGGGAGGGTGAACGCGGTCTCACCCGTGAGCAGGTGGACCTTCTCCGCGAGGGGGAGCCGGCCGACGAGCTCGGCGAGGCGGGTGGTGCAGTCGGGGGACCGGGTCGTACGGGGTGTCATCACTTCTCGTTCCTGACGGGTGGACGGCGGGAGACCCTAATTAGTGAGTCTTCACTATTTCAGTCCGGGGCGTGGAGCGCCAGAGGGGCGGAGGAAGTCGCGTCGGTCCCGCTCAGCCCAGGGGTGCGGCCGCGGCCAGTCCGGCGAGCACCGCGAGCACGGTCAGCGCGCCGGTGCCCGCGGCGTTGAGCACCGCCCGGATCTCCTGCCCGTCCCGGGCCAGCCGCACGGTGTCGGCCATCGCGGTGGAGAAGGTGGTGTACCCGCCGCAGAAGCCGACCACGGCGGCCGCCGCGGCGGGACCGCCCAGTGCCCCGGCCAGCGCGGCGCCGGACAGGAGCCCGGCCAGGAACGAGCCGCTCACGTTGACGACCACGGTGCCGGCGGGGAAGGACGTCCCCCACCGCTGCCGCACGGTCCCCTCCACCGTGAACCGGGCCATCGCCCCGAGCCCGCCGAGGAGGCAGATCAGCAGGACGGTCACGCGCGCCGGACCCGGGGCGCGAGGACGGTGCCCGCGAGGCAGGCCAGGAACCCGCAGCCCAGCGAGATCCCCACGTAGGCCAGCGCCTGTCCCGCGGCCCCGCCGGCCAGCAGCTGCTCGGCCTCGAGGGCGAGCGACGAGAACGTCGTGAACCCGCCCAATGCCCCGGTGCCCGCGCCGAGGCGCAGCAGCATCCCGCGGGGGGTCTCCGCGCCGCGCCGCACGAGGGACTCCAGGAGCATCCCGAGCAGGAACGACCCGAGCAGGTTCGCCGTCAGGGTGGCCAGGGGCCACCCGGCCACCGCCGGCAGCAGCTGGGCGAGGCCGTGGCGGGCCCCGGTGCCCAGCGCCCCGCCCGCCCCCACGGCGAGGACCAGCAGCAGGCGCCGGTGCGGCGGTCGGCTCACGGGTCTCCCTCGGGACGGGCTCCCGGGGGAGCGGTCGGCGGCTCGATCCTACCGGCCGGTCCGTAGGATGTCCGCGTGCAGACGATACGCGGCGCCCGCATCCTCCTGGCCCTCAAGACCTCGCTCGCCGTGGCCGTGTCCTGGGCGGTGGCCCAGCGGATGCCCGGGGTGCTCGACGAGTATCCCTACTACGCGCCGCTGGGCGCCATCTCCGCGATGTACCCGACCGTGCTGGGCTCCGTGCGCGCCGGACTGCAGACGGTGGCCGGCATCGCCCTGGGCATCCTCCTGGCGGCCGGGGTCCTGCTGGTCGGCGAGCCCAACCTGCTCACGGTCGCCGCGGCGGTCGGCGTGGGCGTCCTCCTGGCGGGCATCCGCCGGCTCGGGGCGGGCGCCGAGTACGTCCCGGTCGGCGCCCTGTTCGTCCTCATCGTCGGCGGCCAGGACGCCGAGGGCTTCTCGGCGGGCTTCCTCGTGCAGATGTCGGTGGGCGTGGCGATCGGGCTGATCGTCAACGTGACGGTCTTCCCGCCGCTGGACTTCCGCACCGCCCGCCTGCAGCTCGACCGGCTGCAGCGCGTCGTCGTCGACTATCTCGAGGACGTCGCCGCGGAGCTCGCGGAACCCGGGACCACCGGGGGACGGGACTGGCGCCGGCGCAACCACGCCCTGGTGCGGATCACGAGCGAGGTGCGCGAGGCGGTCGACGAGTCGGCGCGCAGCGCCCGCGGCAACCCCCGGATGGTGCTCCGGCGGCGACGACACCGCACCACGGACCCGGGGGACCCCGGCTACGACTCCCTGCTGAAGCTCGAGAACGTGGTCTTCCACCTCCGGGGGTTCACGGACGCGCTGCGGGAGCTCTACGACCACGAGCAGCACGACTGGCTGGTGCCCGCGGCCCTGAGCGCCCGGCTCGCCGAGGCGGCACGGTCCGCCGCCGACGGGGTGCGCGCCTGGTCGGACGGCGAGGACCCCGAGGAGGCCGCGGAGCGGGTCCGTTCCCTCGTGGGGCGGCTCCACGCCGACCTCACCGACCCGTCCCGGGCGGAGGACCGGCTCGTCCTGGCCGCGGCCCAGGACCTCGCCCGGCTCGTGTCGGTCCTGGACCCGCCGACCGCCCCGACGGCCGGCAGCAGCGCCGTGACCCGGGGCTGATGCCGTCGCCCGGCCGGAGGCGGCGCCGTCCCGGCAGCCCCACGGGCTCCGGGACGGCGGGCGGCTCAGGCCCGGCTGCGCCGCCGCAGGTGCAGTGCGCCCGCCGCGCCCGCGGCGGTCCCCGCGGCGAGCAGACCGGCGAGCAGGCCGGTGGCGGGGCGCTGCTCCGGCCCCGCGGCGGCCGTCTGCATGTTGAGGCCCGGGTTGACGGCCGCGGGCACGGCCTCGGCGGGCGCCTGGACGGGTGCCGCCACGACGGGCACCGGGGCGGCCTCGACCGGGGCGGCCTCGACCGGGGCGGCCTCGATCGGCGCGGGGAGCACCGGCGCCGCGACCTCCGGGACCACCACGGGGGCCGGGGCGGCCGGCCCCTCGCAGGCCACGACGGCCTGCTCGAGGAGCACGAGGAGCTGGTTGACCGTGGCCTCGTCGAGGGCCAGCTCGGCCAGGAGCGCCTTGAACGTCACGGCGGCGTCGGCGAGGGCCTGCTCGGCCACGGCCGGGTCGAGCGTGCCGAGCGCGGCGGTGAGCTGCTCGTCGAGCTCGACGAGGCGGGCCTCGGCCTGGGCGACGGCCTCCGGGTCGCCGGACTCCTCGGCGGCCACCAGCGCGGCCGCGGCGGCCTCCAGCTCCTGCAGGCTCGGCCCGCCGGCGCCCTCGACGAGCGCGGCGTACTGCGCCTCGGCGGCGGCCACCGCCTCGGCCGACACGTCGAGCGCCCCGAGCGATTCGGGGGTGAGGCCGGCCCCGGCCAGCACCGCGTCCAGCTGCGCCGTCGCCTGCAGGCAGGCGGGGTCCCCGGGGGCCGCGACCGCCGCCGGAGCCCCGAGGAAGAGGCCTCCGGCCAGCATCGCGGCGGTGGCGCCCGTGGCCGCCCATGTCTTTCCAGCAGTCATGTCCTGTGTCTCCCGTGCTCGGTCGTCGCCCCGGGGTCACCCCGCGGCCGGCAGCGCGCGGCATGACCTCCCCCCGCGTCGCCGGTCCGCGCGCGGTGGCGGGGCGACAGGAAATGCCGTGCTGCTGGTCGTGGGGCGGGCACCGTGGAGCTCGCGGAGATCCGGAGCGCGTCCGCAGGACTGCTGTGCCGTCAAAATACTTGCGGGTAGCCTCTGTTGGCAATAGCGAACACCCCTGGTGGGGTGGGGAGCGGGCCGGACCCCGGCCGCCGTGCCGCGGTGGCGGCCCGGCGCCCGGTCACCGTCCTGCGCGCGCGGGGCGGTGACCGGGCGCGGGGGACGCCGCGTCCCCCGGGTGCGGTGGCACCGGGGGACGCGGCGTCGGGAGTGGCACCTCCGCCCGAGCGGAGCGCGGGTCAGCGGGCGGAGGCGGACTCCGGGGTCCCCTGCCGGGCGGACCAGGCGGCGTAGGAGCCCTCGAGCTCCGCGACGTCGTAGCCGGCGTGGCGCAGGGTCGAGGCCACGACCGAGCTGCGCAGTCCGCTCTGGCAGTAGGTCACGATCGTGCCCTGCTCCGGGAGCCGGTCCAGGTTCCACAGGACCCGGCCGCCGTGCAGCTGGATGGAGCCGGGGACGTGGCCCGCGGTGTGCTCGCTGACGGCGCGCACGTCCAGCAGCAGGGCCTTGTCGAAGTCCTCGACCTCCCCGGGGGCGACCAGCTGCGGAACGGACTGCGGCAGCCCCTCGATCCCGGTGGCGTAGCCGGCCACGGCGTCGATGCCCACGCGCACCAGGTGGTCCCAGAACTCCTGGGCCTCCTCCTGGCCGGGGGCCAGCAGCACGAGCGGCCGGTCGTCGGTCTCGGGATTCACGGCCCAGGCGCCGAAGGTCGCGATCGACCGGCCGGCCGGGATGTTCAGCGCCCCGGTCACGGTCCCGGTGTGCACCTCGTCCCCGGAGCGGGTGTCCACGAACGTCACCTCGCCGGCCGCCAGGCGCCGCGCGACCTGCTGCGCGTCGAGCTCGGGCAGCGGGGCCCGCTCGCCCATCACGGCCGGGCCCCGGCGGTTCTGGTTCTTCATCCGCCCGAAGTAGAACGGGGCGTCGGGCTGGCCGTCGAGCAGCTCGGCGACGAAGCCGGCCTCGTCGTCGGCCGCCAGGTAGGGGCCCCACCAGGCATAGAGGCGCTCGTAGCCCACCGTGGTGGACGGGATCGCGCCCAGGGCCCTGCCGCAGGCCGAGCCGGCCCCGTGGCCGGGGAAGACCTGGACGTGGTCGGGCAGGGTCAGGAACTTCTCCTTGAGGCTGGTGAACATCTGCTTCGCGCCGACGAAGCGGGTGTCCACCCCGCCGGCGGCCTCGTCCAGCAGGTCCGGGCGGCCCAGGTCGCCGGAGAACACGAAGTCGCCGGTGAGCAGGTAGCCCGGGGCGTCGGCGAAGGCGCCGTCGGTGACCAGGAAGGACAGGTGCTCGGGGGTGTGGCCCGGGGTGTGCACCGCGGCCACCACGATGTTGCCGATGCGGATCTCGTCGCCGTCGTGCAGGCGGGCGGCCTCGAACTCGTACTGCCAGTCCTTTCCGCCCTCGCCGGAGACGTGCATCGTCGCCCCGGTGGCCGCGGCGAGCTCGCGGGTGCCGGAGAGGTAGTCGGCGTGGATGTGGGTCTCGGTGACCGCCGTGATCTCCATGCCGTTCTGGGCGGCCGTGTCCCGGTAGACGTCGATGTCGCGGCGGGCGTCGACCACCAGCGCCTGGCCGGTGCGCTGGCACCCGATGAAGTAGCCGGCCTGGGCGAGGTCCTCGTCGTAGATGCGCTCGATCAGCATGGATCTCTCCTCCGTTCGGTGGCTTGGTGACGCGTGCCCCGGAAGGTCCCCCGCGTCGTCCTGAGCACGACGATAATACCCCTAGGGGTATAGCACAAGTACCCCCGGGGGTATCTGTCCGGTGGGCGCCGGAACCGTTCCCGGCGGCTCCGGTGCCGGACCCGTCGCCTCCGTGCCGGCCTCAGCGCGGAGGCTGCGTGCGAACCGGGAGCGAGCGGTCCTGGACCAGCTGCTGGTGCCCGAACGAACCGGGGCCGACCTCCCAGCCCGGACCGGCCAGCTCGCGCAGCTCCTGGGGCAGATAGGCGCGGCGCAGGGACCGCAGCCCGTCGGTGCGCAGGAAGGACCCCGGGGCCAGGGGCAGCACGCCCACCGAGTACAGCCGGTAGGCCGCCGGGCTGCGCACGAGGTCGTTGTGCACCACGAGCCGGCCGGCCAGTCGCTCCGAGTCCGCCGCCAGGTCCCGCACGGGCCCGGGGTCCAGGTGGTGGAGCAGGTGGTTGGAGACCACGACGTCGAACGTCTCGCCGGCCGCGACCAGCTCCCGGCTGGTGACCCGCCGGAAGACCGGCGGCGCCGCCCGCGGGTGCCGGGTCGACCAGCGGGCGGTCCGTGCCGAGGCCCAGTCGTGGGCGCGGGCGTCCGGGTCGATGCCGGTGATCCGCAGGTCGATCCCGTCCCGCTGCGCCCACCGGGCCAGGGCGCGGGCGACGTCCCCGCCGCCGGCGCCGACGTCCAGGAGGGTGAGCGGCCGGCCGGGCTCGGCGAGGGGGCGGATCCTGCGCCGGTAGGTCGCGGACCACCCGGCGACCAGGGAGTTGACGAGGTCGAAGCGCGCGTAGGTGCGCTGCAGCGCGGCGAGGTCGCAGGAGGGGTCGTCCATGAGCTCGCGCAGCTCGGCGTCCCGCCGGGAGAGGTCGGGCCGGGCGCGCGGCAGGACGGATGGCATCTGCCCATTCTCCGTGGGCCGACACGATCCGCCAAGGAGCACGGCGGGCCGGGAGCGGCGCGCGGTGCCGTCACTAGACTGGGGCTCCCGGCCGGTGCCGGGCAGGACCGGACGGCAGGAGGGGACCGCGTGGGGCACACCGTGCACGCCGTGGGCTCGCGGCCCGGCCCGTGGATCGGCCTCGCGAGCGCGTGCTGGGCGGCCAACGCCGCCCTCGGGGCGTCGGTGGGTGCGGGGCTCGTGCACACGGGCCGGTTCCGCTGGATCCACCATGCCCTCTACATCACCACCACCACGACGACGGCGCTGGCCGCGGTCCTCGCCGCCGGCTCGTCCTCCGCCGCGGGGCGCGCGGCGGGCCGGGCCCTGGCGCCGGCGCTGCTGCCCCTGGCGGCCCTGCCGCACGTCGGCACGCCCGCCCAGGGGCACCCGCGCCGCCACGCGCTCGCGGCGCTGGCCGCGGCGCCGTTCTACGCCACCGCCCTGTTCCGAGCCCGCGCCGCCCGCGCGGGCTGATCCGCCCGACCTGACCGGAGAGCACATGGAGTTCCTCGACGTCGTCTTCAACCGCCGCACCACCAACGGCCCGTTCCTGCCGGACCCGGTGTCCCCGGAGCACCAGAAGCTGCTGCTGCGCACGGCCGCGGCCGCGCCCTCCCAGTTCAACAGCCAGCCGTGGCGCTTCGTGCTGATCGAGGACCGGGGGACCATCGACCGGATCGCCCGGATCAGCGCCGACTCGATGACGCAGGTGATGGCCGAGGGGACCTTCTTCGACCGGTACAAGCGCTACTTCCGCTTCAGCAGGCAGGAGATGGAGGAGCAGCGCTTCGGGATGCTCTTCGACAAGCTGCCCACGGTGCTGCGCCCCTTCACCAGGAAGGCGTTCACCCCGGGCGGGCAGGCGATGATGAACCGGCTGCGGGTGCCCCAGACCCTCGGGGCGGAGAACCACAAGCTCGTGGCCGGGTCCCCCCTGCTGCTCGGCGTGATGCTCGACCGCCGCGAGTACCGGCCCGGGGAGCTCTCGGGGTTCTACTCGCTGTTCTCGATGGGCGCGGCCATGGAGAACCTCTGGCTGACCACCGTGGAGCTCGGCATGGGCATCCAGTTCATCTCCTTCCCCATGGAGGCCCCCGCCCGGTGGGCCGAGGTCGTGGACCTCCTGGACGTGCCCGACGACCTCGAGCTCATGGCCGTCTACCGTCTGGGCTACGTCCCGGAGGAGCACCGCCGCCCGGCCATCGACTGGTCCAGCCGGGAGCGGCGCCGGATCTCCCAGTACGTCTTCCGGGAGTCCTGTGCCACGCCGCTGGAGGGCTGGGACGACTGAGCGCCCCCGTTCCCGCCGAGCTCACCGCTCCTGCCCGGGGCCGACGGAGGTCCGCGGGGATCCCGGGCAGGACCGGTGACGTCGGCGGGACGAGCACGGAGATCTTCCAATGGTGTGTGTAACACACTATTGTGCAGCCATGGCAGCTGAACCGGTCGACGAGATCGTCGCCTCCCACTTCCAGGAGCTGCGCCGTGGCACGGTGGTCCTGGCCTGCCTGCTCGTCCTGGACGAGCCCCGCTACGGCTACGCCCTGCTCCGGACCCTCGGTGACGCGGGGCTCGACGTCGAGGCCAACACGCTCTACCCGCTCCTGCGCCGCCTCGAGGCCCAGGGTCTGCTCGAGAGCGACTGGAACACCGCCGAGTCCCGGCCCCGCAAGTTCTACCGGACCACCGGGCTCGGGATCCGCGCCCGGGACGCCCTCGAGGCCGAGCGGCTCCGGCTGCACGCCGCCCTGTCCACCCTCGCCCGCCCCACGTCTCCCGAGGACTGATCGCCATGTCCGCCAGCACCCTCACCCCGCGCACCGAGAGCTATCTCCACGAGGTCGCCCGGCGCCTCCCGCCCGGAGCCCGCGAGGACGTGTCCCGGGAGCTGCGGGGCACCGTCGCCGACATGGTCGACGACGGCGTGGCGCAGGGGGTCCCGCCGGCCGAGGCGGAGCGCCGCGCCCTCGAGGAGCTCGGCGACCCCGCGCTGCTGGCCGGGGACTACGGACCCGGCCCGCGGCACCTGATCGGGCCCGCGTACTACCACGACTTCCTCGAGCTGCTGAAGATCCTGGTGCCCGTCCTGGCCGGTCTCTTCGGCGGGCTCACCCTGATCGGCCGGCTCTTCGGGGAGGCGGGGCGAGAGGACCTGGTCACGTACCTCGTGCTCTCGCTGGCGCCCGCGGTCGGTGCCGCGATCCAGGGGGCGCTCATGGGGGCGGGCATCGCCGTCGTCGTCTACGCCGTGGTGGAGCGCACGGAGATCACGGAGGCGGTGCGGCGCGGCGCCCGGGGCCAGACCGGGGCGGCGGTGGAGGAGGCCCCGCGCTGGACGGTCGAGCAGCTGCCGCCGCCGCGCCCCGAGCGGGACTCGACCGTGGGGGAGCTGGTCTGGGCCGGCATCGCTCTGGGGCTGGCCTTCGCCGCGCCGTTCCTGCTCTCGCGGCCGCTGCTCCGTGAGGGCCCGCTCGCCGGCGAGCCCCTGCTCGACCCCGCCGTGTGGACGCCGTGGGTGCCGCTCTACCTGGGGCTCCTGCTGCTCGCCTGGGGGTGGGAGCTGCTGCGCTTCTTCCGCCGCCGCTGGTCCTGGGCGCTGTTCGGGGTCAACGCCGTCCTGGACCTCGCCATGGCCGCGCTGCTCATCACCGTGCTGCGCACCGAGTCCGTGGTGAACCCGGTCTTCCGCGAGCGCGGCTGGGTGGGTGACGAGTTCGCGCGGATCGGCGTCGCACTCGTGGTGCTCATCACCGTCTGGGACCTCGTGGCGACCTTCCTCGCCTGCCGCCGGTCGGTGGAGCGGCGGTCCTGACCGTCAGTGCCGCCCGTCGCACCTGTCGGGGGACAGCACTCGGCCCGCGGGAGCTCCGAGGAGCTCCCGCGGGCCGGAAGGGGGCCTCTGCCGCTGCGGGGTGCCGAGCGGCGCGGACGCGGGGCGCTTCGTGGGCGACCGGCGTCGGCCGGGGTGCGCCCAACCGGGTCAGGCGGCGCACCGTGTGACCATCAGTTGACACCGTGGTCGGCACCGTGCGCAAACGTCTACTCTGGAACTGATCAGATCGATCAGATCGGGACGGCGAAGAGGGGGTGCTGTGGTCAGCATGACGAACGGCGGGGCCGGCACGGGCCCGCTGGACGCGACGGACCGGAAGATCCTGGCGGCGCTGGACGAGGACCCGCGGATGACGGTGCTGGCCCTGGCCCAGCGCACGGGCCTGGCGCGCGGGACGATCCACGCGCGGCTCGAGCGCTACCGCGCGAGCCGCGCGCTGCGCCCGCACAGCACCCGGGTGACGCCCGCGGCGCTCGGCTACGGACTCGCCGCGAGCGTGGCCGTGGAGCTCGACCAGCACCAGCTGGACGAGGCGATCGCCGGGCTGCAGGCGATTCCGGAGGTCATCGAGGTGTTCGCACCCGCGGGGCAGACGGACCTGCTGTGCCGGGTGGTGGCCAAGGACCCGGAGGACCTCTACCGGGTCTCCGAGGAGATCCGGCTGTGCCCCGGAATCCTGCGGACCTCCACGAGCATGTTCCTGCGCACCGTCATTCCCTATCGGGTCGCACCGCTGCTCGCGGGGGACGAGGCGCCGGGGAGGACCGGGGGAGCGGTCAGTTCCGGGCGGCCGCGCCCATGACCTCGGCCCGCAGCCGGCCCAGGTCCACGGCGTCGCCCTCGTGCAGGCCGTGGGTGCGGACCCACGCGCGGGCGCTGAGCATGATCTCGTCGTAGTACTGGTGCGTCTCGCAGTGGGCGGCCCCGATCCGGGCCTGGGCGCGGTGCTCCCGGCCGTCCTCCGTGAAGGAGATGACGGCCACCGGGCTGAGGGCGAGTCCCACCACGCCGCGGACGGCCGTGATGGTGCGCCCGTGGAACGTGTCGCCGGGGGCGAGGTCCCAGGCCCTGGTGGCGGGGTGCTGATGGGTGAGGTCCATGATCGGCTCTTGTGGTGTGGGGAGGCCGTCCCCCTGCGCGGGGCGCCGGGGGACGACCTCGGGGACGTCGGGTGGAGAGGGAGCTGGGGGAGGCCAGTGCCCGGCCGCCCCCGGTGCCGTCCGGTCAGTGGCCGAGGTCGGTCCAGTGGCTGGTCTCCTCGTACCAGGGGGACCAGTGCTTGCCGTCGTAGTAGCGGTACTTGACCACGTGGTAGACCTTCTTCGCGTCGTGGTGGTCCAGGTGCTTCCAGTGCCCGCCGCCCCAGGAACCGCCCCAGTAGTAGTCGTGGTGGCCGCCGGTGAAGTAGTGGTGGTCGTGCTTGTCCACCGCGTAGTAGTGCTGCTTGACCTCCACCTTGTATCCCTTGTGGCACTTCACGTGGAACGGGTACTTGACGTACTTCTTCCCGTGGTGCCACTTCCAGGACGGCTTGTGGGCGTCGACCGAGCAGTGCTTCTGGTGCGGCTTGTGCGACGCCGTCTCGAGCACCGAGGACTGCGTCGAGGCGGCCGGCGCAGCGGCGGCCTGGGCCGGGGCGCCCAGCAGGGGAAGGGCGCCTGCGGCCAGGGTCAGGGAGGCCAGGGAGAGCACCGCCTTGCGGGCGTGGCGGCGGGCACCGGCCGGCTGCGGGGCTGCGGACGAGGTGGTTTCGATGGACATGGCGGATCTCCTGCGGAAGAGAGATTTCGTGGGTGCCGGCGGTTCCTTCCCGGGGTCCGGAGGGGAACCTCTCGAGCCGACAGGACAAGAGTCGCAGTCGGGGCCACCCCCCGGCGTCCACCCCGGAGGTGAACTGCGGCGTACAACCGGGGTGGTACGCGCAGGGGTCAGAAACGGTCCGTGGGCTTGACGAGCCCGCTCTTGAACGCGGCCGTGACCGCCTGGGCGCGCTCGCTGACGCCCAGCTTCAGGAAGATCCGGTGGACGTGGGTCTTCACGGTCGCCTCGCTGAGGAACAGGCGTCGGGCGATCTCCGCGTTCGTCAGGCCGTGGGCGACGGCGACCAGGACCTCGCGCTCCCGCCGGGTCAGCTGCTGCAGCTGCTCGGGCGGAGGGGCGGACGGGTCGGTCTGGCGGCCGAACTCGGTCAGGAGCCGGCGGGTCACGTCCGGGTCCAGCCAGCCCCCGCCGCGGGCCAGCGAGCGCACGGCGTCCGCCAGGACCTTCGGCGCGGAGCTCTTGAGGATGAAGCCGGAGGCGCCCGCCCGCAGGGCGGCGTGGACGGCGGCGTCCTCGTCGAAGGTCGTGAGCATCAGGACGGCGGCGACGTTCGGCACCCGGTCCAGGAACGCGTCGGACGTGAGCACCCGGGTGGCGGCCACGCCGTCCGTGCCGGGCATGCGCACGTCCATGACCACCACGTCCGGCTGCAGGCGCACCGTCTCCTCGACGGCCGCCGCGCCGTCGGCGGCCTCCCCGACCACGACCAGGTCCGGCTCGGCCGTGAGGAGCATGGCCAGCCCGGAGCGCACCATCGCCTCGTCGTCCACCAGGAGCACCCGGACGGGTGCCGTTTCCGTGCCCCGTGTCATCCGGAGCCCTCCCCGCGTCCGCCGGCCGCCGTGGTCGTCGCGGCGTCCTCCGCGGCGGCGTCGTAGGGGTCGGCCGGGTGGGCGGGCAGCCGCGCGGACACCAGGTACCCCCCGTGCGGATCGGGACCGGCCGTCGCCTCGCCGCCCACCGCCCGGGCCCGCTCCGCCATCCCCCGCACCCCGTGACCGGTCGACAGCCGGGCGGAGAGGCGGCCACGGGCCCCGGCGCCGTCCGTGCGGATCGAGATCTCCACGTCCCCGGGGCCCCAGGCGAGGGCGACCCGGACCGGGCGGTCCGTGGCGGCGTGCTTGACGGCGTTGGTGAGGGCCTCCTGGGCGATGCGGTACGCGGCCTCGTCCACGGCCGGCTCCAGGACCCCGGGCTCGCCGGCCACGCAGAGCTCCACGTCCCGGCCGGCCGCGCGCAGGCGGTCGAGCAGGCGGTCCAGGTGCTGCAGCCCCACGGGCTGCGCGGCCTGCGCCGGTGCCGACGGCGCCGGGGAGAGCAGGCCCAGCATGCGCCGCAGCTCCGTGACGGCCTGCTCGCCGAGCTCGTCGACCTGCCGCAGCGCCGTCCGGGCCCGTTCCGGGTCCCTGTCCATGACACGCTCGGCCCCCGCGGCCTGGAGCACCATGAGGCTCACCGCGTGGGCCACGACGTCGTGCAGCTCCCGGGCGATGCGCTGGCGCTCCTCGGCCTCGGCCCGGGCGGCCGCCAGCCGGGCCACGAGCGCGCGCTGGGCCACGCTCCAGCGGACCCACCGTCCCACGCCGAAGACGACCGCGTGGGCCACGGTGAGGAACAGCGCGGCGACGACGAACGCGGCGACCCGCATCGACGGGTCGGGAGTGTCCTGGACCGTGGCGTGCACGCTGGTGGCGACCGGCAGGAACGCGAGCGCCAGGCCGAGGAGCGCCCTCCGGTCCGAGCAGTGCGCGGCCGTCGCGAAGAGGGCCAGCCAGACGCAGAAGATGGGGTGGAACCCGAACCCGAGCAGCGCGACGGCCGCGGCGCCCAGCGCCACCAGGGTCAGCACCGCCAGGGGCCACCGCCGGCGCCAGAACAGGGGCAGGTACAGCAGCGCCGCCGAGAGCACGACGACCCAGGTGGCGACCGCGTCCGGCTCCGCCGTGCGGTCCCACGTGATCTGGAGCTCGATGCCCCACAGCACCGGCACCGCGACGAGGTCCAGGGCCAGGCGCGAGGGGTGCCACCGGAATCTCATCGGCTCCCGCTCAGCTGCACACCGACCTGCCGAAGACGGTGCAGATCCACATCCGCTCGACGGGAGGAGCGGGCAGGCGGCAGTCCTCGACGATCGAGTGGCGCCGGATCTCCTCCCACGCCACCACGGGGCGCAGGGCGTCCTCGGTGCAGTCCGGGGCCTCCTCGGCGGGTGGGGGGCCCAGTGCCGTCTCCACGGCCGAGCACAGTTCGGCGCCCGTGGCGAGCCGGCGGTCGGAGCCCGCGCCGTCCGGCGGGCCCTGTGCCGGGCACCCGGACGGGCGGTCGAGCCGGATGCCCGTCATCTCGGACGCCGGGTCGTGCAGGACGCCGTGCAGCTGGATCCGGGCGATCCTGATCCGCTCGACCTCGTCCGTGCGCCCCGCCGCGACCCGCGCGATCAGCACCTCGGGGTCGACGTCCCGTCCCAGCCAGTCCGGCGGGCCGTGCACGAGCACGTAGTCGCTGTCCACCAGACGTCCCCACGCCAGGTGTCCCTCGATGGCGTCAGGTGCCCGCGCGTCCTGGACCGACACCAGTGTCCGGAATTCCGTCTCGAGTTTCGCCATGTCGAGCCCCCCGCAGGTCGTGCGGCAATTCTCCCCGTCCGCCCACGTCAAGTCCATAGTCGGCCGCCGGGCGCGCCGACCGGGGCCGCCCGGGCCGCGGAACCCTGGCCACAGAGCACTCCGGGCGGTACCGTAAGCACACTGGCGAATAGGCGACTTTTCGTCATCCCTGATCGTCGAGACGGATCGAAGGAGATGCCATGAGCACCAAGGTCGAGAAGACTGTCGTGGTCGACGTGCCGCTGAGCACCGTGTACAACCAGTGGACCCAGTTCGAGGACTTCCCCCACTTCATGAACGGCGTGAAGAGCGTGA
>NZ_BAAGPL010000003.1:88459-142831 GCF_054784195.1 Kocuria himachalensis
GCACCTCGTCCTCGAGTACGAGCCCGAGGGCCTCGTGGAGAAGATCGGCGACAAGCTCAACGTGGTCGAGAACCAGGCCGAGGGCGACCTCGAGCGGTTCAAGAAGTTCATCGAGGCCGAGGGCTACGCGACCGGCGCCTGGCGGGGCTCCGTCAACGAGGGGGCCCCGGTCGGCACGCCCGGTGTGGAGCACGCCGCGGCCTCCCGCGGTGACGACGGCAAGGCCGGGGTGTCGGGCAAGGCGGTCGCCGCGGGTGTGGCCGCGGCCGGGGTGGCCGCCGCCGGGGTGGCCGCCGCGGCGGCGAAGAAGAAGGACTCCGGCCCGGACGCGGAGCCGGTCACCTTCGAGTCGACCGCACCGCCGGCCGCGCCGGTGGCACCGGTCGCACCGGGAGTGCCCGGGGAGACCGTGACCGGAGAGGTCCCGCCGATCCCCACCGTGGACGGGGCCCTCGCCGACGACACCGTCGACGCGGACCTGGACGTGGACCCCACCGCCCGGGGCACCGGCGACCGCCCCGCCGGCGGCCCGCTCTGAGCCGTCCCCGCTCGTGCGCCGGGCCCCGACCGCATGCGGTCGGGGCCCGGCGCACGAGCGGGACGCCCGGTGGGGCGGAACCGGACGGTCAGCCGGTGACGGCGCCCAGCGACGCCGAGCGCACCAGCTTGACGTACTTGCCCAGCACGCCGCCCTCGTACTGCGGGCGCAGGGGGGCCCAGCCGCTGCGGCGCCGCGCCAGCTCCTCGGGGTCCACCAGCAGGTCCAGGGAGCGGGCCGCCAGGTCCACCCGGATCCGGTCGCCGTCGCGCAGGAACGCGACCGGACCGGCGTCGACGGCCTCCGGGGCGATGTGGCCGATGCACAGGCCCGTGGTGCCGCCGGAGAACCGCCCATCCGTGAGCAGCAGGACGTCCTTGCCCAGCCCCGCGCCCTTGATCGCCCCGGTGATGGCCAGCATCTCTCGCATGCCGGGCCCGCCCTTGGGGCCCTCGTAGCGGATGACGAGGACGTCCCCGGCCGTGATCTCGCCTGCCTCGAGGGCGTCCATCGCGGCCTGCTCGCGCTCGAAGACGCGGGCCGGGCCCTCGAAGACCTCGGCGTCGAAGCCCGCGGACTTCACCACCGCGCCCTCCGGCGCCAGGGAGCCGTGCAGGACGGTGATCCCGCCCGTGCGGTGGATCGGGTTGTCGAGCGTGCGGATCACGTCGCCGTCCAGGGGACCGGGGTCCAGGGCGGCCAGGTTCTCGGCCACCGTGCGGCCGGTCACGGTGAGGGCTTCCCCGTGCAGCAGCCCGGCGTCGAGCAGGGCCTTCATGACCACGGGGATGCCGCCGTGCCGGTCGACGTCGTTCATCACGTACCGGCCGAACGGCTTGAGGTCCGCGAGGTGCGGGACGCGGTCCCCGATCCGGTTGAAGTCCCCCAGGGTGAGGTCCACCCCGGCCTCCTGGGCGATGGCGAGCAGGTGCAGGACCGCGTTCGTGGAGCCGCCGAGGGCCATGAGCAGGGTGATCGCGTTCTCGAAGGCCTCCCGGGTGAGGATGTCGCGGGCGGTGATGCCCTGCCGGAGCATCTCGACGACGGCCTCCCCCGAGCGGTGGGCGAACTGGTCCCGGCGCCGGTCCGCCGAGGGCGGGGCCGCGGAGCCGGGCAGGCTCATGCCGAGGGCCTCCGCCATGGACGCCATGGTGTTGGCCGTGTACATCCCGCCGCAGGCGCCCTCGCCCGGACAGATGGCGCGCTCGATCCGGTCCAGGTCGGCCTTGCCCATGATCCCGGCCTTGCACGCACCCACGGCCTCGAACGCGTCGATGATGGTCACGTCCTTCTCCGTGCCGTCCGTGAGCTTCACCCACCCCGGGGCGATGGTCCCGGCGTAGAGGAACACCGAGGCCAGGTCCAGGCGGGCGGCGGCCATGAGCATGCCCGGCAGGGACTTGTCGCACCCGGCCAGGAGCACGGAGCCGTCGAGGCGCTCGGCCTGCATCACCGTCTCCACGGAGTCCGCGATGACCTCGCGCGAGACCAGCGAGAAGTGCATCCCCACGTGGCCCATCGAGATCCCGTCCGAGACCGAGATCGTGCCGAACTGGAGGGGGTAGCCGCCCCCGGCGTGGACGCCCTCCTTGCAGCCCTGGGCGAGCCGGTCCAGGGAGAGGTTGCACGGGGTGATCTCGTTCCAGGAGCTCGCGATGCCGATCTGGGGCTTCTCCCAGTCGGCGTCGCCCATGCCCACGGCGCGGAGCATGCCGCGGCTGGCGGTCGCGTCGATGCCGTCGGTGACCTGACGGCTGCGGGGCTTCATGTCGGGGCTCATGCGGTCTCTTCCGGGTCGTCGGTGCGCGGTGGGGTGCGCGGGGCAGGGCGTGCCGCGAACCTATCAACGGAACTCGAGGGGCGTCGAGGCCTGTCCACGGCCGGCGCGGAAGTTTGTGCCCGCCGGGGGAGACAAGGGGGCCCCCGTCCTCCTAGGGTGGGAGCAGGAAAAGATAAGTAACCTGATTGAAGGAGCCCGACATGCCTGAAGCACCCGTCTCCCAGCACGCCCGCGCGATGGCCGACGACGAGGGCGGGATGCCGGAGCAGCAGCAGACGCCCCCGGGGCTGACCGCCGCCATGGACCCCGTGCCCGACCACGGAGAGGCGTCCTGGGTGGGCCGGGGCCGGCTCGAGGGGCTCAAGGCCCTGATCACCGGCGGGGACTCCGGGATCGGCCGGGCCGTGGCGATCGCGTTCGCCCGGGAGGGCGCCGACGTCGCGATCAACTACCTGCCCGAGGAGCAGGAGGACGCCCAGGACGTGGCGGGGTGGATCGAGAAGGCCGGACGCACGGCCGTCCTGGTCCCCGGTGACGTGCGCGAGGAGCAGAGCTGCCAGGACATCGTGGACCGGGCGGTCGAGGGCCTCGGCGGGCTCAACGTGGTCGTGAACAACGCGGGCTTCCACTGGGCCCGCGGGGAGGCGGGGCTCAAGGGGCTCGCCACGGAGGACCTCGAGCGGGCCGTGCGCACCAACCTCTACGGCACCCTCTGGGTCAGCCGTGCGGCCCTGCCGCACCTGGGCCGCGGGGACAGCATCATCAACACCACGTCCGTGCAGGCCTACGACCCCTCGGTGTCGATGCTCGACTACGCCGCCACGAAAGCGGCCCTGAACAACGTCACCGCCAACCTCGCCGCCGAGCTCGGCCCCGAGGGCATCCGTGTCAACGCGGTCGCCCCCGGCCCCGTGTGGACCCCGCTGGGGCCGGCCACCAAGGAGCCCGGGGCGGTCGCGAACATGGGCAAGGAGACACCCCTGGGCCGGATCGGCCAGCCCGCGGAGCTGGCCGGCGCCTACGTCTTCCTGGCCTGCCCGGCGGAGGCCAGCTACGTCAGCGGCGCCGTCCTCGGCGTCACCGGCGGCATGCCCGTCTTCTGAGCGGCGTCCCCCACCCCCCCCCCACGGAAGGAGCACATCGTGCCCAAGACCGGCAAGGACGACCACGCCAGGAAGAGCGAGCTGCCCTCCACCCTGCAGCGCTCGGGGCGGAAGGCGCAGGACACGTTCGCCAAGACCTACGACTCCGCGCTCGAGGAGTACGGCGACGAGGAGCGCGCGGCGCGCACGGCCTACAGCGCGCTGAAGCACACCCACGAAAAGGTCGGCGACCACTGGGAGCCCAAGGAGGAGTACGGGCCCTCGGACGAGCACGCCGCGGGTGGCCGCGACTCCCGCGCGGAGACCGCCGGCGGGGTCGACGCGAACGCCTCGAAGCACCACCTCTACGAGGTGGCGAAGCGGCTCGGCGTCGAGGGCCGCTCCTACATGACCAAGAAGGAGCTGGTCGACGCGATCGGGAAGGCCAACGACGCCGCGACGCGACGCGCCCGCGAGAGCTGAGGGACGGTCCCGCTCAGAGGACGCCCAGCAGCCCGCGCACCAGCGTGATCGCCCCGCCCAGTCCCGCGAGGACGAGCGCGACCGTGCGCGCGGTGCTCAGGGGCACGCGGCGGGCGACGACCCCGCCGATCCGCACGCCCAGCACGACCGTGAGGACCACCCCGGGCGCCACCCACCACGGCGGCATCCCGCCCGTCCCGGCCGCCCCGAGCAGGGTCTTGGTGAGCACCGACAGGGCGCCCATCGTCATGAACACCGGCTGCAGGGTCGCGGCGAAGGAGCGCTGCTCCCACCGGGCGAGCCGGGAGTGGATCACCATGACGGGGCCGGCCACCCCCGCCGTGGTGTTGAAGAACCCCCCGATCGCGCCGGCGAGCACCGTCGGCAGCCGCCCCGTCCACTCGGGCAGGCGGGGGAGCCCGAACATGGTGGTCAGGGCCAGGAGCACCACGCCGCCCACCACCACCTGCAGCCAGGCGGCGGGCAGCTCGCGCACCACGAGCGCCGCCGGCACCGCGCCCACCGCCGCGGCCGGGGCGATGAGGGCGTAGCGCCGCCAGTCCACGTGCCGCCACACCGAGAGCATGATGAGGAACCCGGAGACGGTCGTCGTCGCGTTGGTCACGAGCACGCCCGTGGCGGGGCCCAGCAGCAGGGCGAGGGTCGGGGCCACGACGAGGCCGACCCCGGTGCCCGAGACGCGCTGCAGGACCGAGCCCACGAGGATCGCGAGAGCCGCGATGACGATGATCTCCACGGGCCCCATTCTGCGCCCCCGCCCGCCCGGTCCCGGACCGCACACGGGCCTGCGGTGGTCCTTCGTGGTTCCTCCCAGAGTCGATAAGTAGCCTTGTGGTCATGGGAGTCCACGGGGCGACGTCGACCGAGGGGTGCGTCATGAGCAGCAGCCGAGACCTGGATCAGCGGCGGCGGGCACGGGTCCGTGACCGTCCTCGCCCAGTTCCCGTGCTGAACCGGTGAGCGCCGCCAGGGGCGCGGAACAGCCCACCGCACCGGTTCCCGCGGAACGGCTCCGGGAGGTCGCCGCGTCCTGCTTCGGCATCGAGGAGTTCCGGGAGGGGCAGCTCGAGGCGATGGCGGCGGCGGCCGGCGGCCGCGACGTCCTGGCGGTGATGCCCACCGGCCACGGCAAGTCCGTGATCTACCAGGTGCCGGGCACCGTCCTGCCCGGGACCGCCGTGGTGGTGTCCCCGCTGATCGCCCTCCAGCACGAGCAGGTCGAGGCGATCAACGAGGACCTCGGGGCGGAGGTCGCCTTCGCGCTGAACTCCACGGTGGGGGCGCGCCGTGAGCGCGCCGCCTGGGAGGCCGTGGAGCGCGGGGACGCGAAGTTCCTCTTCCTCGCCCCGGAGCAGCTGGCCCGGGAGGAGACGACGCAGCGGCTCGCCGTGCATCCTCCGTCCCTGTTCGTGGTGGACGAGGCGCACTGCATCTCCTCGTGGGGTCACGACTTCCGCCCCGACTACCTCGTGCTCCAGGAGGCGGTCGAACGGCTGGGGCGCCCGACCGTCGTCGCCCTGACCGCCACCGCGTCCCCGCACACCCGGGCCGAGATCGTCGACCGGCTGGGCCTGCGCGACCCCCTGGTCCTGGTGCACAGCTTCGACCGGCCCAACATCGAGCTGCGGGTGGTGCGCCACCACCAGGCCTCCGACAAGCGCCGGGCGGTGCTCGAGGAGGTCTCCGGGCTCGGAGGCCCGGGGCTGGTCTACGTCGCGACCCGCAGGGAGACGGAGGACTACGCCGCCGAGCTGACCCGGCGGGGCGTGCGCGCCGAGGCCTACCACGCGGGGCGCACGCGGTCCGAGCGCAACGACGTGCACGCCCGGTTCCTCGGCGACGAGCTGGACGTGGTGGTGGCGACCACCGCCTTCGGGATGGGCATCGACAAGCCGGACGTGCGCTTCGTGGTGCACGCGGACATCCCCGACTCCCTGGACAGCTACTACCAGGAGATCGGCCGGGCCGGCCGGGACGGGAGACCGGCCCTCGCCGTGCTGCACTACCGCTCCGAGGACCTGGGGCTCCAGCAGTACTTCGCCGGCACCGCCCCCGGGCGGGAGGACCTCGAGGCGGTCTTCCGCGCGGTCCGCCGGCACGGGCCGGTCCGGGCCCGTGAGCTGCGCGAGCACACGGGCCTGGGCCCCCGCGCCCAGGCCCGGGCCCTGCACCTCCTCGAGCACAGCGGCGGCGTGCTCGCCGGGCCGCAGGGCTACCGTGCCGTGGGCGGGGCCACGCCGGAGGCGGCCGTGGCCGCCGCGCTCGCGGAGGCCGAGGCCCGGCACCGGATCGACCGGTCGCGGATCGACATGATGCGCGGGTACGCCGAGACGGACGGGTGCCGGCGGGACTGGCTGCTCAACTACTTCGGCGAGGAGACCGACGGCTGGTGCGGCAACTGCGACACCTGCGCGGAGACGGGCTCCGCCGCCGAGGCCGCGGAGCGGGCCGCCGCCACCCCGCACGGCTGGGAGATCCTGACCCCGGTCACCCACCGCGAGTGGGGCCACGGGATCGTGATGGGCGCGGAGCCGGACCGGATCACCGTCCTGTTCGACTCGGTCGGCTACAAGGAGCTCTCCCTGCGCCTGGTCGAGGAGCACCAGGGCCTGCTGGTGCGCGGCCCGGAGGAGCAGCGGGGAGAAGTGCCGTGAGCTCCCGGGGCCGGCCGCCGGTCAGCGGACGACGTCGTAGACGGACTTGAGGACGCCGTTGGCGTAGGCCTCGTGCTCCACCAGCTCCAGGGTGCGGAACGTGTCGGTGCTGTCGTCGAAGAGACGGCGGCCCGCGCCGAGCAGCACGGGGAACACCAGCAGGTGGTACCGGTCCACGAGCCCCGCGGCGGCGAGTCCCTTGGCCAGGGTGGCGCTGCCGTGCACGAGGATGGTGCCGTCGACCGTGGCCTTGAGCGCCGCGACCTCGTCGAGGGAGCGCAGCACGGAGGTGTTGTGCCACTGCGGGTCCTGCAGGGTGGAGGAGACCACGTACTTGGGCATGGCGTTGTACTCCGCGAAGTCCTCCATCGACGGCCAGACGGGGGCGAACTCGTCGTAGCTCACCCGGCCCATCAGCATCGCGGCCGCCTCCTTCTGCTCCCGGTCCTTGAGCTCGTAGGCGGCCTCCTCGTAGGCGACGTGCTGGAAGGTCCAGCCGGCGTGCGGGTGCGGGCCGCCGCCGGGGGAGTCGACGACGCCGTCGAGGGTGATGAACTCGGTGACGATCAGCGTGCCCATGGGGTTCTCCTGTCGGTGCGGTCGGCGTTCGTCCGTGCGGTTCCCACTCTGGTGCTCCCGCGCGGCCGGGGGAAGGGGGGCGGCACGACGCGTCCGGCAGGCACGCGGACCGCGCCACCTCTTGCGCGGCCGGCACCCCGGTGGGATCGTCGGCAGGGACGGCGGTCAGGCGAGGGTCCGGGAGGCACCCGTGGCGGAGGAACAGGCGGCGGAGCAGGTGCGGACCACGTGCTGCGTGGTGGGCGGGGGCCCGGCCGGGCTGATGGCAGGGGTGCTGCTCGCCAGGCAGGGCGTGGACGTGGTCGTGCTGGAGAAGCACGGGGACTTCCTGCGCGACTTCCGCGGCGACACCCTGCACCCCTCCACCCTGGAGCTGATGGCCGAGCTCGGCTGGCTCGAGGACGTCCTGGCGCTGCCGCACACCCGCGTGGAGCGCGCCACGGTGTCCCTCGGCGGGGAGACGGTCGTGGTCGGGCGGTTCGACCGGCTGCCCGTGCGCTGCCCGTTCATCGCGTTCCTGCCGCAGTGGGACTTCCTGGACCTGCTCGCCGAGAAGGGCGAGGCGCTGCCCGGCTTCCGGCTGTTGCGCTCCACGGCCGCCGACGGCCTGCTCGTCGAGGACGGCCGGTGCACGGGCGTCACGGCGCACGACGACGACGGGGCGCCGGTGCGGATCCGGGCCGAGCTGGTGCTGGCCGCCGACGGCCGCGACTCCGTGCTGCGGGCCGCGGCCGGGCTGGTCCCGACGGCCTCGCCGTCCCGGATGGACGTGCTGTGGTTCCGCGTGCCCCGCCGCGAGGGGCAGGAGCAGCCGCTGTTCAACGCCGGCGACGGCGCGGTGGTCGCCCTGCCGCGCACCGGCTACTGGCAGGCCGCGATGATCGTGCGGGCCGGGGAGCACGACGCGCTGCGCGCCCAGGGGCTGGAGGCCTTCCGGGACCGGGTGCGCGCGCTCGCCCCCGGGCTGGGCGAGGGGCTCGCGGCGATCGAGGACTGGGACCAGGTGAAGCTGCTGCGCGTGCGCGTGGACCGCCTGCGCCGCTGGTGGCGGCCCGGGGTGCTGTTCCTCGGCGACGCCGCGCACGCGATGTCCCCGGCCGGCGGCGTGGGCATCAACCTCGCGATCCAGGACGCGGTCGCGGCGGCGAATCTCCTCGGGCCGCGCCTGCTGCACGGCGGGGTGCGGGCCCGGGACCTCGCCCGGGTGCAGCGCCGGCGGGCGTGGCCGGCGCGCGCCACCCAGCTGTTCCAGCTCGTGCTGGCCCGCCGGCTCGTGCCCACCCGGGCCGGGGCGCGGCCGAGGCCCCCGGTGCCCCTGGGGGTGGTCCGGGCGCTGCCGTTCCTGCCGCACCTCACCGGGCGGGCCATCGGCATCGGTCTCCGGCCCGAGCACGTCCCCGCCGCGCTGCGCGCGACGGACGGCGCGGCACGCGCATGACCGCGGTCCCGGACAAGCGCGCCCGGGTGGACGAGCCCCACGTGGCCCCGCTCAACGCCCTGGTGCGCTCCTGGCGCCACGGCGGTCGGTTCGTGCCGTGGGTCGATCCCGACGGCGGCGGCACCGCGGCCCGGGTGCTCGTGCTCATGGAGGCGCCCGGGCCGGCCACCGTGGCGGCCGGGGACCTGGGGTTCAGCTCCGAGGACAACCCTGATCCCACCGCCCGGACCTTCCGGGCGCTGCGGGAGGAGTCCGGGCTGGCCCGCGGCGACTGCCTGCGCTGGAACGTGGTGCCCTGGGCGCTGCGGGACGAGGGCGGCCGGCAGCGGCCGCCGAAGGTCGAGGACCTCCTCGAGGCGGGACCTGCTCTCCGCGAGCTGGTCGGGGCGCTGCCGGAGCTGCGCGTCGTCGTGACCTTCGGGGCCCCGGCGCTCACCGGGATGATGCGCCTGCTCACCGTGGAGGAGCCCCCGCGGCTGCTGCCCGTGCTGGGCGTGCCGCACCCGTCGCTGCGCAACGGCCACCGCCGGGCCGAGACCCGACAGCGGATCCTCGTCGCGCTGCGCACGGCCGCCGCCGCGGCGCGGACCTGAACCGGCCCCTCAGGGGCGTGGGCTGAGCCGGTCCACCGCGGCCAGGAGGCGCTCCAGGATGGTGTGCCGCTGCGCGCTGCCGTCGGGCAGCAGCCCGATCGACGCGTTGTGGTAGAGCCCGTCGCCCATCTGCTGGACCGCGGTCGCCACCGCAGGGTCCCCCACGTCGGCGAGGATCAGCTCGTACCACGCCTCCTCGAGCCGCTTGAGGGCGGCCCGGGCGTTCTCGTCCCCGGCCTGGACCAGGCGGGAGGCCACGATCAGGGCCCGGTCCAGCCGGCTGTCCTCGAACAGGGACGTGACGAGGAAGTAGCGCGCGGCCCCGTCCGCCGCCGCCGCCATGGCCTCGAGGTCCAGGTGCATGAGCTCCTCGAGCCGCTGCAGCGTCGCGTCCACGAGGGCCTGGCGGTGCGGGAAGTGGTAGAGCAGGCCCCCCTTGGACACACCGGCGGCGGCGGCGACGGCGTCGAGGGTCGCGGCGCGCTCGCCGTCGTCGAGGACGATCTGCTCGAAGGCGGCCAGGAGCTTGTCCCGGGCCACGGGTGGGCGTGGCATGTGAGGAAGACCTCCCTGGGTCGGACGTGGTCCCCATTGTGTCAGCTCGCACATAACTGTACCGTCTGGACGGTACAGTTTCTGCAGCTGTCCGATCCCGATCCGTTCCCCGGAGGTGAACCATGACCACTCTGCTGACGCCCCGCCCCACGGCCGGCGCGCGCGAATGGGCCGCGCTCGCGGTCCTGATGATGCCCGTCCTGCTCGTGTCGGTCGACAACACGGCGCTGAGCTTCGCGCTGCCCACCATCTCCCAGGCGCTGCACCCCACCGGGGCGCAGCTGCTGTGGATCGTGGACGTCTACCCCCTCGTGCTCGCCGGCCTGCTCATCCCCATGGGGTCGCTCGGGGACCGGATCGGCCGCCGGCGGCTGCTGCTGATCGGCGGCACGGGCTTCGCCGCCGTCTCCGCGGCTTCGGCCTTCGCGCCCACCGCCGAGCTGCTCGTGGCAGGGCGGGCCGCCATGGGGTTCTTCGGCGCGATGCTGATGCCCGCGACCCTGTCCCTGCTGCGCAACATCTTCCTGGACCCGGGGCAGCGCCGGATCGCGATCGCGGTGTGGGCCGGCGGCTTCAGCGGTGGTGCCGCGCTGGGCCCGATCGTCGGAGGCTTCCTGCTCAACCACTTCTGGTGGGGCTCGGTGTTCCTGATGGCCGTGCCGGTGCTGCTGCCCCTGCTCGTGCTCGGTCCCGTGCTGGTGCCGGAGTCGCGCGACCCCCGGCCCGGACCCGTGGACGTCCCGTCCGTGCTGCTCGCCATGCTCGCCATGACCCCCGTGGTCTACGGCATCAAGGCGGCGACGGCCTCCGGGGAGCTCTTCCACGGCCTGCTCAGCGCGGCCTTCGGCGTGCTGGCCGGTGTGCTGTTCGTCCGCCGCCAGGCGGTCCTGGCGCATCCCATGCTCGACCTCGCCCTGTTCCGGCACCCGGGCTTCAGGGGCGGCGTGACCGTCAACGTCCTCGGCAACGTGGGGCTCTACGGGTTCCTGTTCATGCTGACCCAGTACCTGCAGCTCGTGGTCGGCCTGGACCCGATGACCGCGGGCCTGACCATGGTCCCCGGCCTCGTCCTCACGGTCCTCGCCGGCTTCGTGGCCGTGCGCGCCGTGCGGTGGCTGACGCCCCGGACCGTGATCACGGCGGGGATGCTCCTGTCCTCGGTCGGCTTCCTCGTGGTGGCCCTCGCCGACCTCTCCGCGGCCGCCGGCGCCGTGGTGGTCCTCGTGGCCTTCTGCCTGGTGGGCACCGGCATCGGGCTCGCCGAGACGCTGTCCAACGACCTCGTCCTCACGGCGGCCCCGCCGCACAAGGCCGGCGCGGCCTCCGCGATCTCGGAGACCGGCTACGAGGTCGGTGCGGTGCTGGGCACGGCCGTGCTCGGCGGACTGCTGACGGCGTTCTACCAGCGACACCTCGAGCTGCCCGCGGCCCTGGGCGCCGGGCCGTCGGCCGCGGCGCACGAGACCCTCGGCGGAGCCGTCGAGATCGCGGAGGGCGCCGGGGAGCTCGGTCCCGCCGTGCGGGAGGCTGCGGTCGCCGCGTTCACCGCGGGCATGCACTGGACGGTGGTGGTCATGACGGCCGTCGTGGTCCTGGCGGCGTTCACGGTCGCCCGCATGCTGCGGCCGGCCACGCGCTGACCCGCCCGCCGTCGGGGAGCCGCGTCACCGGACGGTGGCGCGGCTCCCCGGGCCCCGGGGGGACGTAGGCTCGGCGGCAGGGGCCGGTCCGGTCCCCCGTACGGAGGGAGTGGTCGCGATGACGCCGCAGGAACTGTTCGAGGACGCCGCCCGCCGCCCGTCCGAGGTGGCGGAGCACGTGCTCGAGGGCATCTCGGCGGAGGTGCTGAACACCATGCCGGGCGGGACCGCGAACTCCGTGGTCTGGCTGGTGTGGCACGCGGCCCGCCAGCAGGACGTGCAGGTAGCCCAGCTCGCCGGCACCGAGGAGGTGTGGACCGCGGAGGGGTGGAGCGGGAGGTTCGGTCTCGACGTCCCCGACTCCTCCACGGGCTTCGGCCACGGCCCGGAGGACGTCGCGCGGATCCGTGTGGCGTCCCCTGACCTGTTGCGCGGCTACCTCGACGCGGTGGTCGAGCGCACGGTGGCCTACGTGCACGGGCTCACGGACGCTCAGCTCGACGACGTGGTGGACCGGTCGTGGACCCCGCCCGTCACCCGCGGGGTGCGTCTGGTGAGCACGGTCGACGACGCCGCACAGCACCTCGGCCAGGCAGCCTATGTCCGCGGCCTGCTCGACGACGGGTGGTCCGGGCCCTACTGACCGCCTCCCGCGGGGACCCCGGACCGTGCGGGCAAGGCGCACGGGAGGTTCCACCCCCATTTGCATTTGCATCAAGTCGTCGCATGACAAGGCGCTGATGTGGGGACGGGAGTTTCCTCGGTGGTCAGGGTCCGTTCGCTTAAGCTGATCACGCTGGGTCCCAGCACCTCGAACTCCTGCACGATCTTTTCGTCGCTCGCCGCGACTTCCTGGGGGAAACACCGTCATGCCCCGCGACTCCTCTCGCCGTCCTGCCCGCACCGATCTGCGTCACCGTGCTTCCTCGCCGGTGACCGCCCTCACCGCGTTCTCGGCCCTCGTGGCCGTCAGCGTCGCGGTCAGCGCGGGCATCGCACCGGAGGCCGGCGGCGAGCGGGGGGCCTCGGCCTTCGGGGCTCCGGCCGCCTCCGCCGAGCGGCCGGACAGCGGGTGGAGCCTGCTCGCGGCCGGACAGGAGCAGACCACCCCGCCGGCCGGACCGCTGCGGGAGGACCGTACTGCCTCGCCCGTCCGGGACGGCGGCGCGGGCCAGGGCTCCTGGCGGGCCGGGACGGGCCGCGGTGACGGCGGCCGCGAGGCGGCCTCGACGGTGCGCCCGGGCCGGCAGGCGCCGAAGCTGTACCAGGGCGAGCTGCCCGTCAACACGATCATCGCACCGGCCCGCCCCGGTGCCGTCCTGCCCGGTGGGCAGTTCGGCTGGCGGATCGCGCCCGACCGCGGCGGGCGCGAGTTCCACAACGGGACCGACGTCTCCGCCGCGGCGGGCCTGCCGGTCGTCGCCGCCCTCGACGGCGTGGTGACGGACGTGTTCTGGGACGTCTGGGGCGGCAACCGCGTGGAGGTCACCCACGCGGACGGGATCAGGACCACCTACAACCACCTCGAGGACGTCCGGGTGCGGACCGGCGACCGGCTCGCCGCCTCCGAGCAGCTCGGCACGGTCGGGGCCACCGGCGTGCGGGTCACGGGCCCGCACCTGCACTTCGAGACCTGGGTGGACGGGCAGGCCGTCGACCCGCAGTCCTTCGACTGGGTCGACGGCATGCGCGTCATCCCCGCCTCCCGCAGCAAGTACTCCCTCGAGGTCCCCGTCCCGGACACGGTCGAGGACCCGGCGGCGCAGAAGGCCGAGGCGTCGAAGAAGGCGGACGCCGCCAAGAAGGCCGAGGCGGCGAAGAAGGCCGAGGCGGCGAAGAAGGCCGAGGCGGCCAGGAAGCAGGCGAAGTCCGCCGAGAAGACGGAGACCCGCACGAAGGCGGACGCCGCGAAGAAGCAGGCCGACGCCGCCAAGAAGGCTGAAACAGAGAAGACCGGAACCGTCGAGCAGCCCGTGCCGCCGGTGGAGGCCGTACCACCTCCGACGACCCCGGTCGTGACGGCTCCTCCTCCGCCCGCTCCCGTGCCGACGCCGCCGGCTTCCGGGAACCCTGCCCCGCCTCCCGCGGTGCCCGACGTCAAGCCCGTACCCGAGGTGAAGCCCGTGCCCGTGCCCGTACCCGAGGTGAAGCCCGTGCCCGTGCCCGAGGTGAAGCCGGAGCCCGAGCTCGAGCCGGGAGTCGCTCCCGTCGTCGTGCCGGACGCGGTGCGGGACACCGACGGGGACGGGACCATCGACGTGGAGGATCCCGACATCGACCGCGACGGCGTCCCCAACGAGCTGGACGACGACATCGACGGCGACCGCGTCCGCAACGACGTGGACCCGGACATGGACGGGGACGGCCTGCGCAACGAGGACGACCCGGACCGCGACGGGGACGGGATCCCCAACAAGGAGGACGCGGAGCCGGACCGCCCGGCGCCCAAGACGGCGTCCGCGCCGGCCACGGACCCGGCCGAGGCCACCGACCCGGCCGTCCCGCCCACGGCGGCCGCCGGAGCGGGCGGGACCGTCCGTCCCTGACGTCCTGCGCGGAGTTATGCAGGCGTGACGAGGGCACCTGCCGAGTCCGGCGTGCGGCGGACTAGAATTTGCCACCGGGCTGACGATTTCTTTCGCGCAGGAGCGGGAGCCATGAGCACCACCGACCACGGTGCGCCGGGCAACGGGACGACCAGGGCGCTCCAGGAACTCCAGGACCGTCTCACCGGGGGGCTGGTCGAGCCGGGGGACCCCGACTACGACAGGGCCCGCCGCGTCTGGAACGGCCTGATCGACGCGCGTCCCCGCGCTGTCGTGCGGGCCGGCGACCTCGATGACATCGACCGGGCCCTGGCCGCGGCCCACCGCACGCGGCTGCCGCTGGCGGTGCGGGGCGGCGGGCACGGCGTGGCGGGCCACGGCACGGTCGAGGGCGGTCTGGTGCTGGACCTCGGGCGGCTGCGGGGCGTCGTCGTCGATCCCGCGAACCAGCTCGTGAGCGTGGACCCCGGCACCACCGTCGCCGCTCTCGACCGTGCCACGGCCCGGCACGGGCTCGCCGTTCCCGGCGGCCTCGTCGGCACGGCCGGTGTCGCGGGGCTCACCCTGTGCGGGGGCATGGGCTGGCTGACCCGCAGCAGCGGGCTGACCCTCGACAACCTGGACTCCGCCGACGTCGTGACCGCCGCCGGCGACCACCTGCACGTCAGCGAGGAGGAGAACGCCGGGCTGTTCTGGGGACTGCGCGGCGGCGGGGGCAACCTCGGGGTGGTCACCTCCTTCACCTTCCGGGCCCGCCGGCTGCCGTCCACCGTGCTCGCGGGGAACCTCCACTACCGCAGACCCCGCTGGCGGGACGCCCTGACCGCCTTCGCCGCGTGGACGCACGGCCTGCCGGACGAGATGACCCCGGTCCTCATGTTCGCGATCCCGCCCCCGGGGGCCCGGATGGGCGACGAGCCGGTGCTGACCGTGGGCTTCAGCTGGGCCTCCGAGGACCACGCCGCCGGCCTGGGCGTCGTAGACGGACTGCGGGAGGACGCTCCGCCCGACGCCGAGGAGATGGGCCCGACGCCGTGGCCCGCGTGGCAGGGGGCGAGGGACGGCCTCTTCCCCAAGGGCTCGCACGGCCACTGGCGGAACCTGCCCTTCTCCCGGCTGGACGACGAGGTCGTCGACGTCCTCGTCGGACTGGCCTCCCGGATCACCTGCCGGGGCGCCGGCATCGACGTCCACCATCTCGAGGGCGCCTTCGGCAGGGTGCCCGAGGAGGCCACCGCCTTCCCCAACCGGTCCGCGCGGTACTGGCTGATGGTCCACGGCGTCCGGCAGGACCCGGCCGCCGACGAGCACCTCGCAGCCTTCGTGCGGACCGTGCGCGACGCGATGCAGCCGTTCGCCGAGCACGGCGAGTACGTCGGCCTCATGGGTCCGGACGCCGAGCTCGGGGGTGATCCGGCGGAGGCGGCCCGCCTGGCCTACGGGCGGGAGAAGCACCAGCGGCTGGCCGTTCTCAAGGACCGCTACGATCCCGGCAACCTCTTCCGGCACAACCTGAACGTCCTGCCCGGCCGGCCCTGAGCGCACGTCCGGCGGGGCCTGAGCGCACGTCCGGCGGTGCCTCCTCGCGCGGGCTCGCGCCCGAGAAACCAGCGGCCCCGCCCCGTCATGTCCGGACGATGTCGGTGGCAGCCCTTCCCCGGCCCCGGACCCGGCACTAGGGTCGTCAGTCCAGAGACCCCGCGTTCCCGGGAGGCCCCCCGCATGCCGATCTACGAGTACCGGTGCCGGGAGTGCGGCGACTTCGAGGTCCTGCTGGGCATGGGCGCGGCCACGCGCGAGAGCGACTGCCCCGGCTGCGGCGCCGCGGCGCGGCGGCTGATGAGCGCGCCCGGGCTCTCCCGGGCCGGCACCCCCGCGGCCCGGCTGATCGAGCGCACCGAGCGCACCGCCGCGGAGCCCGACGTCGTCACCGCGCCCCCGCCCGACTCCCGGCGAGGGCCCCGGACCACCGGCAACCCCCTGCACCGCAGACTTCCCCGGCCCTGAGAGGCACACCACCGCAGCACAGCCGCCAAGGAGGCACGTCATGCCGGAGCTCATCTTTCCCCTGGACTCGTCACGGCCGTTCGAGGACCAGCAGCTGGTCGGCCACAACCGGTGGCACCCGGAGATCCCCCCGGTGGCCACCGTGCGACCGGGGGACACGTTCCGGGTGCACTGCCGGGAGTGGTTCGACGGCGCGATCGTCAACGACGACTCCGCCGAGGACGTCCTCAACGCGCCGCTGACGACCGTGCACAAGCTCTCCGGCCCGTTCGCGGTGCAGGGCGCCAAGCCGGGGGACCTGCTCGTCGTCGACATCCTCGACGTCGGCCCCATCCCGCAGGAGGACTCGGGCCCGCTGGCCGGGCAGGGCTGGGGGTACACCGGCGTCTTTGCCCGGTCCAACGGCGGGGGCTTCCTCACCGACCGGTTCCCGGACGCCTACAAGGCGGTCTGGGACTTCCGAGGCCAGACCGCGACCTCCCGGCACGTCCCGGAGGTCTCGTTCACCGGCATCGTCCACCCCGGCCTGATGGGCACCGCGCCCTCCGCCGAGCTCCTGTCCCGGTGGAACGCGCGCGAAGGAGCGCTCATCGCCACCGACCCGGACCGGGTCCCGCCCCTGGCGCTGCCGCCCGAGCCCGAGAACGCCCTGCTCGGCGGAGTGCCCGGCCCCGACGTCGAGCGGGTCGCCGCGGAGGCCGCGCGCACCGCCCCGCCCCGCGAGAACGGCGGCAACCAGGACATCAAGAACCTCACCAAGGGCACCCGCGTCTTCTACCCCGTCTTCGTGGACGGCGCGAACTTCTCCGTGGGCGACCTGCACTTCTCCCAGGGCGACGGCGAGATCACGTTCTGCGGCGCCATCGAGATGGGCGGGTTCATCGACTTCCACGTGGACGTCATCAAGGGCGGCATGGAGACCTACGGGGTCACGGAGAACGCGATCTTCCTGCCGGGCAGGACGGACCCGCAGTATAGCGAGTGGATCGCCTTCTCCGGCACCTCGGTGACCCTCGACGACGAGCAGCGCTACCTCGACTCGCAGCTGTCCTACCAGCGGGCGTGCCTGCACGCCGTCGACTACCTCACGAAGTTCGGCTACTCCCCGGAGCAGGCGTACCTGCTGCTGGGCGCCGCGCCGATCGAGGGCCGGTTCTCGGGGGTGGTGGACATCCCCAACTCCTGCGCCACGGTCTACCTGCCCACCGCGATCTTCGACTTCGACGTCCGGCCGTCCGCGGCCGGACCGCACCAGGTGGATCCGGGCAGGGGGGCGCCGCACGCGGCCGCGTGAGCTCAGACGGCCCCGAGCGCGAGGTACAGCTCGACCACGGCGGTGGCCACGTCCTGGCCGCACGCCGCGGTGGGGTAGCCGGAGCCCAGCACCGCGATGTGGTGGGCGGTCCCGCCCGTGACCGTCCGCCCCACGCTGTGGGTGTCCCACGCGCCACCGGTGTCCGGCAGCCACCCGTTCTTGACGAGGGAGTCCGCTGTTCCGGCCCCGTCCGCGCGGACAGCCCCCACGCCCCACGTCTGGGACGGGTGGCTGGGCCGCATCTGCTCCCGCAGCCAGGCGAGGTCCTCCTCGGGCAGCCAGTCCGCCCCGTGGACGACCGTGCCCAGCACGGCCAGCTGGTCGGAGGCGTTGGTCAGGTTGTGGCCCCAGCCCCCGGAGGACCGGGTCGAGCCGACACCCATGAGGTCGTAGGTCTCGTTGACCTCGCCCTCCATGGCGGCGACCGTGGGCCCGAGCGCGCCGTAGAGAGCGGTGGTGGACTCGTTGCCGCTCTCGTGCACGCTGTTGCGGATCAGTTCCCGCTGCTGCTCCGTGAGCCGGCCGTCCCGCTCGGCGGCGAGGCGCATGGTGGTGAGGGCCAGCGGGACCTTCGAGAGGCTGGCCTCCATGCCGGTCAGCTCGGGACGGTGGGCGAAGACCGTGCGGCCGTCCGCGTCCTGCACCACCAGCGAGATGTCGGCGCCCACCGCCCCGCTCAGCCCGTCCAGCGCGGCGGTCAGGGAACGCTGGTCCGCCATCGCCGTGACCCCGCCCGCGACGGGCAGCGGCCCGGCCGCCGGGCCGCAGGAGGCGGGGACGGAGACCGGCGCGGGCGCGGCGACCTCGGTGCCCGGGGCGGCGGGGAGCGCCGCCGCGGGCGCCGGGACGGAGAGTCCCAGCAGGAGCGCGGCGGTCCCCAGGGTGCGGGCGGTCCTTCGGTGCTGCGGGTGCGGTCGGCTCATGGGCCCCATGCTCCCCCACGGCGGCCGTTCTGCCGATCCGAGCGGGTTCTCCTCACGTAATGAGCCCCCGGTCCGTCCAGGACGTCGGCAGGTGCCCGCCGGAGGGGAGCAGCACGAGCTGGGCCGAGGGCAGCCGCTCGACGAGGCAGCGCGCGTGGGCGGGGGGCACGACGTCGTCGTCCTCGGCGTGGACCACGACGATCTCGAGGTCCGCGAGCGTCCGGCCCACGGTGGAGGGCAGGGCGAAGCCCTGCTCGTCCACGTCCGGGTGCTCCGAGCACCAGCACGGGGCCGCCACGGTGACGACGCGCTGCAGCAGGGTGGGGATCCGGTGGCAGAGGAAGCGCAGGGCCTCGAACCCGCCGAGAGAGTGTCCCACGATCACCCAGGGCTCGTCCGGTATGGCGCGCACGGCGCGGCCGATCGCCTCCTGCCACTGCTCCGGGTCGGGGTCCTCCGGGTTCGGGAGCTCCGGGGCGACGAGGTCGGCGTCGGGCCACTGCCGCCGCACCGCCTCGAGCACCGGGTTGTCACCGGCTCCGGGCTGGGCCCCGGCGCCGTGCAGGAAGAGGATGCGCTGGACCATGGGTCACCTCGGGGGCGCTGGGAGGTGACGGCGGACGCCGCCTCTCCCAGCGTCCCCGCCGCCGTGGCGGGGTGTCAAGAGCGGCGGGCGGCTCCTGCTCCCACGCGGTCCAGTCCCGGCCCCGCGAGCCGGTCGAGGGCCGCGGTGCGGCCGGTCAGCAGCAGCAGGAGCGCCTCCATGGTGCCCCGGACCTCCGGCCCGCTGCCGGCGCGCCAGTCGATGTCGGTCGCGGTGAGCGTCACCCCGCGCAGTCTCCGGCGTGCCCAGAAGGGGAACGGCATGGACCAGACGCGGTCGGCGGCCGTGCGGGCGTCCTCCGGCGGCATGGCGTGGTGCCGCCCCAGGGGCAGGGCGATGTCCTGGGTGTGGACCAGGACGTCCAGCAGCGGCTCGCGGGCGGTCGTGCCCGGGGGGTGGCGCCTCGACCCGTCCAGGCGGCGGTAGTCCGCGACGATCTGCTCGACCGGCCGGCGGCCGCGGGCCAGGGCGTCCAGGTACATGGCGCGGTTGTAGTCGCCCCGCCCGCGCCACAGGGCCGGGACGAGATCGGCGAGGCCGAACTGGGGTGAGGCGATGACGTGGGCCGCGACGTGCCGGACCGCCCATCCCGGGCACAGCGTGGGGTGGTCCCACTCCTCGGGGCTGAGCGTCTCGAGCAGGTCCGCCAGTGCGGACCGCTCGCGGTGAACGGCGTCCCAGACGGCGGTGCGGTCCATGGTAATCTCCCCCTGATGGTCAGGTTTCCTGACTAAATTTTCCGGCGGTGGGCGCCACGGTGTCAAGGGGTGGGAATGCAGGAGGGCGCGGGGACGAACACGGGGCTGCTGCTGTACTACCCGTACCGGGACATGGAGATCCGGGTGCTGGAGGCCCTGCACGCCGCCGGCTTCGCGGACCTCTCCTACGCCCAGGCGCGGATCTTCCAGCGGATCGGCCCGGACGGCACCCGCACGGTGCAGCTGGCGGAGCAGGCCCGGGTCACCAAGCAGACGGCCAGCCTGCTCGTGCAGGCCATGGAGGAGGAGGGCTACGTGGAGCGGCGCCCCGACCCCGCCGACGCCCGGGCGCGGCTCGTGACCATCGCCGAGCGCGGCCGGGCCGCCCAGGCGGTGGCGGCCGGCGTGGTCGTGGAGGTGGAGGAGCAGTGGCGGCGCAGGCTCGGAGCGCGGCGCTATGCCGCGCTGCGCCGGGCGCTCGCCGAGCTGCACGAGGAGCCCGGCGACGTCCGCTCCACGCCGGCCGGCCACGGTCCGCCCGGCTGAGCCGGGAGAGCCCGGCCGACCGCGCGGTGGCGTGCTCCGCCGGGCCCGCCGCGGTCACCCGGTGGCGCGGCGCCGCCGTCAGGACACAATGGGACCATGACCGACGCCGCCCCGGAGGAGTCCCGCACCTGCCGCGCCTACTGGACCGTGGAGCCCGGCCGGGGGGAGCTGCGCACCGCGGAGCTGCCCGGCCCGGGCCCGGAGGACGTCCTGGTGCGGGCGCTGTGCTCCGGGATCAGCCGCGGCACCGAGGCGCTCGTCCACCGCGGCCTCGTCCCGGCGCGCGTGCACGGGCGGATGCGCGCGCCCTTCCAGGAGGGGGACTTCCCGGGCCCGGTGAAGTACGGCTACCTGTCCGTGGGCGTCGTGGAGGAGGGGCCGGAGGAGCTGCTGGGCCGGCGCGTCTTCAGCCTCCACCCGCACCAGGACCGCTACGTGCTGCCGGCCGCCGCCGTGACCCCCGTGCCCGACGACGTCCCCTCCGGGCGCGCGGTGCTCGCCGGCTCGGTGGAGACGGCCGTCAACGCCCTGTGGGAGGCCGCGCCCCGCTTCGGGGACCGCGTGGCCGTGGTGGGGGCCGGGATGATCGGCGCGTGCGCGGCCGCCCTGCTGGCCCGCTTCCCGCTCGCCCGGCTGCAGCTCGTGGACCCCCAGCCGTCCCGCCGGGAGCTGGCCGCACGGCTGGGCGTGGAGCACGTGCTGCCGGAGGACGCCGCGGGGGAGTGCGACGTCGTCCTGCACGCCTCCTCCACCGCCGCCGGCCTGGCGCGGGGTCTCGAGCTGCTCGGCGACGAGGGCGAGCTGATCGAGCTGTCCTGGTACGGCGACGAGGACCCGGCCGTCCCGCTCGGCGCGGACTTCCACGCCCGCCGGCTGCAGCTCCGCGCCAGCCAGGTCGGCGCCGTCGCCCCTGCCCGCCGGGCCCGCCGCACGACCGCCGACCGGCTCGCCACGGCGCTGGACGCCCTGCGGGACCCCCGCTTCGACGCCCTGCTCTCCGGGAGCTCCTCCTTCGAGGACCTGCCCGCCACCATGGCGCGGCTCGCCGCAGGGGCCTCGGACGTGCTGTGCCACGTGGTCCACTACGACTGACCGCCCCCCACCGACCCGAGGAGCCCCGTGTTCACCCTGACCGTCCGAGACCACATGATGATCGCCCACAGCCTCCCGGATCCCTTCTTCGGTCCCGCCCAGAACCTGCACGGGGCCACCTACGACGTGGAGACCACCTGGTCCCGGCCGGTCCTCGACGAGCACGGGGTGGTCATGGACATCGGCGTGGCCAACGACCTGCTCGCGGGCGTCCTCGACGGGCTGCGCTACCGCAACCTCGACGAGCACCCGGACTTCGCGGGCCGGCTGTCCACCACGGAGGTCCTCGCCCAGTACGTCGCCGAGCGGCTCGCCGCGGGCGCGGCGTTCGTCGAGGGGCTCGAGCGGCTGACCGTGACCCTCCGGGAGACCCCCGACGCGTGGGCCTCCTACACCCTCGAGCTGCCCGTGCTGAGCGAGCGCGGCGGGCCCGCCCCCGCCCGGTGAGCACCGCGCGCGCGGGCCTCGACGTGGTGGTGCCCGACGACGGCGGGCGGCCCTCCGGCGGCTCGCGCTACCGCCGCCGGCTCGTGGCGGCCCTGGGCGCCCTGGGCCGCCCGGCCCGCCTCGTGCCCGTGGCCGGGGACTGGCCCGCCCCGGACGGTGCCGCCCGGGCGCGGCTGCGGCGGGCGCTGGGCGCACCCGCCCCCGGGCGGGCGGTCGTCCTCGACGGCCTCGTGGGGTGCGCGGCCTCGGAGACCGTCGACGACGCCGTGCGCTCCGGCGTGCCCGTGCACCTGCTCGTGCACCTGCCCCTGCCCGCCGAGACCGGGCTGGACCCCGCGACCGCCACGGAGCTCGCCCGGCGGGAGGCGTCCGCCCTCGCCGCCGCCACCGGCGTGCTGGTGCCCAGCGCCTGGGCGGCCCGGGACCTCCGCCGCCGCTACGGCACCGCGGACGCCGCCGTGGCCGAGCCGGGCGCCGAGCGCGGACCGGTGGCCGCGGGGTCCCGCCCGCCGCGACTGACCTGCCTGGCGTCCCTGACCCCGCGCAAGAACCAGCGCCTCCTGCTGGAGGCCCTCGCGCCGCTGACCGGCCTCGACTGGACCCTCGACCTCGTGGGCCCCGACGGCGACCCCGAGCACATCGCCGCACTGCGCGCGGCGGTCCGGGACCTCCCCGAGCCGGGGCGCGTGCACTGCCCCGGTCCCCTCGAGGGCACCGCGCTGGCCCGGCAGTGGGCGCGCACGGACCTGCTGCTGCTGCCCTCCATAGCCGAGACCTACGGCATGGTCGTCACCGAGGCGCTCGCCCACGGCGTTCCCGCGGTGGTCGCTGCCGGCACCGGCGCGGTCGAGGCCCTCGACGGCACGCCGGGACCCCGGGGGGCGGCCGGTGCCGGCGCTGCTGTCGGCGGCACCCGGGCCGGCACCGCCGTCGACCCCGCCGACCCGTCCGCCTGGACCGAGGTGCTGCGCGACTGGCTGACCGACGCCACCCTGCGCGCGCAGTGGCGGGCCGCGGCGCTGGCCCGCCGCGATCACCTGCGCGGCTGGGCGGACACCGCCCGCGACGTCCTCGCGGCGATCGGCCCGCCCCTCGGCCCGCCGGGCCCCGGCGAGCACGGCACCGACCACGACCACGACACCGACCGCACCAGGAGACCGTCATGACGAACCACTCCGCTCCCGACCGGCCCGTCGCCGGTGACTGGCTGGCCCTGCGGGAGCCCGCCGACGCCGCGGCCCGCGAGGACTCCCTGCCGCTGATCGGCCGTCTCGTCCGGCACTGGGAGGAGCTCGGGGCCTCCGGCTCCTCGGGCGCCGAGCCCGTCGTGGTCGTGGACCTCGGCGCCGGGACGGGCGCGAACCGGGCCTGGCTCGCCCGGCACCTCCCCGGCCCCCAGCGCTGGATCCTGCTCGACCACGACCGCGAGCTGCTCGACCAGGCTGTGGCCGCGGCCCGGGAGGAGGGGGCCGACGTGGTGCCCGTCCTCGCCGGGGTCGAGGAGCTCGGCCGGGTGCTCGCGGAGCACCCGGCGCCCCGCCGGCTGGTGACGTGCTCGGCGCTGCTCGACCTGCTGACCCGGGAGCAGCTCCGGGAGCTGGCCCGCGTGATGTCCGAGGAGGCCGTCCCGGCGCTCCTCGCCCTGACCGTCGACGGCGAGGTCCTGATCGACCCGCCCCACCCGCTGGATCCCTCGGTGCTGGGAGCCTTCGAGGACCACCAGCACCGCGGTGAGCTGGCCGGCACCGGGGCCGTGCGGCTGGCCGCGGAGGCCCTGCAGGAGCGCGGCATGGTCGTGGACGTGGTGCCCACCCCCTGGTGGATCTCCGACCAGGCGTGGGCCCGGCCCCTCCTGGAGCGGTTCCTCGCCGACCGCGCGGACGCAGCCGTGGAGCACCGCCCCGATCTCACGGCCGAGGCCCACGCCTGGGTGCGGACCCGTCTGGTGGACTGCGCCCGCGGTCGGCTGCGGGCCACGGTGGGGCACGCGGACGTGCTCGGCCTGCCGCCCGTCAGCTGAGGCCGCGGGCGTCCCGTTCCAGCCACAGGACGTCCCGGCCGAAGGAGACCAGCAGCAGGGCCAGCGCGATGACGGTGGCGGTGACGGCCAGCGGCACCGGGGTCGGGGGGACCAGGGCGCCGAGCAGGACCCCGCCCTGGATCCCCGCGACGACCCGCCGGTACGAGGAGAAGGGGAGCTCGCGGCGCCACGCGGGACGCGCCCGGAGGGCCAGCAGGAAGAGGTAGCGCAGGGCGCCGATCACCACCACCCACCACGCCTCCGGCAGCCCGATCCGGGCGGCGACGGCCACGGAGAGGAACAGCAGCAGCACGGCGTCGACCTCCTGGTCGAACCGTGCCCCGGCGCGCGTGGCGCTGCCGGTGCGGCGCGCCACCCACCCGTCGACCCCGTCGAGCAGCCAGGCGGGCAGCGCGACGGCGAACACGGTCCAGCACCAGGCGTCGGCGGGCCGGCCCGCGTCCTGCCCCAGCACGGGAGCCAGCCCCACGGGCAGGAGCGCCGCGGTCAGGGCGACGAGCACGGAGCGGCCCACGGTGACCCGGTCGGCGGGGCCGTAGGGCTCGCCGCGGCGCCGCACGGCGCTGCGCACCACGGCGCCGAGCACGGTGACGCCCAGCACCCCGGAGGCCACCAGCACGAGGGGCTCCGCGTCCGCCAGGAGGAGGAGCGCCGTGAGCGCTCCCCCCAGGGCCGTGAACGCCAGGACACCGTCCCGGCGCGCCGAGGACCGAGGACCGGTGGATCGGGCCAGGGGCATGCGGTCGCCTTCCGCGTCGGGGGTCTTCATCGTGGGCGGGCAGGGCCCGCGGCGTCAATCCGGGCGACGACGGGCGGTGGCTAGACTGCGCCCATGCCTGCCGAGACCCCGCCCGCCGCCCGCGGGCGGCGGCCCGTTCCGCGCGTGCTGCTCGCGGCCGGGCAGGCGGCGGCCGGACTGGGGCTCCTCGCCGTGCTGTTCCGCGTGCTGGGCACGGACGCGGTGCGCAGCGCCCTCGGGATCCTGACCCCCGCCACGGTGGCGCTCGCCCTGGGCGCCGGGCTCGTGGCCACCACGGCCCAGGCCCAACGCTGGCGACTCGTGGCCCGCAGCCGTGGCACGCCGATCGGCTTCCGCGAGGCCCTGGGCGAGTGCTGGGCGTCCGGGCTCGTCAACCTGCTGCTGCCCGGGGGCGTGGCCGGGGACGCGGTGCGGGTGCTGCGCCGCCGCCGGCGGGGCGACAGCTGGCCGGGGGCGGGCGGCTCCGTGCTGGGCGAGCGGCTGGCCGGGACGTCCGTGCTCCTCGCGGCGGGGGTCGTCCCCGCCCTGGCAGTCGGCGGCTGGCTCGCCGCGGCCCTCGGCCTCGGGGCGCTCGCCGTGGGGGCCGTCGCCTGGCGCGCGACGAGCGGCGCCCCGGCGCGGGACCGGGCCGGGGTGTGGGCGCTGTCCGTGCTCGCCTGGGCCTGCTACCAGGGCCTGTTCCTGCTGGCCGCCGTGCGCACCGCCCCGCAGGAGACCCTGGCGAACCTGTGGGGAACCACCGTGCTGGGCCTGGCGGGAATGTCCGTGCCCGTCGGGGTGGGCGGCTGGGGCCCGCGCGAGGGGATCACCACCCTGGCCGCGATGGCCCACGGTCTGCCCGCCGGGGCCGGCTTCGCGATCTCGATCGGCTACGGGCTGCTCGCCCTGATCTCCGCACTGCCGGGGGCCGTGGTCCTGGCACGCTGGCTCCTGCCCGTCGGTCGCCTCCCGGGCTAGGCGCTCCTCGGGCCCGGCGGAGGCGACACGGGCGGCTCAGCGCGGGGCCGTGCCGAAGGGCCGCCTAGACTCCGAGCCATGCACCCCCCCACCGTGCTCCCCGACGCCCGCGCCGGGGACCCCCTTCTCCGGCGCGCCGCAGGGCCGACGATCGCCGGATGGGCCGTCGGCCTCGTGGGGACCGGGCTCGTCGTCTGGAGCCCGCACGTCCTGTTCGGCTACCGCAGTCCCTCCGTGCACCTGGTGCTGGACTCGGTCGACGCCTGTGTCGCGCTCCTGGTCGCGTATCTCCTGCACGGGCGGTTCGTGCGTCGACGTCGGTTGCAGGATCTGCTGCTCGCCCAGGGACTCGTGCTCCTGGTGGTCGCCGGGATCGGCCTGGCCTGGATGGTCGAGGCGGCCGGGCTCGGTCCGGCCGGGACCCTGGACGTCTGGTTGCCGCTGGCACTGAGGCTCACGGGCGCGGCGCTCATCGCGGCGGCTGCCCTGGTGGGGCCCCGGCGTGACGTGCCCTTCAGCTCCGAGCTGTGGGTGGTGGGCGCGCCCCTGGTGATCGTCGCCGTGACGTCCTCCGCACTGTGGGCCGTCAGATCGTCCCTCCCCGTGGCCCTCGACCAGCCCGGTGCCCTCGCCGCGGCACCGCAGGAGATCCTCACCGGCCACCCCCTGCTGCTGATCGGGCAGGGGGTGGCGGCGCTGTGCTTCTTCGTGGCCTCCGTCGCCTTCACCGTGCAGGCCGCGGAGCACGAGGACCCCCTCCTGCGCTGGCTGGGCCCGGCCTGTGCGCTCGCCGCCTTCGCCCGCGTCAACTACGTCCTGTTCCCCTCCCTGTACACGGACTGGCTCTACGCCGGGGACGTGCTCCGGACCGGTTTCTACCTGTGCCTGCTGGTGGGCGCCGGCCGGGAGATCCAGCAGTACTGGACCGCCTCCTCCCGGGCCGCCGTGCTGGAGGACCGGCGGCGGCTCGCCCGGGAGCTGCACGACGGCGTCGTCCAGGAACTGGCGCTCATCCGGATGGAGTGCCACGCCCTGCCGCAGGAGCACCCCTCGAGGAGCCACATCATGGCCGCCTCCGACCGCGCCCTGGACGAGGCGCGCGCCGCCGTCCACGCCCTGGGGCACGCGGGGGACGAGGCCCTCGGGTTCACGCTGCACCGGACCGCGAGGGAGCTGGCCCAGCGGTACCGGGTGGAGCTCGAGGTGGACGTGGACGACTCCATCGACGTCGACAGCGACCAGCGGCACGCGATCCTGCGCATCACGCGGGAAGCGGTCTCCAACGCGGTGCGCCACGGGCACGCCGGCAGGCTGTGCCTGCGGCTGAGCCGGGACGGCGAACGCCGCCGCCTCACCGTCCAGGACGACGGCGACGGCTTCGACGTCCTCCGCTCGACCGGGGTCCGTGCGGGTTATGGTCTGATCAGCATGCGGGACCGGGCGCGTGGACTGCCCGGTTCCCTCGAGATCGACTCGGAGCTCGGCAGGGGGAGCACGGTGACGCTGACGTGGTAGGGGACGACCGGATGCGCGTGGTCATCGCCGACGACCACGCGCGGATGCGCGCGAGGATCCGAGAGGCGCTGGAGGCGGGCGGCTGCGAGGTGTGCGGGGAGGGCGCCAGCGCCGAGGACGCCGTGCGGCTCGTGGCGGAGCACCGGCCCGACGCGGTGCTGCTCGACATCCACATGCCGGGGAGCGGGATTCAGGCGGCCCAGCAGATCACCCGCAGCGCTCCCCGGACCGGCGTCGTGATGCTCACCCAGTCCCGGGAGGACGAGGACCTCTTCGACTCCCTGCGGGCGGGCGCCTCCGGGTACCTGCTCAAGGACGCCGACCCCGCGTCCCTGCCCGATGCCCTGCGGGGCGTCCTGGCCGGTGAGGCCGCGATGCCCGCCGCCCTCGTCACGCGCGTGCTCGAGGAGTTCCGCGCGCCGGGCCGGCGGGTCTTCCGGCGGAGGTCCGACGCCGCGGCCAAGCTGAGCCCCCGGGAGTGGGAGGTCATGGAGCTGCTCGCCGAAGGGCGGTCCACCGAGCAGGTGGCGGGCAAGCTGTTCGTCTCCCCGACCACGGTGCGGGTCCACGTCTCCACGGTCCTGCGCAAGCTCCGGGTCAAGGACCGCGAGGGCGCCTTCCGGGTGCTCAAGGGCGAGTAGGACCCCGGCGGGCACCGCGCGGTCTGGACCTGCCGGCAGGGTTCCCGCGACGAACAGCAGCGTTCAGGCATTTGAACGCGACAACGGCTTCGCGTTTACGAACTTGAACGCGGAAACGGGCTCCCGGGTGTCCGACGTACCGCAGACTTCTCGCGGGGACCCGCTCAGGGGGAGCGGGCCGACGAATCTGGGGGCTCCACCATGTCTTTCGCACGCACTCCTGCTGCACCGTCCGGCACGACCTTCCGCCGGGGTGCCGGACGCGCCGTGGCGGCCCTGGCGATCTCCGCCGTGTTCGGCGGGATCGCCGTGGCCGCGCCGGCGCACGCGGCACCGCCGTCCACGACCGGCGGGGTGTGCAACGGCGTCGTCAACCAGTCGGCGCACCGGGGCACCGTGCAGCAGGGCCTGCTGAAGGCGGCCGCGAAGAAGAACGCCGAGCAGATCACCAAGCTGCAGGCCGAGAAGGCCACGCTGGTGAAGACGGCCGAGGAGCTCACGGCCAAGATCATCGCGGAGGAGAAGGGCCTGGCCGAGCTCGAGGCCAAGGACGCGCAGACCGAACTCGACACCGCGGCGGCCGAGGCCGAGCAGAGCGCCCTGGTCGCGGAGCAGGCCGAGTCGGTGGCGGCCGTGGCCGCCGCCGAGAAGGCCCTCGACGAGCTGCAGTCGCAGCAGTCCTCCCTGCAGGAGCGGCTGGCGCCGCTGGAGGCGGACCTGGAGGCCGGGAAGCAGGCGCTGGCCGCTCTGGAGGAGCGGACCGCCGGGGCGACCGCGGACGCCGTGGTGAAGCAGGAGCAGATCGACGCCGCCGGGACGGAGCTGACCACGCTGGAGGCCGCCGCGACCGCGGCGGAGGGTGCCGTCACCGCCAAGAACGAGCAGGTCGACGAGGCCGAGGCCGGGCTCGCCGCCCTGGAGGACACCGCGGCCACGGCCGGGGCCGCCCGCACCGCCGCCGAGGGGGCCGTCGCCGAGGCCGAGGCGGAGCTCGAGCAGCTGCAGAAAACCGGCACCGCCGCCCAGGACGAGCTCGACGCCCAGCAGCGCCGGATCGCCGACGCGCAGGAGACCCTCGCCGCGGCGCAGGCCGCCGCGAAGCGCGCCGCCGACGCGCTGGCCGCCCAGCAGGCCGAGATCACCGAGGCGCAGGAGACCCTCGCCGCGGCGCAGGCCGCCGCGAAGGGCGCCGCCGACGCGCTGGCCGCCCAGCAGGCCGAGATCACCGAGGCCGAGGCCGATCTGGCCGCCCTGGGGACCGCCGCGAAGGCCGCCGCGGACGCCGTCGCCGCGAACGAGGCGAAGATCGCCGCGGTGGGAGCCGAGACCACCGCGCTCCAGCAGCAGATCGACGAGAAGAGCACGGCGATCACCGCCAAGCAGGCCGAGCTCACGAAGGCCCGGAACGAGCTGACGAAGCTGCAGGAGCGGAGGACCTTCCTGGACGCAGAGATCGCCCGCCTGGACGCCATCAAGGGGCAGGGCGAGAAGGAGCGCAAGGACCAGATCGCCGCACACAGGGCCGAGCTCAGCACCGTCACCGCCCAGATCAGCGACAAGAACACCGTGATCTCCGGCCTGCAGGGGGACCTGACCACCCTGCAGAAGCAGGCGGACACCCTGTCCCAGCAGCTGACGGCGAAGCAGCAGGAGAGCGCCGCCCTGCAGCAGCAGGTGGCCCCGCTGCAGACCTCGCTGACCGCCGCCGGCACCGCGGTCGCCACGAGGCAGGCGGAGGTCGACGCCCTCAAGAACCAGCTGCCGGCTCTCCGGTCCGCCGCGGCCGCGGCGGATTCGGCGGTGACGGCCGAGCAGGCGGAGCTGACCGGGCTGCAGGACGCGGTGCCTGCTCTCGAGGCTGCCAGGACTGCCGCGAACGACGGCGTCACGGCGCAGGAGCAGGTCGTCGAGGATCTCGAGGCCGCCCTGCCGGGCCTCACGGAAGGAGTCGAGGCTGCCCAAGAGGAGATCACCGCCCAGCAGTCGGTGCTGAAGGACCGGCAGGACGAGCTGGCCGAGGCCACGGGAGCGCTCGCGGCCGCCCACGCGGCCGTCACCGCCCAGAATGCGGAGCTTCAGAAGCTCCAGGGTGAGCTGTCCGGACTGAAGACGGCCGCGGAGGACGCAGCCAAGGCAGTGACCACCAAGCAGGGCGAGATCACCACGCTCAACACGCAGATGGACTCCCTGGTGGCCACGGTGACCGCCCTGAACTCCCAGATCTCCGCGAAGGAGGCTGAGGTCCTGGGCCTGCAGGGTCGCGTGGCTCCGCTCCTGCTCGAACTCCAGAAGGCCGACGAGGCGGTCACTGCCGCGGAGGCACAGCTCAGGACGCTCCAGGGCCAGGTCGTGACGCTGGACGGACAGGTCACCGCGGCGCAGTCGAAGCTTCGTGGCCTGCAGGCAGACAAGAAGCCCAACAAGGACGCGATCGCCGCCCAGACGGCGGTCGTGAAGGGCTTCCAGGACCAGCTCGGGTCGGTCCAGAAGCAGATCAGCGCCATCGACGGCACGATCGCGCTCGGCGGCTGCGTCGCCTGACCGCCGGCCGACAGGGGTGCTCGGCGGGTGGGAGCCGGCGGGCTCCGGATCGAACGATCCGGGGCCTGCCGCGGCCCCCGAGCAGCGCGGAAGGAGAGCCCCGTGCACGAGGGCATCGAGATCGAGCGCCCGGCCGACGATGTGCGCAGCCCGGGCCGGATCTGCCCCGACTGGTGCGTGGCCCGGCACGGCGCGCAGCTAGGGGAGGAGGACTGGGTCCACTCCGGCGAACCGCTGACCGTCACGGAGGGCGTCACCGCGCAGCTGTGCATGTCCGTCGACCCCGACAGCGGTGCCGAGGACGGACCTCACATCCTCATCGGCTCGAGCGAGTACACCCCGGCGGCGACCGCCGCGCTGGGACGGTCCCTGATCGCGCTGGCGGACCGTGCGGGAGCTCGGCCGGCGCGGTGACCGGCCTTCCGCGGACCGGGGCCGGGGTGCTCACGGGCTCATCCGCCGGAGCAGGTCGGCGGCGACGCTGATGGCGATCACCGCCGGGGCCTTGCCCGGGATGCCGGGGAGCCCGATGGGACAGGTGATGCGCTCGAGCGCGCCGTCGTCGTGCCCCTCCTCCCGCAGCCGTCCCCGGAACCGCGACCACTTGGCCCGGGAGCCGATCAGGCCCACGGTCCCGAGGTCGTCCCGGCGCAGCGCCGCGTCGCACAGGACGAAGTCCTCGGCGTGGTCGTGGCTCATGATCAGCACGTGCGCACCGGCCGGCAGCCCAGCCAGCACGTTCTCGGGGACCGGGCTGTGGTGGAGGTGGACCTGCGCGGTCCCGTCGGTGACGTCGGCCAGACGCTCGGCGTCCAGCTGCCTCTCCCGGCTGTCCACCAGGTGCAGGTGCAGCGGCAACCGGGACAGCACCCGGCCGAGCTCGTGGCCCACGTGGCCCACGCCGAACACCGCGATCACCGGCAGGGCGCGCTGGGGCTCGAGCAGGACGCTGACCACGCCCCCGCAGCACTGCCGCCCGTGCGCCACGGCGGCGTGCTCGTTGAGCGCGAAGGTCAGGGTCTCCGGCGTGCTCGCCCCGGTCGCCAGCATCGTCCGTGCCCGCTCGATCACGCTGGCCTCCAGGTTGCCGCCGCCCACGGTGTCCCAGGTGGCGGTACCGGACACGACCATCTTGGCCCCGGCCTCCCGGGGGGCGTGCCCGCGCACCTCCGTGACGGTCACGAGCACCCCCGGTTCGCCCTGCGCGCGCAGGTGCTGCAGCGCGTCCAGCCAGTCCACGTCAGCGCGCCGCCGAAGCGGCCGGTGCCGCGGAGTTCTCGGCGTCGGCGGTTCCGGCCCGGCGGGCCTCCCGGACCGCCCAGAACACGGCCTCCGGAGTGGCGGGGCTCGCGAGCGCGGTGCTCCGCCCGCCGGGCCCGAACGCGGCCGCGGCCTCCCGCAGCGCCTCGCGCACGCTGAAGGCCAGCATGAGGGGCGGCTCCCCCACGGCCTTGGAGCCGTAGACGACACCGCTCTCGGTGGCCTCCTCGAAGAGGTGCACGTGGAACTCCTCGGGCATCTCCGAGAAGCTCGGCAGCTTGTAGGTGCTGGCGGACTGGGTGGCCAGCCGGCCCCGGTGCGGACCGTCGGAGACGTCCCAGCGCAGCTCCTCGAGGGTGAGCCACCCGGCGCCCTGGACGAACCCGCCCTCGATCTGCCCCACGTCGATGAGCGGGGAGAGGCTGTCGCCCACGTCGTGGACGATGTCCGTGCGCAGCAGCCGGTAGGCGCCGGTGAACCCGTCGACCTCCACCTCGGAGACGGAGGCGCCGTAGGAGAAGTACTTGAACGGCTCGCCCTGCATCCGGGCGCCGTCCCAGTGCAGCCCCTCGGTGCGGTAGTACCCGGCCGCCCACAGCGAGACCCGCTGGAAGTAGGCGTCGTGCGCGAGCTCGGCGAAGGACATCACCTGGTCGGAGAAGCCGATCCCGGTCACCGTGCCGTCGACGAAGCGCACGTCGTCGGGGTGGATGTCGAACTTGCGGGCGGCGACCTCGGCCAGCCGGTCGCGGATCTGCTCGCAGGCGTTCTTCACGGCCCCGCCGTTGAGATCCGCCCCGGAGCTGGCGGCCGTCGCGGAGGTGTTGGGCACCTTGTCCGTGCGGGTGGGCGCCAGCCGGACGATCTCCAGCGGCACGCCCAGCGCCGTGGCCGCGACCTGGCGCATCTTGGTGTGCAGGCCCTGCCCCATCTCGGTGCCCCCGTGGTTGATGAGCACGGACCCGTCCTTGTAGACGTGCACGAGCGCACCGGCCTGGTTGAAGGCCGTGAGGTTGAACGAGATGCCGAACTTCACCGGAGTGACGGCCAGCGCTCTCCGGGTGTCGGGGTGCGTCGCGTTGAACGCCGCGATCTCCTCGCGGCGGCGCTCGACGTCGGCCCGGTCGAGCAGCTGCGTCCAGATGGTGCGCAGCCGCTCGGCGTGCCTGACCGGCTGGCCGTAGGGGGTGGACTGGCCGGGGACGTAGAGGTTGCGGTGGCGCAGCTCCGTGGGATCCAGGCCGAGCAGCGGGGCGCACCGGCCCATGACCTCCTCGATCACCAGCATGCCCTGGGGTCCGCCGAAGCCGCGGAACGCGGTCTGGGAGGTCTTGTTCGTCTTCGCGATGCGGCCGTGGACCTGCACGTGGGGGATCCAGTAGGCGTTGTCGATGTGGCACAGCGTCCGCTGCATCACGGGCTCGGAGAGGTCCAGGCTCCACCCGCCGTCGCTGGTGACGGTGGCCTCCAGGGCCTGCAGGCGGCCGCTCTCGTCGAAGCCGGCCTCCCAGCGGGCGTGGTACGGGTGGCGCTTGCCGGACAGGGTGATGTCCTGGGTGCGGTTGAGCCGCAGCCGCACCGGCCGTCCGGTCAGCACCGACCCGAGGGCGGCGACGGCGGCGTAGCCGTGCGGCTGCATCTCCTTGCCGCCGAACCCCCCGCCCATGCGCAGGCACTGCACGGTGACCTCGTGGCTGTGCAGGCCCAGGACGTGGGCGACGATCTCCTGGGTCTCCGTGGGGTGCTGGGTGCTGCAGTGCACCAGGACCTGACCGGCCTCGTCGACGTAGGCGAAGGACGCGTGGGTCTCCAGGTAGAAGTGCTCCTGGCCGCCGAACTCGAACTCCCCGCCGAAGCGGTGGGCGGAGGCGGCCAGCGCGGTGCTGGTGTCCCCGCGGCTGACGGTGGGCTGACCGCCCTGGAAGCTCCCGGCCTCGACGGCCTCCGCCACCGTGATCAGTGACGGCAGCGGCTCGTAGTCGACCTCGACGGCCTCGGCCCCCAGCCGGGCGGCCTCCTGGGTCTCGCCCAGCACCCAGCACACGGCGTGCCCGTGGAACATGACCTCGGAGGGGAACAGCGGCTCGTCGTGCTTGGTGCCGGAGTCGTTGACGCCGGGCACGTCCGCGGCGGTGAGCACCCGGACCACACCGGGGACCTCCAGGGCCGGGGCCGTGCGCACGTCCTGCACGAGGGCGTGGGCGTGGGGCGCCTGCACCGGCCAGGCGTGCAGCACGTCCTGGTGGCGCACGATCAGATCGTCGGTGTACAGGGCCGTGCCGGTGACGTGCAGGGCGGCGCTCTCGTGCGCGACGGACAGGCCCACCACGGGGTCGACGGGGCGGTCGGCGAGGGACTTCATCGGGACACCTCCAGATCGGCGGCGGGCGCGTTCTGCGCCCAGAACTTGAGCAGGGCCTGCTCGAGCATGGCCGAGCGGTAGCGTGCGCTGGCCCGGTGGTCGTCGATCGGCGTGCCCTCCCCGGCCAGCGCGGCCGCCGCGGCGACGACCGTGTCGCGGTGCCACGGCGCGCCGCTCAGGGTGCGCTCCGCGCCGTGCGCCCGGATCGGGGTGGCCGCCACCCCGCCCAGACCGATCCGCACGGACGAGACCGTTCCGTCATCCACCTGCACGGCGATGCCGACGGCCACGCTGGAGATGTCGTCGAAGCGGCGCTTGGCGATCTTGTGGAACGCGGTGTTCCGGGCGAGAGGCAGCGGGATCCGCACGGCGCGGATGATCTCCCCGGGGCGGCGGACGCTGCGCCGGTATCCCGTGAAGTACTCGTCCAGGGGCACCTCGCGCTCGCCCCCGGCGGAGGCCAGCACCACGGAGGCGCCCAGGGCCAGCAGCGCCGGGGCGGAGTCGCCGATGGGCGAGCCCGTGCCGAGGTTGCCGCCGAACGTCGCGGCGTTGCGGATCAGGCGCGAGGCGAACTGCGGGAAGAGCTGGTCGAGCAGGGGCACCCGTCCGGCGAGCCCGCGCTCGACCTCGGACAGGCTCAGGGCCGCTCCGATCTCGATCCCGTCCTGCCGCACCTCGAGGGTGCGCAGCTGCTCGAGTCCGTCCACGGCGAGGGTCAGCGGCGGACGGGCGTGGTGGATGTTGACCCCCACGCCCGCGTCCGTCGAACCGGCGACCAGCAGCGCCTCCGGCGCGCGCTCCAGGTGCTCAAAGAGCTCCTCCAGGGAGCCGGGGCGGACGAACCGTGCGCCGCCGGCCTCCACCCGGGTGGGCGGGGCGGGCGGCGCGGGCCGTTCCTGGCGCTGGAGCAGGGGGTCGGCGTCGGCCGGCGCCCCCAGCGCGTAGGCGGCGTCACGGATGGGCCGGTAGCCGGTGCAGCGGCAGAGGTTGCCGCTCAGGGCGTGCAGGTCGAATCCGTTGGGCCCGCACTCGTGGTCGGCCGCGTGCTCCTCGCCGGTGACCTCGGTGCCGGTCTGCACCTCGTCCGCCGGGCCGGAGGCCTCGCGCTCGGGACGGTAGTACTCGGCGGCCATGGAACAGACGAACCCCGGCGTGCAGTAGCCGCACTGCGAGCCTCCCCGGACCGCCATCTCCTGCTGGACGGGGTGCAACGCCGCCGGCGCGCAGGCCCCGGGGGCGGTCCCGAGCCCCTCGGCGGTGACGACCTCCTGGCCGTCGAAGGCGACGGCGGGAGGCAGGCACGCGTTGACCGCGGTCCACCGGCTGCGACCTTCTCCGTCCGGCCGGGCGACGAGCACCGCGCAGGCTCCGCACTCGCCCTCGGCGCAGCCCTCCTTGGCCCCGGTCAGTCCCTCGCCGCGCAACCAGTCCAGCAGCCGGGTGTGCGGGCCGGCACCGTCACAGCTGCGGGCCCGACCGTTGACCGTCACTCGGATGTCACTCATGCCTTGTGCTCCTCGGTGCGTGCCACTGGCCGCGACGTGGAGTCAGGTGGTTCCCGAGGGGGACCGGGAGCTCTCTGGCGGCGGACCAGCGCGATTTGTCGTTGCTCGCCCGGTAGATAGTCCGGTGGGGACCCGCCGTAGGCTGAGTCACACGATAACCACGCCATGACGCGGCCGCAAGAGGTGGTGCGCCGACTCCGGCTGCCGCGTGGATCTGGAAGAATTCTTCCGTATTGTGTTGTACCTCACGTCGAACTGCTCTACGTTTGCCTCAGCCAATGGCGGGTCCCGGTCGAGCGGGACTATCTACCGGGCATGATCCGACATTCGGGTGGGCCCGCCGGCGGCCATCAGCCGTTCCCCGGGTCCCCCACGATCCGTGAGGACCTGAGCATCATGTCGACCGTTCACGAAGAAGCCACCCACTCCCAGACCTACCTCGAACACGCCGTCGACCTCGCGGTGGAGAACGCCGCTGTCGACGGCGGGCCGTTCGGCGCCGTTGTCGTGACCGCTGACGGGCGGGAGTTCCCCGCCGTCAACCGCGTGACGGCGGACAACGACCCCACAGCGCACGCGGAGGTCATGGCGATCCGCAGCGCCTGCCGCGAGCTGGGGACCTTCGACCTCAGCGGGGCCGTGCTCTACACCAGCTGCGAGCCGTGCCCGCTGTGCCTGTCGGCCTCGCTGTGGGCCCGGCTGGACGCGGTGTACTTCGCCGCCGACCGGCACGACGCGGCGGCCGGCGGATTCGACGACGCCGAGTTCTACGAGTTCTTCGCCCGGAGCGCGGAGCAGCGGGACCGGGCCCTCCCGGTCCGCCAGGTTCCCCTCGCCGGGCGCACGGATCCGTTCGAGGCCTGGGCCGGCAACGCCCGCCGCACCGAGTACTGACCCGAACATCCGCCGCACCCGGTCGGCTTCCACCGGGACCACCAGATCTGGACACTTCACGGGAGACCCGCCGGCAACGGCCGGACCCGGGAAAAACAGAGGATCGCCGGACCTTGCGCAGCAGAGCCGACGTCTGCGCGCTGAAGGAGGCTCCTTCCATGTCACCGACCACACCTGGCCGCCCGACCCCGGACCGCACGATCCGCCGTGGGCGCCGAGCGGGCCCAGCACGCGTGCCCGGCCCGGAGGACGAGCGGCTGCCCCTGGGGCGCACCACCGCCTACGGCTTCCAGCACGTCCTCACCATGTACGGTGCCATCGTCGCCGTCCCCCTCATCATCGGGCAGGCCGCCGGGCTCTCCGGCGAGGAGATCGCCCTCCTCATCAGCTCCTGCCTGCTCATGGGCGGGGTCGCCACCGTCCTGCAGAGCTTCGGGGCCCCCTTCCTCGGCTCCAAGCTGCCGCTCGTGCAGGGCGTGTCCTTCGCCGGGGTCGCCCCCATGCTCGCGATCCTGGCGGGGGGCAACGACCTGACCACCATCTTCGGGGCCGTCCTCGTCTCCTCGGTGGTGGGCTTCCTGCTCGCCGGCGCGTTCTCCCGGATCCTCCGGCTCTTCCCGCCGGTGGTCACCGGAACGGTCATCACGGTCATCGGCATCTCCCTGCTGCCGGTCGCGATCTCCTGGGCCGCCGGTGACGGGGACGGCGGAGCCGCCGATCCCCGCAGCCTCGCGCTGGCCGGGACCACCCTGCTCATCGTGCTGGTGCTGTCCAAGGTGGGCGTCGGGATGATCTCCCGCCTGTCCATCCTGCTCTCCTTCGTCCTGGGCACGGTGATCGCCCACGCGATGGGGATGGTGGACTTCTCCGGCGTGGGCGAGGGCGGCATCGTCACCTTCCCGACGCCCCTGGCCTTCGGGCCTCCGACCTTCGAGGTCGCCTCGATCATCTCGATGCTCATCGTGGTGCTCGTCACGATGACCGAGACCACGGCGGACATCCTCGCCGTGGGGGAGATCACCGGGGCCAAGATCGACTCGAAGCGCGTGGCCGACGGCCTGCGGGCGGACATGCTCTCCTCCGCGGGGGCGCCGGTGCTCAACTCGTTCACCCAGACGGCCTTCGCCGCCAACGTGGGCCTCGTCGCGGTGACGGGCGTCCGCAGCCGGTTCGTGGTCACCGCCGCCGGGGTCATCATGGTCGGGCTGGGCCTGTTCCCGGTCGTCGGGGAGGTCGTCGCGGCCATCCCGACCCCGGTCCTCGGCGGCGCGTCGATCGTGCTCTTCGGCACGGTGGCGTCCTCCGGCGTCCGCACGCTGGCCAAGGTCGACTTCAGCAACTCCATGAACCTCGTCATCGTGGCGGTCGCCTTCGCCTTCGGCCTGGTCCCCGTGGCCGCACCACAGCTCTACGCCGGTTTCCCGTCCTGGACCCAGACCATCCTCGGGTCGGGGATCAGCGCCGCAGCACTCGTGGCCATCGCCCTCAACCTCCTGTTCAACGAGCTCACCGCCGGCAACTCCAGGAACCAGTCCGTCATGGCGGCGGCGCCGGTGCGGGTCGTCCGGGCGGACGTGCTCGCACACCTGGAAGAGGGCGACCGGATCCAGGGCGGTGCCGTCGTGGCCAGCGACGGGGCCGAGGTCGCGGTCGTCCCGGGGCACCGCTTCGACGACGTCCGGAAGATGATCGACTCCGGGGAGATCACGCACACGGGCCAGATCCTGCAGGTGATCGGGCAGAAGGACGGGGTCTGAGCACCGTTGCCGGCGGCGCACCCGGGGGGCTGAGGCATCGTCCCGTGACGCTGCTCCGATCAGGACACGTTCTCTCGGGCACCCGGATCTCTCCGGGCCCCGGCTCAGAGGCGTCGCGCCGGGGGTCCTCCGAGGGGGCGCGGACGGGCCACCAGGAGCCGGCCCATGGGCCGGCAGATCAGCAGGAGGAGGATCCCGAGGGCCGCGAGGCTGCCGGCGAGCAAGGGAGAGTCGTGCCACCCTCCGGAGAGGGCGAGGAAGCCGGGCAGGCCGGTGGTCAGCAGCGCGTTGCCGATGGAGAGGACCCCCACCGCAGGCGCCAGGTCCGTGCGGTCCCGAGCCATGAGCACGAAGAAGGCGGCCCAGAGCACGGACCACATGAGCCACTGGACGGCGAGGACCCGCCCGCCCAGGACCACCCAGGAGTGCGCCGCGAAGCCCGCCCCGTTGACGGCCACGACCAGGCAGAACCAACCCAACCCGTGGTCCGGCCAGCGGGTGACCAGGTTGGCGCCCAGCCAGAGGTAGGTGAAGCCGAAGAAATAGAGTCCGGCGGCCTCGGCGATCCGAGTCCCGTCGCCCCCGGCTGAGACGATGAGCCAGGTGGGGACCACCACCTGCAGCGCTCCCACGAAAAAGTTCAGCGGAGCAGCGCCGGTGCCGCTGACGTGGCCCAGCAGCATCATCCCGTTGACGAACAGGACCGCACCGACGTAGAGCAGCCCGACGGCGCTCATGGGCGCCGGTTCCGGGCACGACTACGGTCCCAGCACCAGGACGCGACCACAGGTCTACCTCGATCTTTCCGCATCGGCGCCCGGCGCCTCAGGCCGTGGCGAGGTCGGGCCCCCGTCGCAGCGTGTTGAGCCGGGGCAACGGGGCGTGGCGGGCAGGGCGTTCACGAGCGGAGGTCACGCGGGGGCCAGTTGCTGAAGGCCTTCTGCCGGGCGGTTGCATAGGTCCGGACCTTCGACGTGGTCAGTCCCAGCCGGACGAGGGACTCGGCGATCGTCACGGCCGCGGCGACGCCGTCGACCACGGGCACCCCGGTGCGCTCGGCGACCTTCGCCGTCAGACCCGCCATCCCGCCGCAACCGAGGCAGATGACCTCAGCGTGGTCGTCCCGCACGGCGCGCAGCGACTGGTCGAGGATGGCCTGGACAGCGGCGCCGGGGTCCGACTCCAGCTCGAGGACGGACATTCCGCTGGCCCGCACGGACGCGCACCGGTCGGTGAGCCCTGCGAGCTTGAGCCGGTCCTCAATGAGAGGGACCGTGCGGTCCAGCGTGGTCACCACCGAGTACTTGTGCCCGAGATACATCGCCGTGCTCGCCGCGGCTTCGGTGATGTCGACCACCGGCACGTCCAGGAGCTCCTGGAGGCCCTCCCGGCCGTGCTCGCCGTAGCCGGCTTGGATGACGGCGTCGAAGGGCTCGGGGTAGGCCTTGACGGTTTCCATCACGGCAATGGCGGCCAGGTAGCTCTCGTAGTTGCCCTCGACGGACTCGGCCCCGAACAGCGGGGTCAGGGGCACGATCTCCGTCCCCGGGGCGGCGGCGGCCGCTGCTTCGCGGCCGATGGATTCGGTCATGGACTCGGTGGTGTTCACGTTGAGCACGAGGATGCGCATGCGGATGGCCTTTCGGTCGGAGATTCCGGGCGTGTGGTGGTCGTCGGGGCGGTCAGTGCTTCGGGGCCACGGCGATCTCCTCGCCGTCGACGGCGTGGAACGTGGCGTGGCGGTCGGAGATCAGCAGGTAGATCACCGCGGCGAGGATCGCGCCGACGAACCAGGAGAACCCGGCGACGAAGGTGAAGGCGGGAACCAGCGCGAGGATCAGGGCGACGATCGCGGCCGGCGTGCCCGCGAGGACGGCCTTGCGGTTGACGCCGCGGGTGTAGGCGTACTCCCCGTGCGGGGACTCGGAGTACAGGTCCGGGATGTTGACCTTGCCCTTTCGGACCAGCCAGTAGTCGGCCATGATCACGCCGAACAGCGGCCCCAGCAGCGCACCCAGGCCGCCGAGGAAGTACACGATGACCACAGGGGAGTTGTACAGGTTCCACGGCAGGATGATCAGCCCGATCACCGCCGAGATGATGGCGGCCCGACGGAAGTTCAGGGTGCGCGGGAACAGATTGGCCAGGGTGTAGATGGGGGCGACGAAGTTGGCCATGAGGTTCACGGCGATCGTGAGGATGATCAGGGCGAGGCAGGCGAGCACCAGCAGGAAGGTGTTGGGGATGGCGTTGACGACGTCGGTGGGGCCCTCGATGATCGTTCCGTCGATCTTGTACTGAGCGCCCGCGAGGACGATGACGATGGCGGCGAAGAACATCATGTTGATGGGGATGCCGTAGAAGTTGCCGCGCACCACCGAGCGCTCCGAGGGGGCGCCGCGGGTGAAGTCGCAAAAGTTCAGCACGAAGGTGCCGTAGATGACGACCCACAGTGCGGCGGACTGGAAAATGCGCACCCACATCTCGCCACCGGTCAGGGAGTCCGCGGTGGACCAGGCGATGGAGCCACCGGCCTCCACGAACATCCAGACGGCCAGGGCGAGCATGGTGACCAGGATGATCGGGCCGGCGAAGGCCTCGTACTTGCGGATCATCTCCATGCCGAAGCTGACGATGACCACCTGCACGAGCCACAGGGCCACGAACGAGATCCAGCCCAAGGTGGAGAGGCCGAGGAACGAATTGGTGTCGAGCGGCGCCAGAGAGGGTGCGAGGGCAAGGATCAGCACCCGGAGCACCAACGAGGCCAGATAGGTCTGGATGCCGAACCACGCGATGGCCACGCCTCCACGGACGATGGCGGGGATCTGGGCGCCCTTGACGCCGAAGGCGATGCGGCTCATGACCGGGAACGGCACTCCCGTGCGCTCTCCCATGAACCCGGAGAGGTTCAGGAGCAGGAAGAGCAGGGCGGCACCCAGGATGAAGGCCAGCATGATTTGCCACCCGCCCAACCCCAGGGCGAACAGCCCGATGGCGAACGCGTAGTTGCCCAGCGAGTGCACGTCGTTGGCCCACAGGGTGAAGATGCTGTAGGCGTGCCAGGTCCGGCCCTTCTTCGTGGTCGGTGCCAGGTCCTCGTTGTAGAGCCGGGGGCTGACGCCCGTGGGGATGGGGCCGGTGGTGCCGGGCACGTGGACGGCCGCCTCGACGGCAGGGTCACCGGTGCCCCACGGCTCGGGGTCGAGCAGGGGCCGGTGACCGTGCTGCCTGCCCGTGGCACGCGGCTCTCCGCCGCGGGGAGAGCCGTCCGTCGGATCGGTGCCGGGGGATGGCTTGCTGACGTTCACGGCGCCTGTCTCCTTCTGGAAGATGCCCATCGGATCCTCATTCCATAATATGAAATTCTTATTTCATTCGGTGAAATGAGCTTAGGTGTGTCTCACGTCACGATCAAGCATTACGGAACGGTAATTTCAATGGGTGACCAAATTGAAACTTCCATGACCACAGGCCGCCGGTCAGGAGGATCTCCTGGCCGGCGGCCTGTGGTGGATGGTGCCGGTCGTCCGTCAGCTCTCGCCGCGCCGGACCAGGCGGCCGGTGGGCGTCCGGAAGTCCACGGCGCTGCCCCGCAGATAGGTTCGGCGCACCTTTCCGGACAGCGCCTTGCCCTGGTACGGGGTGATGGGGTTCTTGTGGTGCAGCTTCCCGGCGTCCACGACGAATGCGTCGTCGGGTGCGAAGACCACCAGGTCGGCGTCGTAGCCCAGGGACAGCTTGCCCTTGGAGCGCAGGCCGGCGCGCTGGGCGGGCTTTGTCGACATCCACTCCACGACGCGACCCAGGGCCACTCCCCGGCGGCGGGCCTCGGTCCAGATCAGGGACAGGCCCAGCTGCAGGGAGGAGACCCCGCCCCAGGCCACGCCGAAGTCGCCGTTGTCGAGGTCCTTGAGGTCCAGCGTCGAGGGGGAGTGGTCGGAGACCACGAAGTCGATCGTCCCGTCGATCAGCCCCTCCCAGAGCAGCTCGCGGTTGCCGACCTCCCGTACGGGCGGGCAGCACTTGAAGGCGGTGGCCCCGTTGGGCACCTCTTCGGCGAGCAGCGTGAGGTAGTGCGGGCAGGTTTCGACCGTGATGTCGAGGCCGTCCGCCTTCGCGGTCGCGATCATCGGCAGGGCGTCCGAGGAGGACAGGTGCAGGATGTGGGAGCGGGCACCGGTCCAGCGGGTCCGCTCGATGACCTCGGCGATCGCCAGGTTCTCCGCCCCGCGCGGGCGGGACCTCAGGAAGTTCTCGTAGACGTCCCCCTCCGGGTGCGGGGCGCGGTCGATGGCGCGGGAGTCCTCGGCGTGCACGATCATCAGCGAGTCGAAAGTCTTGATCTCGGCCAGGTCCTCCTCCATCTCGTCGGCCTCGAGGTGCGGGAACTCGTCCACGCCGGAGTGCAGCAGGAAGCACTTGAAGCCGAAGACGCCGTCGTCGTGCAGCTCGCGCAGATGGGGCTTGTTGCCGGGGATCGCCCCGCCCCAGAAGCCCACGTCCACGAAGACGTTGTCCTGGGCGAAGAGGCGCTTGTACTCGAGGGCCGGCACGTTGACGGTCGCCGGGACCGAGTTGAGCGGCATGTCCAGGACCGTGGTCACGCCCCCGGCGGCAGCGGCGCGGGTCGCGGAGGCGAATCCCTCCCACTCGGTGCGGCCGGGCTCGTTGATGTGCACGTGGGTGTCCACCAGGCCGGGCAGCAGGTGCTCGTCCTCGGCCAGCTCCACGACCTCGCGGCCCAGCAGCCCGGCGCCGAGGGGTTCGATGGCCACGATCTTGCCGTTGCGGACGCCGACCTCGCGCGGAGCGAAGTGGTCGCCGCAGGAGACGTTCCTCCCGCGCACCACGAGGTCGAACTCGCGGTGATCACCCGCGAAGGTGCCGTCGTCGTCCGCCCCCAGATGGGGGGCGTCGGCGGCATCGGCAGGAATCCCGTGCTCCCGCTTGTAGTCGGCGATGAGGCGGCGGACGCGCTCGGGGTCGTTGGCGTCCTTGCTCACCTCCCGCTGGTGCGCCTGCTCGGCCTCGAAGGCGCTCTGGGCTGCGGCCGGCTTGGTGGCCGCGCGCGAGGAGTCCTCCCGGGCGATCTCCGCGGGATCCCCGGTCGTCTGGTGCGGGCGCCCGGCGGCGTCCGGGGTGCCGTCCACGCGTGACGTGCGCTCCGCGGACGGTTGCTGGGGGGCCGGCTGACGTCCTTGCTCGCCGCCCTGGTCCTTGCCCCGGCCGGGGTTCCCCGGCTGCTGCGGTGTCTTCTTCTCCGTCATCGACGTTCCTTCTCGTCATCGGCGTCCGCACAGGGCGCCGGATCGGTCAGTTGGGTTGGGTCCCGGCGAGCAGGTCGGGGAGTTCACGGGCGAGCCGGGCGCCCACCTGCTCGAGCAGCCGGCCTGCCTCACGCATGCTGACCCGCGGGTCCGGCTCGAGCTCGGTCAGGGCATAGGTGCGTACGAACCCCGCGCTCCGGCGGGTCTCCTCGTCCAAGGTGGTGCGGCCGCACACGGCCACCACCGGCACGCCGGCGGCGTGCGCTGTGGCGGCGACCCCCATGGGGGTCTTCCCGCCGAGCGACTGCTCGTCGAGGCTGCCCTCCCCGGTGACCACGAGATCGGTGCCCGCCATCCGGTCGGCGAGGCCCACGAATTCCAGGACCACGTCGATGCCCGGGCGGCGCTGGGCGCCGAGCACGGCGAGTGCCGCGAATCCCACCCCGCCGGCAGCTCCGGCACCGGGGGACTCGGCCGCCGCCAGGACGGCCGGGCCGAGGACGTCCGCCAGCCGGTCCCGGAGAACCGTCAGCGCGGCATCGAGGGATGCGACCAGTTCGGGATCCGCACCCTTCTGCGGGCCGAACACGGCCGGGGCGCCCTTGGCTCCCGTGAGGGGGTTGTCCACGTCGGCGGCCAGGACGAACTGCGCGTCCTGCACCCGGGGGTCCAGCCGGGTGAGGTCGATCCGGGCCAGCCGGGCGAGCTCGGCTCCTCCGCGGCCCAGTTCGCGCCCCTCACCGTCCAGCAGACGGGCGCCGAGACCCTCCAGCAGCCCCGCGCCGCCGTCGCTGCACGCGCTGCCGCCCACGCCCAGGACGATCCGGGTGGCTCCGGCGTCGAGGGCGGCCCGGATCAGTTCCCCGGTGCCGCGGCTGGTGGCGCCCCCGGCGTCGAGGAGGGGGTCGCCGTCCTCGTCCACCGGCAGGGCGGCCAGTCCCGAGGCCAGGGCCATCTCCACCACTGCGGTCCGGTCGAGGAGGGCGAACCCTGCCTCGACGGGCTCCCCGAGGGGACCGGTCACCGTGGTGGGGCAGGCGGTGAATCCGGCGCCGACGGCGGCGTCGAGGGTGCCCTCGCCGCCGTCGGCCACCGGGACGGCCACGACCGTGGCGGACGGTTCCACGGACCGGATGCCCGCCGAGAGGTGCTCCACCACGTCGGTGGCTTCCAGCGAACCCTTGAACTTGTCCGGGGCGACGACGATGCGCACGGCCGGTCCTCCTGTTCTGTGCGGATGGGGATCAGTCGAGCAGGGCGATCGCGGTCGGGGCGTCCACGCCGCTGGCGGCGAGCTCCTCGAACTCGACCACGTTGTCGATCTCGGTCCCCATGGAGATGTTGGTGACCTTCTCCAGTATGACCTCCACCACCACGGGGACCTGGTGCTTCTCCAGGAGGGTCCGGGCCTGGCCGAAGGCCTCCTGCAGTTTCTCGGGATCGGTCACGCGCAGGGCCTTGCAGCCCAGGCCCTCGACGACCTTGAGGTGGTCCACGCCGTAGCCCTGGGTCTCGGGGGAGTTGATGTTCTCGAAGGCCAGGGAGACGTTCTGCTCCATCTTGAACCCGCGCTGGGACTGGCGGATGAGGCCCAGGTACGAGTTGTTCACCACCACGTGGAGATAGGGCAGGTTGAACTGCGCCCCGACGGCCAGTTCCTCGATCATGAACTGGAAGTCGTAGTCCCCGGAGAGCGCCACGACGGTGGCCTCCGGCTTGCCCCGGACGACGCCGAGGGCGGCGGGCCCGGTCCAGCCCAGCGGGCCGGCCTGGCCGGCGTTGATCCACTGGCGCGGGCCGTGCACGTGCAGGAACTGGCCGCCGGCGATCTGGGAGAGCCCGATCGTGGAGACGTAGGTGACGTCCGTGCCGAAGGCGGTGTTCATCTCCTCGTAGACGCGCTGCGGCTTGACGGGGACCTGCGTGAAATGCGTCTTGCGCTGCATGGAGCCCTTGCGCTGGGCGCAGTCCTTGACCCACACGGACCAGTCCGGCACGGAGAGCTGCTCCTTGCGCTCCCGGGCGACCTCGATGAGGACGTCCAGGGCCGCACCGGCGTCGGAGACGATGCCGAGGTCCGGGGAGAACACGCGCCCGATCTGGGTGGGCTCGATGTCGATGTGCACGAACGTGCGGCCCCGGGTGTAGGTGTCCAGGCCGCCGGTGTGACGGTTGGCCCACCGGTTGCCGATGCCGAGCACGAAGTCGGACTCCAGGAACGTCGCGTTGCCGTAGCGGTGGGAGGTCTGCAGGCCCACCATGCCCGCCATCAGCGGGTGGTCGTCCGGGATGGCGCCCCAGCCCATGAGGGTCGGGATCACGGGCACGTCCAGCAGCTCGGCGAGCTCGACCAGCTGCGCCGAGGCATCGGCGTTGATGATGCCGCCGCCGGCCACGATGAGCGGACGCTGTGCGGAGGAGAGCATGTCCAGGACCTTCTCGGCCTGCGCGCGGGTCGCTGCGGGACGGTGGACGGCCAGGGGCTCGTAGACGTCGATGTCGAACTCGATCTCGGCGAGCTGCACGTCCAGGGGGAGATCCAGCAGCACCGGACCGGGCCGGCCCGAGCGCATGAGGTAGAAGGCCTTCTGGAACGCCCCGGGGACCTGGCCGGGCTCCAGCACCGTCATGGCCATCTTGGTGACCGGCGCGGCGATCGAGGAGATGTCCACGGCCTGGAAGTCCTCCTTGTGCAGCTTGGCCACGGGGGCCTGGCCGGTGATGCACAGGATCGGGACGGAGTCCGCCCACGCGGCGTAGAGGCCGGTGATCATGTCGGTGCCCGCGGGACCGGACGTGCCCACGCAGATCCCGATGTTGCCGGGGGCGGCCCGGGTGTAGCCGTCGGCCATGTGCGAGGCGCCTTCGACGTGCCGGGCGAGGGTGTGGCGGATGCCGCCGTGGGCGCGCATCGCCGAGTAGAACGGGTTGATGGCGGCGCCGGGCAGGCCGAAGGCCTCGGTGGCGCCCTCCTTCTCGAGGATGGCGACGACGGCGTCGACCGTGCGCATTCTGGCCATGATGAACTCCTTGGAAGCAGGACCCGGGATCGGGTCGGGAAGCGGTGGGGTGGGACAGGTCAGCGGCCCGAGCGGCCGGAGAGCTCCTCGACGAGCTTGAAGAGACCCGAGTGGTCGAGTCCGCCGTCGCCCTTGTTGACGGTGGCGGCCACGAGCTGGGCGACGATCGCGCCGAGTGGCACGGCCACGCCGGCCTCCCGGGCGGCGGAGGTCACGATGCCCATGTCCTTGTGGTGCAGCTGCAGCCGGAAGCCCGGGTCGAAGTTGCGGTCCAGCATCTTCTGACCCTTCTGGTCCAGGACCTTGGAACCGGCCAGGCCGCCCCCGAGGACCTTCAGCGCGGCGTCCGTGTCCACGCCGTAGGCCTCGAGGAAGACGATGGCCTCCGCGAGCAGCTGGATGTTGCCGGCCACGATCAGCTGGTTGGCTGCCTTGACGGTCTGCCCGGAGCCGGCGGGGCCCACGTGCACGATGGTCTTCCCGACGGCCTCGAGCACCGGGCGGGCGGCCTCGAAGTCCGCGGCCTCGCCGCCGACCATGATCGACAGCGCGGCGTCGATGGCGCCCTGCTCGCCGCCGGAGACCGGGGCGTCGAGGGGGCGGAGACCTGCCCGGGCGGCATCCCCGGAGAGCCGAGCGGCGACGTCGGGGCGGATGGAGCTGGCGTCGATCCAGATGGTGCCCCGCCGGGCGTGGGCGAAGACGCCGTCCTCGCCGGTGACGACGCCTTCGACGTCGGGGGAGTCCGGGACCATGGTGATCACGACGTCGGCGTTCTCGACGGACTCGGCCACGCCGGAGGCGCCCTTGCCGCCGGCTTCGACGAGCTGGTCGATCTTGTCCTGGGAGCGGTTGAAGCCGACGACGTCGTAGCCGGCCTTGACGAGGTTCTTGGCCATGGGCAGGCCCATGATGCCGAGTCCGATGACGGTGACGGTGGTCATTGTGCTGTCCTCACTGTGGGGGCCCGCACGGTGCGTGCGACGGGCGGGTGCTTGCGGGGCGAAGAAGGGGTGGTCAGCCTCGGGTCCAGGCGGAGAGCCATGCGAAGGGGTCCTCCTGGGACGCCTTGTACTCCAGGCCCACGTAGCCCGAGTAGCCGAGCTCCCGGCTGCGCTCGATCCACTGCTGGAGCGGGAGCTCGCCGGTGCCGGGCTCGTTGCGGCCGGGGGCGTCGGCGATCTGGATGTGGCCGAAGTCAGCGGCGTGCTGCTCGATGACCGAGGTGACGTCGTCACCGTTGACCGACAGGTGGTAGAAGTCGGCGAGCAACTTGATGTTGTCGGCGCCGGCGGCCCGGACCTTCGCGATGACGTCGAGGACGTCCTGGGCGGTCTTCAAGGGATAGGCCTCGGTGCCGGAGACCGGCTCCAGCAGCACGGTCCCGCCGATGCGCGCCACGCCCTCGGCCGCGGCCACGAGATTGCGCACCGCCAGCTCGTCCTGGGCCTGCGGGGTGTGCTCGGGCTGACGGTTGCCGTAGAGGGCGTTGAAGGCCTTGCACCCGGTGCGCTCGCCGATGGCGGCGACCACGGCGATGTTCTCCGTGAACTCCCCGCAGCGGCCCTTCCAGGACACGAGGCCCCGGTCTCCGCCCGGCATGTCGCCGGCGTTGAAGTTCAGCCCGCTCAGCTGCACCCCCGCGTTCCGGATCGCGTCCACGAAGGCGTCGACGTCGCGGTCCCCGGGCACGGATTCCGCGAAGGGCCACCAGAACTCGACCGCGTCGAATCCGGCGGCCTTGGCGGCTGCGGGGCGCTCGAGCAGGGGCAGATCGGTGAGAAGGATGGAGCAGTTCACGGTGTAGGACATCTGGATCCTCCTGGTTCGGACGGGACCGCCGCATATTTCGGAATGTGGAAGTCAGTTTCTGTCTTGTGAAACAGCGTACGGTCCCCTGTGACGCAGGTCAATCCTTAATTGGAAGAATTGTTTCGTGATGTGGAAATATCTGACGGTGGTCCGATGGCATGGAAGGACCCCGTGCCGCCGCGGTGGCAGGGCGGCACGGGGTCCGGTCGGTGGGGACGGGATCGCCGTCCGGTCAGCGCAGCTTCATCTGCCGGTTGACGTCCTTGTAGAGCAGGTACCGGAACCGGCCCGGGCCGCCCGCGTAGCAGGCCTGGGGGCAGAAGGCGCGCAACCACATGAAGTCGCCGGCCTCGACCTCGACCCAGTCCTGATTGAGCCGGTAGACGGCCTTGCCCTCGAGGACGTAGAGCCCGTGCTCCATCACGTGGGTCTCGGCGAAGGGGATCACGGCCCCCGGCTCGAAGGTCACGATCGTCACGTGCATGTCGTACCGGACGTCGTCCGGGTCCACGAAGCGGGTGGTCGCCCACTTGCCGTCGGTCCCCGGCATGGCCGTCGGCTCGACCTCCTGCTCGTTGGTGACGAACGGCTCCGGGACCTCGATGCCCTGGACGTACTCGTAGGCCTTGCGGATCCAGTGCAGGCGGGCGGGTTCGCCGCCGGTGTTGCGCACGGTCCACTCGCACTCCGGCGGGAGGAAGGCGTAGCCACCGGGAGCGAGCTGGTGCTCCTCGCCGTCGACGGTCAGGGTGAGCGTCCCCTCCATGAGGAACAGCACGCCCTCCACGCCGGACTCCGTCTCGGGCCGGTCGCTGCCGCCGCCGGGGGCGACCTCCACGATGTACTGCGAGAAGGTCTCGGCGAAGCCGGACAGGGGCCGGGCGAGCACCCAGACGCGGGTGTCGTCCCAGAACGGGAGCCGGCTGGTCACGATGTCGCGCATGGTCCCGCGCGGGATCACCGCGTAGGCCTCCGTGAACATCGCCCGGTCCGTGAGCAGCTGGGTCTGGTCGGGGTGGCCGCCGTGCGGCGCGTGGTAGGTGGTCTCGCTCATGTGAAGTCGCCTCCGGTGGTCGATGCGGCCGGTGCCGCGGCCTTGGGGTGGGCCAGGGTGAAGAGCTCCTGCTGGCCGATGCCGGCGCTCTCCTCGAGCTCCTCCCCGGAGATCGCCCCGCACAGCACGCCGCGGTGGACGAAGCGGGCCAGGGCACGGGCCGTGGCCGGTTCGTCCATGATCTCCGACTCGATGCCGTGCACGTAGTTCTTCAGCCGCAGCGCCGCGGCGGCGAAGCCCTGACGGTAGAAGAAGTACGTGGCGAGGAACCGGGTGGGCAGCTGGTGCGCGTGCAGGTCCCAGCCCTGGTAGAAGCCCCGTTCCAGGGAACGGCGCACCAGGCGGGCGTGCAGCTGCCAGGAGCCCAGTCTCTGCTGCTCGTCCCCGGTGGGCAGGATGTTCGTGGAGCCGTCGGACAGCCGCACCCCGGTGCCGGCCACGGCGACCTGCATGACGGCCTTGGCGTGGTCGGCCGCAGGGTGCTCCATGGACTGGTACGGGGCGGCGATCTGCAGGGAGTCGGAGTAGTCGTAGGTTCCGTAGTGCAGTGCCTCTACCCGTCCGTTCGTGCGGTGGAGCATCGCGGGGATGGGGCAGGTGCCGTCGGTTCCCAGGATCATGGGGGCGGTCTCCATCTGCACCTCGAACCGCAGCCGCCCGGCCGGCAGCCCGAGGCCGGCCTCCAGCTGCTCGCAGGCCTCGACCATGACCTCGACCTGCTCCAGGGTGCTCACCTTGGGCAGGGTGAGGACGAGGCCGCGGGGCAGGCCGTCCTCGCTGTGCCCGGACTCCCGCAGCCCGCCCTCGCGCACCAGGGTGGTGAGGAACAGGTCGAGGGTGCGCAGGCCGCGGTCCCGGGTGGGGGACTCGAAGCACTTGAAGCGGATGCCGATGTACGGCGGTGCGGTGCCCTCCCGGACGGCCTGGGCCACGGTGCGTGCCGCACGGACGGACCACTCGTCCTCCTCCTGGTCCCCGCGGTCGCCGAAGCCGTCCTCGAAGTCCAGACGGAGATCCTCGATCGGCTCGCTGGCGAGCTTGCGCTCGACCGCCCGGGCCACCTGGTCGACCAGCTCGGGAGCGGCTCCCTCGGGGGCGATGCGCGCCGCGAGGACGCCCACCCCGAGCCCGGCCACGGCCTCGGCGGCGCGCGCCCCCCACTGCTGGGCCGTCTCCGGGGTGAAGGTGTCGGCCGGGAGGTAGACGGTGTGCACGGGTTGGCGGGTTCCCGGATCTCCCGGGTAGGCCCGCTGGAGCAGCTGGTCGGTGCCGGTCAGCCGCTCGGCCGCGCGCTGCTGGAAGGCCCTTCCCAGCGTCCTGGTGCCCAGGTCGCCGGCGCTCACTGCGTGGCCACCCGGTCGCGGTCTGACTTCTCGAGCAGCTCGTAGGCGGGCAGGGTGAGGAAGTCGACGTACTCCTCGTCCAGGACGAGATCGGCGATCAGTCGCGCGGCCGGCTCGAAGTACGCCTCGAACAGCTCCTGGCCGACCTCGGCGCGCAGCACCTCCTGCTGCCGCTGGAGCTCCTCGGCGACGAGCTCGTGGGTCGCGGTGTTCCCGGTGTCCTCGTAGACCACGCCGTTGCGGATCTGCTGCCAGATCTGCGAGCGGGAGATCTCGGCGGTCGCGGCGTCCTCCATGAGGTTGTGGATGGCCACGGCCCCGTTGCCGGACAGCCACACGGCGGTGTAGCGGATCGCCACGTAGAGGTTGGCCGCGAGCTCCTTCTGGGTGCTGACGCGCCCGGCGCTGGGGACGTCGAGCAGCTGCTCGGGGGTCACCTGCACGTCCTCGCGCAGCCGGTCCACCTGGTTGGGCCGCTCGCCGAGGACCTCGTCGAAGACCTCGCGGCAGGTGGGCACCAGGTCCGGGTGGGCCACCCAGGACCCGTCGAAGCCGTCGGTGGCCTCACGGGTCTTGTCCGCGCGCACCTTGGCGAACGCGGCCTCGGTGGCCTCCTGGTCCCGGCGGTTCGGGATCACGGCGGCCATGCCGCCCATCGCGAAGGCGCCGCGGCGGTGGCAGGTCTTCACGAGCAGCTCGGTGTAGGCCCGCATCAGCGGGGCGGTCATGGTGATGGTCGAGCGGTCCGCCAGGACGAACCGCTCGCCGGCGTCCCGGAAGTACTTGATGATGCTGAACAGGTAGTCCCAGCGTCCCGCGTTGAGTCCCGAGGCGTGCTCCCGCAGCTCCCAGAGGATCTCCTCCATCTGGAACGCGGCGGGGATCGTCTCGATGAGCACGGTCGCCCGGACGGTGCCGTGCTCGATGCCCACGTGCTGCTCGGCGAACGTGAACACGTCGTTCCACAGCCGCGCCTCGAGGTGGGACTCCATCTTCGGCAGGTAGTAGTACGGTCCGTGCCCGTTGGCCAGCAGGAGCTTCGCGGTGTGGAAGAAGTGCAGGCCGAAGTCCACGAGTGCGCCGGAGACCGGCTGCCCGTCCACGGTGACGTTGTGCTCGGGCAGGTGCCAGCCGCGGGGTCGGGTGACCACCACGGCGAGCGGGGCGTCCTGGCGCAGGGCGTACTTCTTGCCCTCCGGGGAGGTGAAGGACAGCGTGCCCCGCGCGGCGTCGCACAGGTTGAGGATGCCGTCCACCTGGTTGTGCCAGGTGGGGCTCGAGGCGTCCTCGAGGTCGGCGAGCCAGACCTTGGCCCCGGAGTTCAGGGCGTTGATCGCCATCTTGGCGGGAGAGGCGGGCCCGGTCATCTCGACCCGGCGGTCCTGGAGGGCGGGTGGTGCTGGGGCGACCTTCCACTCGCTCTCGCGGATCTCCCGGGTCTCGGGGAGGAAGTCCAGGGTGCCGGTCTCGGCGGCCCGGCGGCGGTTCTGCTCCCGGGCGCCGAGCAGCTCGGTGCGGCGGTCGGCGAAGCTCTGGTGCAGGGCCTCCACGAAGGCGAGGGCCTCGTCGGTGAGGATCTCGCTCGCGCGGTCCAGGCCGGCTGGGGTGGTGAACTCGATGGCCATGGTGGTCTCCGTTCGGTGCTGGGTTCGGTGGGTGTCGCCCCCGGCAGGGGGCGGGCCGCGACGCGCGGTGGTGCGGGGGAGGTTGCCGGGCTACCGCTGGGCGGCCACCGGTGAGTGCTGCTGGGCGTCCTGCTGGGCCACCCGCTGCACCGCCTCGGCCACGGCCGGGGCCACGTGCTGGTCGAAGACGCTGGGGACGATGTAGCTCGCGTTGAGCTCGTCCTCAGCCACGCAGTCGGCGATGGCCCGCGCGGCGGCGACCAGCATGTCGGTGGTGATGTCGGAGGCCCCGGCGTCGAGCAGGCCGCGGAACAGGCCGGGGAAGGCCAGGACGTTGTTGATCTGGTTCGGGAAGTCGGAGCGGCCGGTCGCGACCACTGCGGCGTGCTCGGCGGCAACGCCGGGGTCGACCTCGGGGTCGGGATTGGCCATGGCGAAGACGATCGCGCGGTCGTTCATGGACGCGATGTCGGCCTCGTCGAGCAGATTGGGGGCGGAGACGCCGATGAAGACGTCAGCGCCCGCCACGGCCTCCTTGAGCGAGCCGGAGAAGGCCCGCTCGTTCGTGTTCTCGGCGATCCACTGGCGGTGCGGGTCGTCGTAGCTCTCCCCGCGGTGGACGGCACCCTTGCGGGAGCAGGCGACGATGTCCTGCACCCCCTGGGCCTTGAGGAGCTGGATGATGGCGTGGCCTGCGGCGCCCACCCCGGAGACGACGATCCTGATGTCGCCGATCTTCTTGTCCACCACGCGCAGGGCGTTGAACAGCGCCGCCAGGGCCACGATCGCGGTGCCGTGCTGGTCGTCGTGGAAGACGGGGATGTCGAGCTCCTCGCGCAGGCGGGCCTCGATCTCGAAGCAGCGGGGGGCCGCGATGTCCTCGAGGTTGATCCCGCCGTAGACGGGGGCCATGGCCTTCACGATCCGCACGATCTCGTCGGTGTCCTTCGTGTCGAGGCAGACGGGCCACGCGTCGACGCCGGCGAAGGCCTTGAAGAGGGCGGCCTTGCCCTCCATGACCGGCAGGGCGGCCGCCGGGCCGATGTCGCCCAGGCCGAGCACCGCGGTGCCGTCGGTGACCACGGCCACCGTGTTGCGCTTGATCGTGAGCCGCCGGGCGTCCTCGGGGTTGTCGTGGATGGCCATGCACACCCGGGCCACGCCGGGGGTGTAAGCCCGGGAGAGGTCGTCTCGGTTGCGCAGCGAGACGCGGGGGGTGACCTCGATCTTGCCGCCGAGGTGGATGAGGAAGGTGCGGTCGCTGATCTTGCGGACCTCCACGCCCTCGAGCGTCTCGAGGGCGTCGCGCACCTCGTCGCGGTGGGAAGCGTCGGAGACGTTGCAGCTGACGTCGACGACGACGTGGCCGGCGTGCGACTCGACGACGTCGAGGGCGGTCACGGCCGCACCGGCGCGCGCGGCGGCGGTGGCGAGCTCGCTGGTGACGGTGAGGCCTGCCGGCGCCTGGACGCGCAGGATCATCGAATAACCGGGACTGGGCGTGGCCATGGTTCCTCCAAAGGCTGTGGATTGATAGTTTCAGTCATATCGTGGAATGAAACTTTCGTATTATGGATATTATGGGAGTCAGCTGAGGTTGGCAAGACGTCTTCGTGACACCTGTCACGAAGTCTTCGGCCGACATTCCGCCCGCCGCGCCACGCGACCGGGCCGTACCGACGGGAGATGGCAATGACCACCACGACCACACGAGCCGGCTCGGGCGGTGTGCAATCGGTCGAGCGCGTGTTCGAGCTCCTCGAGGTGATCACCGCGGCCGGCGGCGAGATGTCGCTGAGCGAGCTCTCCGCCACCGTGAAGCTGCCGCTGCCCACCATCCACCGGCTGCTGCGCACGCTGGTGCCGTCCGGCTACGTCCGTCAGCTCCCCAACCGCAACTACGCGCTGGGGCCGCGGCTGATCCTGCTGGGGGAGGCCGCCGGGCGCCAGTTCGGTTCCGCGGCCCGCACCCGGCTGGACGAGCTGGTGCAGGAGCTCGGCGAGTCGGCGAACATGGCCGTGCTCGACGGCCAGGAGGTCGTCTACATCGCCCAGGCCCAGTCGAACCGGTCGATGCGCATGTTCACCGAGGTGGGACGCCGGGCCGACACCCACGACACCGGCGTGGGCAAGGCGATGCTCGCCACCCTGCCGGACGAGCGCGTCCGCGCCATCGTGGGGGCCGCCGGCATGCCCACCCCCACGCCCAAGAGCATCGGAACCCTCGAGGAGCTCTTCGCGGACCTGGACCGGATCCGGGAGCGCGGCTACGCGATCGACGACGAGGAGACCGAGCTCGGCGTGCGCTGCTACGCGATGGCCGTGCCCGGGGCACCGACGCCCACGGCGATCTCCGTCTCGGGGCCCGTGTCCCGGGTGGACGAGGACTTCGGCCGCCGGGCTGTGCCCGTGCTGCGCCGGGCCGCCGAGGCGATCGCCGCGGAGCTGATGTCCGGCCCGGTCTGAGACCA
>NZ_BAAGPL010000003.1:142857-241105 GCF_054784195.1 Kocuria himachalensis
GTGCTCTCACGGAGTCAGGCGTCGCCGCCGGCGTTGCCGGTGGTGCCGGCGGCGACGTCGTCCAGGCGGTAGCGCTCGAAGGCCTGGGCCGGGGCCGCGGTGTCCACCTCTCCGCGGTCGGCGAGCATCTGCAGGGCCCGGACCACGATGGAGTGCACGTCGATCCTGAACCAGCGCCGGGCGGCGGCGCGGGTGTCCGAGAAGCCGAAGTCGTCGGCGCCCAGGGTGGCGAAGTCGTTCGGGAGGTACTGGCGGATCCGGTCCGGCAGCTCCGAGACGAAGTCCGTCGAGGCGATCACGGGCCCCTCCGCCCCGGCGAGCTGCTGGGCCACGAAGGGCACGCGGCGCGGTGCTCCCGGGTTGCGGAAGGCCTCCTGCTCGGCGGCCAGGCCGTCGCGGCGCAGCTCGTTCCAGGAGGTCACCGACCACACGTCGGCGGAGACGCCCCAGTCCTGGGCCAGCACCTGCCGGGCCTGCAGCGCCCACGGCACCGACACGCCCGAACCGAGCAGCTGGACCTTGGGGCCGGGGTGCTCCGAGCGGGCGATGCGGTGGATGCCGCGCACGATGCCCTCGATGTCGACGTTCTCCGGCTCGGCCGGCTGCTGGTACGGCTCGTTGTAGACCGTGAGGTAGTACATGACGTTCGGGTCCGCCGAGTCCGGGCCGTACATCTGCTCGATGCCGTGCCGGACGATGTGGGCGATCTCGTAGCCGTAGGCCGGGTCGTAGCAGCGCACGGCCGGGTTCGTGCCGGCGAGCACGGGGGAGTGGCCGTCGGCGTGCTGGAGGCCCTCGCCGGTGAGCGTGGTGCGCCCGGCGGTCGCCCCGATGATGAACCCGCGGGTCATCTGGTCGGCGGCGGCCCAGAAGGAGTCGCCGGTGCGCTGGAAGCCGAACATCGAGTAGAAGATGTAGAACGGCACCATGGGCTCGCCGTGGGTGGCGTAGGAGGTGCCGGCGGCGGTGAAGGCCGCGGTGGCGCCGGCCTCGTTGATCCCCGGGTGGAGCAGGACGCCCTGTGGGGACTCCTTGTAGGCGAGCATCAGCTCGCGGTCCACGGAGAGGTAGTTCTGCCCGTTGGGGTTGTAGATCTTCGCGGTGGGGAAGAACGAGTCCATGCCGAAGGTCCGGGCCTCGTCGGGGACGATGGGCACGATCCGGTGGCCGAACTCCTTGCTCCGCATGAGATCCCGCAGGACGCGCACGAAGGCCATGGTGGTGGCCGCCATCTGCTTGCCCGAGCCCTTCTTGCCGGACCGGTAGGCGTCCTCGCCGGGCAGCACCACGGGGGCGTGCCGGGACCGGCGCACGGGCACGCCTCCGCCCAGTTCCTTGCGCCGCTCGAGCAGGTACTGGATCTCCGGGGCGTCGGGGCCGGGGTGGTAGTACGGGGCGCCGTAGAGGTCGTTGTCGATCTGCTCGTCGGTGACCGGGATGCGCAGGAGGTCGCGGAAGGCCTTGAGGTCCTCCAGGGTGAGCTTCTTCATCTGGTGGGTCGCGTTGCGCGCCTCGAAGGAGGCGCCCAGGCCGTAGCCCTTCACCGTCATCGCGAGCACCACCGTGGGTTTGCCCCGGAACTCGGTGGCCGCCCGGTAGGCGGCGTAGACCTTCCGATAGTCGTGGCCGCCCCGCTTGAGGGCCCAGATCTCGTCGTCGCTCATGTCCGCGACGAGCTCCTTGGTGGCCGGGGACTTGCCGAAGAAGTGGTCGCGGATGAACCCGCCGGACTCGGCCTTGAAGGTCTGGAAGTCGCCGTCCAGGGTCTCGTTCATGATCCGGACGAGCTCGCCGTTCGTGTCGGCGGCCAGGAGCGGGTCCCACTCCCGCCCCCACAGCACCTTGACCACGTTCCAGCCCGCCCCGCGGAAGAAGGCCTCGAGCTCCTGGACGATCTTGCCGTTGCCGCGCACCGGTCCGTCCAGGCGCTGCAGGTTGCAGTTGACCACGAAGTTGAGGTTGTCCAGCTTCTCGTTGGCGGCCAGCTGCAGCAGGCCGCGCGACTCCGGCTCGTCCATCTCGCCGTCGCCCAGGAACGCCCAGACCTGCTGGTCGGAGGTGTCCTTGATCCCGCGGTGGTGCAGGTAGCGGTTGAACTGGGCCTGGTAGATCGCGTTCATCGGGCCGATGCCCATGGACACGGTCGGGAACTGCCAGAAGTCCGGCATGGACCGGGGGTGCGGATAGGACGGGATGCCGTTGCCGCCCTTGGACTTCTCCTGGCGGAACCCGTCGAGCTGCTCCTCGGTGAGCCGGCCCTCCAGGAATGCCCGGGCGTACATGCCCGGCGAGGCGTGGCCCTGGAAGAAGACCTGGTCACCGCCGCCGGGGTGGTCCGGGCCGCGGAAGAAGTGGTTGAGGCCCACCTCGTAGAGGGTGGCCGCACCGGCGTAGGTGGAGATGTGCCCGCCGACCCCGATCTCGGGGCGCTGGGCCCGGTGGACCATCACCGCGGCGTTCCAGCGCAGCAAGCGGCGGTAGCGCCGCTCGGTCTCCTCGTCACCGGGGAACTCCGGCTCCTGGTCGACCGGGATCGAGTTCACGTAGTCGGTGGTGACCGCCGGGGTGCCCGTGCTCGTGGCCGCGGGGCGTGGTGCCGGGGACTGCAGGAGGTACTGGGTCCGCTCCCTCACCTGCCTCTCCACGAGGTCCTCGAACGAACCCAGCCACTCCGCGGTGTCTCCCGACGTGCCTCTCGAGGAAACGGGGGCCGACCGGTGGTGGGTCTCAAGCATGGGATCAGAGGTCACGTCAACTCTTTCTCAGTGGTCAGGGGTGGAGAAAAGATATGTCCGATTGTCTTTCTGCGGCGCCGGGGTCCCCGGCGCCGCAGAAGACCAGTGGAGACTTGCTGGTGCCGGGGTGTCAGTGCGCGGAGGAGCCGCCGGGGCTGTCCTGGGGCCTGCAGACCCTTGTGTCGATGATCTCGCCTGCGGCGGTGACCACGGGGACCGGGTTGCCCTCGCAGTCCACGAGCTTGCCGTCCTTGACGGTGTCGCCCTCCTGCAAGTGGTCCTGCAGGTGCTCCAGGCTCTCGTAGCGCACGGCACGCACCGGGGCGTTGGCGAACACGGAGCCTGTGCCCCGCGCGGGGTTGCCGGCGCGGAACTCGTTGTAGAGCAGGTTCAGCAGCACGGCCATCACGGCCGCGGAACTGATGCCGGAGTGGAAGATGGTCTCGAACCAGCCCGGGAAGTTCGCGTAGATCTCGGGGACGGCGATCGGCAGCATGCCGAAGCCGATCGAGGTGGCCACGATGATCAGGTTGGCGCCGTTCTTGTAGTCCACCTTGGCCAAGGTCCGGATGCCGGAGGCGGCCACGCTGCCGAAGAGCACGATGCCGGCGCCGCCCAGCACGGGCGGCGGGACCGCGGCGACGACCCGGCCGAGGACGGGCAGCAGGCCGAGGACCACGAGGATGACGCCGCCGGCGGTGACCACGAAACGGCTCTTGACGCCGGTGATCGCCACGAGGCCGACGTTCTGGGCGAAGGCGCTCTGGGTGAAGCCGTTGAAGATCGGGGCGAGCGCGGAGGCCGCCATGTCCGCACGCAGGCCGTCACCGATGCGCTTCTTGTCGACCTTGGTGTCCACGATCTCGCCGACGGCGATGATGTCCGCCGTGGTCTCGGTGAGGATCACGAGCACCACGATGAACATGGAGAGAATGGCGGCCACCTCGAAGACCGGCGGCCCGAAGGCCAGGGGCTCCGGGAACGCGAAGATGTTGCCCTCGGCCACCTGGCTGAAGTCGGCCTTGCCGAGGACCGCGGCGAGCACCGTGCCCAGGACCAGGCCCAGGAGGATGGACAGCCGGGAGATGGCGGCGCTGCCCACCTTGGACAGCAGCAGGATGATCAGCAGGGTCGCCCCGGCCAGCCCGAGGTTGCCCACCGAGCCGTACTCGGGGGACTGCGCGTTGCCGCCCATGGCCCAGCGGGCGGCCACCGGGAACAGCGTCAGGCCGATCGCGGTGATCACCACGCCGGTGACGACCGGCGGGAAGAATCGCACGATGCTGGCGAAGAAGGGCGTGATGAGGAAGCCGAGGACCGCCGAGGCGATCACGGCGCCGAAGACGGCTTGGATGCCGCCGTCGCCCTGGGCGATCGCGGTCATGGTGGCCACGGACGCGAAGGAGGTGCCCTGCACGAGGGGCAACTGGGAGCCGAAGAATCTGATCCCGTAGGACTGCAGGATCGTGGCGAGACCGCCCACGAAGAGGCAGGCCGCGATGAGCAGGCCCTGCTCCTGCGGGGTCACCCCCGCGACGCCGCCGATGATGAGCGGGGGCGCGATGATGCCGCCGTACATGGTGAGCACGTGCTGCAGCCCGTAGCCGAAGCTGGGGCCGATGCCGAGGTGCTCGTCTTCCGGGCGAGTTGGTGCCGTCCGCTCGGCGGTGTGGGACCTGGTCATGGTGTCCATCCTGTGGAAGTGGGAGGGAAAGCAGGAAAGGTGGAGAGCCGGTGGGTCCGCCGCCTGTGAGGGGTGGCGGACCCACCGGGTGGTGCTGGCTCAGCAGAAGCCGTTGATGCCCATCCAGGCGTGCTCGTTCTCGGGGGCGTCCTTGCGCTGGATCGTCGCCTCGATGAGCCCGTAGGGGCGGTCCGCCGCGTAGTGCGTCTCCTTGTCGTTCTCGAGACCGCAGAAGTCCAGGTTGTACACGAAGTGGTGCTTGTTGGGGCAGGAGAACTTGATCTCGTCGATCTCCGGGTGGGCCTCGATCACGGCCCTGCCCATGAGGTACAGGGTCTCCTGCAGCGCCCGGGAGTAGTGGTCGGTGAACTTGCTCAGGATGATCTTCTTGACGTCGTCGTAGACGGCGTCGAAGTCCACGTCGGTCGTGTTGTAGCGCCAGCGGGTGGCCACGTCCGTGGACATGATCCGGTCCTCGGTCTCGACCAGCGTCGTGTACTGGTCCTTGGGATAGCCCGTGAAACCGGACTCGGTGGACTTCAGGACCGTCAGATCCTTGAACCCGGAGATGACGGTCCGCGACCCGCCCTCCGCCACGACCACCGCCGTGCGCACCTCGTCCTTGTTCTGCACGAAGCAGTGGTCGTGGTCGTCGATCCGGTTCCAGGCGTGCTCCTGGGCGGCCCAGCGACCACCGGTGATCCACTCGAACTCGCCGGTGAAGTGGTCGGCGAGCTTGAGCAGCAGCGCCTCGGGGGAGTCGATCCCGTACTTCTGCGCGAAGGCGAAGACGGTGTTCTTCTGGGTGTCGGTCGGAACGCAGTGGGCGTTGTCGCCCTCCGTGTGCACGGCCTCGAGGTCGCCGCGCAGCTGCGAGGTGACGACGAGGTCGCGGATCTCGTGCCGGTCGGTGTCGCGGTTGACGCGCACGACGTGGTTCTCGGCCTTGCCGTACTGGTTCTTGCCCAGGACGACGGTGTCCGTGGCGGCCCGGGTGGTGACGTCGGTCATGACGTTTCTCCTTGGAGTGTGGAAGGCGGTGTCTGCTGCTCGGGGCGGTCGAAGACGGGCGGGCCCGTCAACTCCTGGGTCAACTGCCCCGGTAGGTGGAAAACGCGAACGGGCTCAGCAGGAGCGGCACGTGGTAGTGCTTTTCCTCGGCCTGCACCGTGAAGTTCACCGTCACGGAGGGGTAGAACGTCGGCTGCTTCCTGCCGGCGAAGTACTGTCCCGTGGCGAAGGTGATCCGGTAGTCGCCGGATTCCAGGGTCTGTGGGCCCAGTTCGGGCACGCGGCCGTCGGCGTCGGTCTCGGCGGTCGCGACGGAGGTGCCGTCGGCGGTCTCGAGGGCCACGGTGATCCCCTGGGCGGGGGTGCCGGTGACGGAGTCGAGGACGTGAGCGGTGACGTAGCTCATGGGGTGACGAGTCCTTCGAGTCGGAGGAGGGCGATCTGGCGCAGCTGGTCGGCGACCACGGCCTGTTCCGTCGCGGGGTCGTTGTCCATCCGGGCGGAGAGGTTCTCGAGGATCTCCTCGGGGGTGCGCCCGGCGGCGCGGATGAGGAACACCTGGCCGAACCGCTCCTCGTAGGCGAGGTTGCCCTCGCGCAGGAGCTGCTGGACATCGGTGTCCGAAGGGTCGACAGCGGCCTGCTCGGCGCGCGACAGTCCGGCCTCCGCGCTGTCGCCCTCGGCCCGCTCTCCGATGCGAGGATGGTGAGCCAGTGCTCCCTCGATCTCCTCGGCGCTGAACGGCTGTGCTGCCGTCCGGGCCGTGTTGCGCAGCGCATCGTGGTGGGCGTACGGCCGGGCGTCGACCACGGCCTCCAGCCAGCGCGGGATGTCGAGCGCCGGCCGGACGACCTCGGCGGCCTGGGTCCTGCTGAGGCAGTTGAACTCGGTGAGTCTCATGGAGTGCGCCTTTCACCTCTCTGTATTCCGTATTGTGGAAGAAAACTTTCACTATGTATAGTGAACTGGCTCACAAGCCCAAAGTCAATGGGTTGACCCAACTTTTAATCGTTGATGACGGACCCTCATCCAAGGACGGTATGAGGTCCACGACCGAGGAGGCAGTAGTGCAGGGAGCAACAGAGACGTCGGGACGGGAGCCGGTGCAGGAGCGGGTGCTCGTGGTCACGGGGGCAGGGTCGGGGATCGGCCGGTCCGTGGCGCGCACCTTCCTTGCGGCAGGGTGGGTGGTCGTGCTGACCGGCCGGCGGCGTGCGGCACTGGTGGAGGCCGCCGCCGGGGCGCCGGGTGCTCGGATCGTGCCGGTGGACGTGGCCGACGCCGAGAGCGTGTCCTCGGCCTTCCGGGAGATCGAGGGGCTGACCGGGCGCATCGACGTGCTGTTCAACAACGCAGGGACCTTCGGGCCCCGCGGCGGGGTGGACGAGGTCGACCCCGAGGAGTGGCAGCGCACCCTGCAGGTCAACCTCACCGGGACGTTCCTGTGCGCCGCGCAGGCTGTCCGGATCATGAAGCAGCAGCACCCCCGGGGCGGACGGATCATCAACAACGGCTCGATCTCCGCGCACGCGCCCCGGCCGCTGTCCGCGGCCTACACCGCGAGCAAGCACGCCGTCACCGGCCTCACTCGATCTCTGGACCTGGACGGCCGCCCCTACGGCATCACCTGCGGGCAGATCGACATCGGCAACGCGGCCACGGAGCTGCTGGCGGGCCTGGGCACGGATGGCGGCGCGCTGCAGGCCGACGGCACGCTCCGCGCGGAGCCCAGCTTCCCCGTCGAGGAGGTGGGGCGGGCGGTGCTCATGATGGCCGAGCTCCCAGCCTCCGCCACGGTGAACTCGCTCGTGCTCACCGCCTCCGGGATGCCGTTCGGCGGGCGCGGCTGAGGGGCCCGGGTGGCGGTGGAGAGCGACGGCGCATTCGTCCGTGTCGTTCCGGCGCCCGGACGGCCGCCCTGGAGGCGGTCGTCCGCCGACCGGGTCTGTCCGGCCGTCCTGGTGCTGTGGGCATTACTCCGGATTGGCGGGTCCCCCTTGACGCACCGGGGCGGGTCCTCTAAGTTTCATAATGTGGAACTTGAATTCCATATTACGAACCCAGGGGGACCCGTGAACCACACCACGCCGTCGACCGCACCCGCATTCTTCGTCGACTACACCGCCATCGACTGCGACCCCGACCTCCGTCGTCCGCTGGACCGGGACCGCAGCACCGTCCCGCTGTGGGTCCTTGCGGTGTCCTCCGCCTGCGTCGGTGCGGTGGTGGGGCGCGTGGCTGCTCGGCGCCACCCGTAGTCCGGTCCCGCGGAAGCCGGAGCGGACCGGGAGCCCGGCTCGCACGGGCGATCCACCACCCGCGGAGAGCCCCGCCGGCTGCCTCGTCGGAGCTGATGCCTCTGGCCCATCGGCAGAGCACGCCCCGACGCAGGCATCAGGGACGAGGTGGCTGACCGGCCGGAATCCCCTTTCCTTCTCGCCCCGATGACAGGAAGTCCGATGAGACGAGCAAAGATCGTTGCCACCTTCGGCCCGGCCGTTGCCAGCTACGCCCAGACCCGGGCGCTGCTGGCGGCCGGGGTCGATGTGGCACGCCTGAACATGAGCCACGGCGATCACCAGGTTCACGACACCACCTACCTCAATATCCGTGCTGCCGCAACGGACCTGGGTCGTGACGTGGGCATCATGGCGGATCTGCAGGGACCCAAGATCCGCCTGGGCCGCTTCGCCGACGGCCCCCACCACCTGGCCGTCGGCGACCGGTTCACGATCACCGTCCGGGACGTCGAAGGCACTCGCGAGATCTGCTCCACCACCTTCGCGGGCCTGCCCCGGGATGTCCGTGTCGGAGACGCACTGCTGATCGACGACGGGAAAGTCGCTCTGCGGGCCACCGATGTCACCGACCACCAGGTGATCACCGAGGTGACCGTGTCCGGGGCGGTGTCGGACCACAAGGGCATCAACCTGCCAGGGGTTCCGGTCGATGTTCCTGCGCTGTCGAGCAAGGACGAGGAGGACCTGCGCTGGGCGCTGGGCCGCGGCGTGGACTTCATCGCCCTCTCCTTCGTGCGGGATGCCTCCGACATCGACCGCGTTCACGAGATCATGGACGAGGAGGGTCGACGGGTCCCGGTGATCGCCAAGATTGAGAAGCCGCAGGCTGTGGCGGCCCTGGAAGAGATCGTCGACGCCTTCGATGCCCTCATGGTGGCCCGCGGCGACCTCGGGGTGGAGATGCCCCTGGAGGACGTCCCGGTGGTCCAGAAACAGGCCATCGAGCTGGCCCGGCGCTGGGCCAAGCCGGTGATCGTGGCCACCCAGGTCCTGGAATCCATGATCGACAGCCCCCGGCCCACCCGCGCAGAGGCCTCTGATTGTGCCAACGCCGTTCTCGATGGGGCGGATGCGGTCATGCTCTCCGGGGAGACCAGCGTGGGCGCCCATCCGGTGGCCGCCGTGCAGACGATGGCCCGCATCATCACCTCCACCGAAGCCCACGGGCTCGAGCGCATCCCACCCCTGGGCAGCGCACGGCAGACCCGCGGCGGGGCGATCACCATGGGGGCGGTGGAGATCGCGGACCAGCTCCGGGCGCACTCCATCTGCACCTTCACCCAGACCGGTGACTCCGCCCGCCGGCTTTCCCGGCTGCGCCCCATCCGGCCGCTCTACGCGTTCACCCCCACAGAGGACGTGCGCAACCAGCTCACCCTCGCCTGGGGCGTCCACCCCCTGCTGACCCCGGCCCCGGCACACACCGATGAGATGACCGCACACATCGATGCCGTGCTCCTGGACGAGGAACTGGCCGCACCGGATGATCTCGTGGTCATGGTGGCCGGTGTCCCTCCCGGGGTCCCGGGGTCCACCAACCTCATCAAGCTCCACCAGGTCGGCGAGCAGGCCGGCCCGGACCGATCGTCGCCCCAGGCTTCCCACCCTCTCCACGGGGTCTGAGCCCACCGCGTCCGGACCCACCGTGCAGGCCGGACTCCTCGCGCTGCTCTCCGTCAGGCCGCGAAGCCCGGTCCTCGTCCCGCACCGCACAGAAGGCCTGGTCCGTGGTCACGGCCGGAGGGCACCGGCAAGGCCGTCCCGGCTCGGCCGGCGGGCGGGTGCCGGCAGACCCGAAGGGCTCCTCCGCGATGTGCGGAGGAGCCCTTCGGGTCTGCCGGACGTGCGTCAGCCGGCCAGCCGGCGCCGGAGGTCGGTCACGTGCCCCTCGGCCTGGACGTTGTACTCCGCGGAGCTCACGGTGCCGTCCGGCTCGATCACGAACGTCGAGCGGAGTGGGCCGACCACGGTCTGCCCGTTGACGGTCTTCTCGCCCCAGGCACCCCACGCCCGGGCGGTCGCCGAGTCCGGGTCGGAGAGCAGCCGGTAGCGGAGGTCGTGCTCCTCGGCGAACCGCCGCAGCGTCTCGGGGTCGTCGCCCGAGACCCCGAGCACAGTGGCTCCGAGTGCCTCGAGGGACGCGAGGTTGTCCCGGAAGTCGCACGCCTCGGACGTGCAGCCGGGGGTGAAGGCCTTCGGGTAGAAGTAGACGATCACCCGGCGGTCGCGCAGGTCGGTGAGCCGCACCTGCCGGCCCTCGTGGTCGGTGAGCGTGAAGTCGGGGGCCGGCCGGTCGGTCTGGATCTGCGGTGTCATGGGTGCTCCTGAGCGCGGTGGGGAGGGATGTGGCGCCGCGGGCGCCGGGGGCGAGCGGGACGGTGCTACGGGCGCCGGGTCGAGAGGTGACCCATGGCGGCCCCGACACAGGCCGAGGACACCGCGAGCACCCACAGCGGGGTGGGACGGGTGTCGGCGTGCGGGGGCAGAGCCAGGTCGGGGTCGCAGTCGGTGCCGGTGTAGCTGAAGAAGGACACGTGGGCGGTGGAGGCCGGGCTGGCGTTCATGGGGACTCCTTCGAGTTCGTGATGCGGAATACAAATTCCGTATAACGAAATCTATCGTCGACCGGGCTCGGCGTCAAGAGGTGGTGCGCTACCCGTGCCGCGGGGGCGGGCCCGCACGGCGGTGATGGGCGAAGCTCAGGGGCGGAAGGTCAGCTCGGTGCAGAGGTCGTCGCCGAGCACGAAGCGGCGCACGGGGGCGCGCAGGGCTCCGGAGAGGTGGTCCGCGCCGGGGAACCGGATGCCGGGCACACCGTCCCCGATGAGCAGGGGTGCGGTGCTGAGGTAGAGGCGATGCAGCGTCCCGGCCGCGAGGAACCCTGAGACGGTGCGTCCGCCGCCCTCCACGAGCACCCGCTGCAGGCCCCGCCGGGCCAGCGCCTCGAGCACGGCCTGCGGGGCCAGCCCGTGCTCGCCCACGGGCACCCGCAGCACCGTGACGTGCGGGCCCGGCGCCGCGGGCACGTCCGCGTGCTCGCCCACGACCCACAGGGTGGGCGCGGCACCGTCCGTGAGCACGGCCGAGGCCAGCGGGGCCCGCGCCGAGGGGTCCAGGACCACCCGGGTGGGATGGGGTCCGGGAACGGCGCGGACGGTCAGCCGGCAGTCGTCGGCGACGACCGTTCCGACCCCCACGACCACGGCGTCCACGAGCGCGCGCAGCCGGTGCAGGTGCTCCCGGTCCTCCGGGCCGGTCACGAACTCGGCGTGCCCGGTGCGGGAGGCGATGAACCCGTCCAGGCTCTGCCCCAGCTGGGCGAGGACCAGGGGACCCCGGTGCGCCACGATCGGTCCGTAGCGCTCGACGAGCTCCGCACCCGGGGACGGCACGGGACGGGTCCGGCCGGTCAGCAGCCCCTCCCAGGCGGCATCGGGGGCGGCGCCGGCTGCGGCGGCGTCGTCGTCCGCGGGCGGTGGGGCGTCCCCGGGGCCGCGGGGCGTAGGAGCGTCGCTCACGGAGCCGGGCACGGGATCAGTCCCGGGCGAGGAACCGGTCCCGTGCCGTCTCCTCGGTGACGGCCCGCAGGCGGTCGTACTGGTCGGCGGCGTCGGCCTCGAGCTTCCGCAGCTCCCCGGCGTCGAGGCGCGGCTCGGCGGGCGCGAGCTCCAGGAGCGTGACCCACATGCTGCGCTTGGCGACCACCAGGGACTGCAGCATCTCGAGCTCGCCGTGGGCGGCGATGCCGGTCCGCTCCCGGATCCGGCTCAGCGGATTCAGCCGGGACGCGATGCCCGTGACGGTCCCGAGCCCCTTGGCCACCTTGCGCCGGCCGGAGCCCAGGCGGTCGAGCATCGCCTCGAGGTGGTCGATGTCGTTCTTGATCTCGCCGACGAACGCGGCGAACTGCTCCTCGTACGGGGTGCCGGCCCACGTGGTGGCCGCCTCGTCGAAGAGCCGCACCCCGGAGAGGGCGCCCATGTAGTGCCCGAGCATGTAGGCCTCGAGCTTGTCCGACTGGACTCCTGTGCCCGCGGTGCCGTTCGGGCCGGTGTGCGGCTGCTCGCTCATCTGCTTCTCCTCGATCGTGGGGAGGACGTCGCCGGGGCGCCGGTCGGGAACCTGCCGGTGACGTCCTGCGGATGCCCTCGGTCTCCCAGCCTACTGATTCCGTTCCCGCCACGGCAGGAGCGCTGCTGCGGGAGTGGTGGGGCTGGAGCGGTGCGGCAGGAGTGGTGCGGGACGACGGATGCGGGGCGACCTCCGGGGCGGAAACCATAAGGGGTGTGACTATCATGGGCGCATGACTGAGAACGCGAGCGGATCCCCGGATCCCGACGAGCAGCAGACCATCGGCGCCTCCAGCCCCGAGCCGGGCAGCGGGCTCGACCGCGACCCGGACGACTGGGCCACCGGCGAGGAGCCGATGACCAGCGCGCAGCGCAGCTACCTCGACACCCTGGCCCGCGAGGCCGGCGAGGAGCTGCCGGCGGACCTCACGAAGGCCGAGGCGTCCAAGCACATCGACCGCCTGCAGGGCAAGAGCGACCGGGTCCAGGACCAGTAGGTTCTGGACCGGCGGAGGGGGAGCACCGTGAAGATCGTCGTCCTGGGAGCCACGGGCAACGTGGGCACCGCGGTGCTCCGCCGGCTGCACGCCGCGCCGGAGGTCACGCACATCGTCGGGGTCTCCCGCGAGGGGCCCGAGCGGGGCGGGGAGCCCTACGACGGCGTGGAGTGGCACACCGTCGACGTCGCCGTGAAGGAGTCCACCGCGGCGCTCGCGGAGATCATGGCCGGCGCGGACGCGGTGATACACCTCGTGTGGCTCATCCGCCCGAACCGGGACTTCGCGCTGATGCACGAGACGAACGTGGACGGCCTCGTCCACGTGCTCGACGCCGTGGTGCTCGCCGGGGTGCCCCAGGTCGTCTACCCCTCCTCGCTCGGCGCCTACAGCCCCGGCCCCAAGGACCGGGCCGTGGACGAGTCCTGGCCGGTCGGCGGGGTCGAGACGTCGCACTACAACGTGCAGAAGGCCGAGACGGAGGCGGTCCTCAACCGGTTCGAGGAGGTCCATCCCGGGGTCGTGGTGACCCGGTTGCGGCCCGGCTTCCTGTTCCAGGCGGACGCCGCCCCCGAGATCGGGGACTACTTCTTCGGAGCCCTCGTGCCCAAGGGGCTGATCGCCCGGCTGCGCCTGCCCGTGCTGCCGTTCCCCGAGAAGTTCCGTTTCCAGACGCTGCACACCGACGACGTCGCGGACGCGTTCTGGCGGGTCATCCAGCACCGGGCGGGCGGGGCGTTCAACGTCGCGGCCGAGCCGGTGCTCGGCGCCGACGGCGTGGCCCAGGTGCTCGGCGCCCGGCGCGTGCTGCCCGTGCCGCCGGCCCTGGTCCGTGCGCTCGTGGCGATCACCTACCGGTTGCGGCTGCAGCCCACCGACCCGGGCTGGATCGACCTCGCCGGCGCCGTGCCGATCATGGACACCACGCGCATCCGCGAGGTCACCGGCTGGTCGGAGACCGTCAGCTCGCTCGAGGCGCTCCGGGAGCTCGTCGACAACCTGGACGGCCGCGAGGGCCTGGGGAACCGGGAGCACCGGCCCAAGTCGCCGCTGGTCTAGCCGGCCGGTCCTTCCCGCTGGAGGCGTCGTGGCGTACGGTGCCGCCATGACCGAGCAGCAGCCGTACTCGACGGTGCGGCACTACCCCGGGTTCGACCTGCGGCACTACCCGGAGCACGTGCTCGCGGAGTTCGAGGTCCGCGGGTCCTTCGAGCGGGCGGTCCGGGAGGCAGGGCTCGTGCCGGTCGCGGCGGCTCGCTTCGCGCGGTTCGACCCGCCGTTCACCCCGGCCTTCCTGCGCCGCAACGAGGTGGTCCTGCCCGTCAGCGACCCCGCCGCTGGAGCAGAGCCAGCACCGCGCTGATCAGGACCATGGCGCAGGCCGCGCCGACCGCGGCGGCGAACGCGCCCCGGTGCCCGGCGGTCTCGGCCAGGAGACCGGCCAGCGCCGCGCCCACGGCGGAGCCGAGGACCACGCCGCTCGCCAGCATCGTCATGACCGTGCCCAGCCGCTCCGGACGAGCCACGTCCCCGCCGATGGTGTAGATCGTGACCATGGCGGGCCCCAGAGGCAGCCCGGCGAGCAGCAGCACCACGAGCATCGGCCCGATCCCGCTGGGCAGCAGGAACAGCAGGCTCAGGGCGGCCATCGCGCCGGAGCTGACCACCCAGCGGGACGCGGACCGGAAGCGCTGCGGCCACCACGCCACGGACAGCGCCGCGGCCGCCGAGCTGATGCCGAGCACGGCGTAGAGCAGACCGGTCGCGCTCTGGATGCCGAACTCGCCGCCGAAGGCGTTGAGTCCGTTCTGCACGGCGCCGAAGAACGCGCCCATGGCCACCATCCCCAGGACGGGGAGCAGCACGAGGAGCCGTTCTCGGCCGGTGACGGGACGGGCCGCCGCCCGGCGCCGGTCCTCCCGCGAGACGGCCGGGACCGCCAGTCGCGTGGGGTGCACGGCGAAGGTCGTGACCATCGTGAGGGTCAGGAAGGCCGCGAGGACGAAGGGGGACCAGGGGGCCACCAGGGAGGCCAGGAGACCCACCAGGGCCGGGCCGAGCACGAAGGTCAGCTCGTCGGCGGTGGACTCGTAGGACAGGGCGGTGTCCAGCTCGCGCCGGTTGCCGCCGACCAGTCCCCGCCAGCGCACCCGGGCCAGCGGACCCACCTGCGGGCAGGTGGCACCCACGAGCAGGGACGCGCCGACGAGCAGCGGCACGGCCGGTGCGCCCGGCCCCGCCGGGGCGTAGGCGGTGACCAGCAGCAGCCCGATGGCCACGGCATGGGCGAGGGCGGAGACCAGCAGCACGTTCCGCTGGCCCAGGCGGTCGGCGAGGTGGCCCATCAGGGGCCCGCCCAGCGCCGACCCGATCCCCACGGCGCCGGCGGCCAGTCCTCCGACGACGTAGGAGCCGTTGACGGCGGTGGCGAGGGTGAGCGCCCCGACGGTGAGCATGGCCAGGGGCAGGCGGGCCACGAAGGCGATCGGCAGGAAGTCGCGCCCGGCGAGCTGCACCAGCCGGGCGTAGCGGCCGCCGGACGAGGGCGTCGTCCGGCGGCCGGTGTCGTGCTGGGCCTCCGCGCGGTGCTCGGCCCCGGGGGCCGGGGCGGTGGGAGTGCGGGCAGCGCGTTCAGCCGTGGAAGAGGTGGTCAGGGGGTTCACAGGGGTCCTCGAAGGATGTGCGCACCGTCCCCCCTCCCGGTGCGCCCGACCCGGACAACAGGGGTCAGTCTACCGCTCGACCGACGCGCCGGCAGGGGTGGAGGATCGGCCGCCGTAGGTGATCTCCGCCGCGCCCACGGCCGAGGAGACGTACAGGCAGGGGCGGTCGCCCGGGGCGGCGGCGCAGACCGTGGCCGCGGTCAGGTCCTCGGGGTCGCGCTCGTCCGCGCCGGCCACCGAGGGGGTCCACCAGTCGGCCTCCGGGACCGCGGCCTCGATGCCCCCCGCCCGGGTCGTGACGGACACGCGCCGTGGGGCCTCGCCGACGAGCCGGACGTCCGTGGCCCCGACCTCGGTGTGCACGTCCAGGTCCTCGCGCACCCGGACCCCGTCGAGCTCCACGGCGCCGAACTCGGAGGCCGCCCACAGGGCGCGGGCGCTGCCGCTCACCTCGACCACACCGGCCTCGGTGTCGAGCCGGACGTCGCCGAAGTCGCCCTCGACGCGCAGGGCGCCGGCGCCCCCGGAGAGCCGCAGGTCCACCGGCTCGTCCCCGGCCGGGACGGTGATCCGCACGTGCATCCCGCTGCCGGCGCCCGGCCAGGAGTTCGACGGGAGGGCGTCGATGCTCAGCCGGCCGTCCTCGACACGGGGGTCGGGGGCGCTCTCGAGCTGGAACCCGGCGTACACGGACTCCACCCGCAGGTCGGGGACGTCGGCCGTCACGACCTCGATGACGGCCGACCGGCCGTCGACCACGACCGTGTCCACGGACTCGGTGACGGTGGTGTCCACCCGGTGCTCCTGGACGGACAGGGACGCGGCCGCGGTCGCGCCGCCGGCGCCCAGCAGGAGGAGGGCGCCGATGCCGCCGAGCACGGCGGTGGGGACGAGCCAGGCCGTGCGCTCGTTCTCGCCGAGGACGTCCTGGGCGGCGGGGTGCTCGGGATGGGTGCTCATGACCGGTGCTCCTGGTGGGACGGGTGGACGGACGGGGTGTGGCCGGGCCCGGGGTCGGGGTAGCCGAGGTAGCGCAGGACCGCGCGGACGCGGCGGTTGCCGCCGTCCTCGTGGGCGAGGCCGAGCTTGGTGAACACGGAGCGGATGTGCTTCTCCACCGAGGACTCGGTGAGGAACAGGTTCGCGGCGATCGAGGCGTTCGAGAGCCCCTGGGCCATGAGCCCGAGCACCTCGTGCTCCCGGGGGGAGAGGAGGTCCAGGTCCTGGCGGTGCCGCGAGCGCACGAGCAGCTGCGAGACGACCTCCGGGTCCAGCACGGTGCCGCCCGCGCCCACGGTCTCCACGGACTCCAGGAACTGGTCGACGTCCGCGACCCGGTCCTTGAGCAGGTACCCCAGCCCGTCCCGGCGGGACGCGATGAGTTCGGAGGCGTAGCGCTCCTCGACGTACTGCGAGAGCACGAGCACCGCGATCCGCGGGTGCTGCGAGCGGACGAGGACGGCGGCGCGGATGCCCTCGTCCGTGAACGTCGGCGGCAGCCGCACGTCCACGAGGGCGAAGTCCGGTGCGTGCTGCTCCACGGCCCTGAGCAGGTCCTCCGCGGTGTCGACGTCGGCGACCACCTCGTGGCCGGCCTCGGTGAGCAGGCGGACGAGGCCCGCGCGCAGGAGGACGGCGTCCTCGGCGATGACGATGCGCATCAGGATCCCGCCCCTCGGGCGACCGGCAGCTCGACGGTCAGCTGGGTCGGCCCGCCGGCGGGCGAGTCGAGGAAGAAGTGCCCGCCCGCGGAGCGGATCCGGTCGGCGATCCCGGACAGGCCGCCGCCGGGGACCACCACGGCGCCGCCGCGGCCGTCGTCGGCGATCCGGGCGACCACGCGGGTTCCTCCCGCGGGGTCGGTCTCGAGGCCCACCCGCACCGACGCGGCGCCGGCCTGGGCGTGCTTGACCATGTTGGCGATGCCCTCGGAGACCGCGAAGTACACGGCGGCCTCGGTCTCCGGCGCCAGCCGCGGCACCCGCACGTCCACGGCGACCGGGACGGGGGACTGGGCGGCCACGGCGGAGAGGGCGGCGTCGAGGCCCCGGTCCTCCAGGACCGCCGGGTGGAAGCCCCGGGCCAGGCGGCGCAGCTCGGCGATCGCGGCCTTCGTGGTGGCGTGCGCCTCCCCGATGAGGTCCTTGGCCCCGGCGGGGTCGTGGTCGATGCGCCGCTGGGCCATCGACAGGTTCATGGCCACGGACACGAGCTGGGGCTGCACGCCGTCGTGCAGGTCCCGCTCGATCCGGGAGCGCTCGGTGCGGGCGCCGCGGACCGCGGTCTCGCGGGCGGCCGCGGCCTCGGCGGCCCGGCGTCGCAGCTCCGCCGCCTCGTCCACCCGCAGCAGCAGCCGGGACAGGCCCCGGTGCGCGGCCACGGCGAGGACCACGACGAGCAGCCCGAGGAGGGTCAGGGCGATCCCGGTCAGGACCACGGCCCAGTCCGGCCACGTCCCGACCACCTCGGAGGGCCAGAGCGGGTTGTTCGGCGCCGCGTACAGCGGCGCGAAGGCCAGGGCCACCGCGGCGCCGGTGCCGGCCAGGGCCGCCACGGCGACCCAGCCCAGGACCGTGGTGAGGACCAGGTGCAGCAGGCCCGTCCAGAACGCGGCGTCGGAGACGTCCAGCCACCACTGGTGGGCGATCCGCCAGCCGTCGGCGCGGGGCGAGCGGCGCCGGCGCGGCGCGGGCAGGTGCAGCCCGAAGGCGGCCTGCGTGCGGCGGCGCTCGACCCACTCGATCCCGCGGACCGCGTAGATCGCGGCCACGAGCAGGACCACGCCCACCAGGGCGGCGAGCGAGGCGAGGCCGGCGGAGACCAGGGAGACGAGGGCGGTCAGCCACAGCGTGCCGAGCGCGGCGTCCACCACGAGGTCGGTGGTGCCGAAGAAGAGGGTCCGGGGGGACCACGGTCCCCACTCCCGGAACCGGGAGGCGTCTCCGGGGCCGGCGGGGCGGGATCCGCCGGCGGGGCGGGGAGTGTCGTCGGGGCCCCCGGCGCCGGGGTCGTGCGGGGGCTCGTGGCCGGGGTCGCTCCACGGTGCGGGTGGCAGGGGCCGGGTGTCGTGCGGTGTGCTCATGCCCTTCACGCTACGGTCGCGCGGGCCTCCCGCACTGCGACGTTCTCCACCTGTTACACCTGTGGTTTTCCCCACCCCTGCTGGGAGCTCCCGGCGCGGACGGGGCTCAGCCCACGCCCAGCAGCCCCACGCCCACGGTCGCCGGCGCGAAGGCGGTGCCCCACAGGAGGGGGGGAGACGACCTGCCACAGGATGAGGGCGCTGCGGGTCCGGGCGGTCAGGCGGTGGTCACCGGCTCGGACCGGCGCAGCCGGTGGTCGCGGACCGAGACCAGCCGCCGGAGCCCCGTGCGGTCCTCGAGGACCCACGCGATCCCCAGCTGCGGAACCACCTCGCTGACCGTGCCGGTGAAGCGCGTCCGCCGGTGCTCCCAGGCCTCGATCCGGTCACCCGGCCGCACCCGGGCCAGGCCCAGGATCCATCTGTTGCTCGTGGTCATGGGGAGCCCCTTCCGTCTCGTGCACCCAGCTCCTCCATCCTCGTCCCGGTCTGTGGCGGGGGCGTTTCGGGAGGATGCCGATCCCATGACTTCTCCTCGACGTCAGCACCGTGCCCGGCCTGTGCCCGGAGGGGGATCCGGCGGGGATCAGTACTTCCGCAGGGCCACGCGGGGCTGTCCCGTCCACCGCGCGCGCAGCAGCGCCGAGACGTCCAGGAGCAGGTCCGTGAGCTCCGCGGAGCCGGGGCCCAGGGCGCGGACCACGAGGCCGGGCACCGGCAGCTCCGAGATCCCGCAGCGCAGCCCCGGCACCCGGGCCTCGGCCGCGGCGAGCAGGTCGTGGACCTCCTCCACCAGTTCCCGGTCCGCCCGGGGATCCACGACCAGCAGGGACCCGAGGTGCGTGCGACCCTCCAGGAAGCCGAGCTCGGCCACGGCGTCCTCCCCGGGGCGCAGACGGAGGTTGTCGAGGACCACCGTGCGCCCGCCCATCAGCACCTCGGTGCGCAGCACCACGCCGTGGTAGCGGAAGACGGTGCCGTCCGGCGCCCACCCGGGGGTGACCACCTCGCCCGCCATCAGGCAGGCGGAGGGGTCCATCGACACGGTCGTGGACTGCACGTAGTCGGCGTCCTCGTAGGCGATGAGCTGGTCCGGGAGGTACTCGAGCACCGCGCCGGGGCCGAGCTCGAACCGCACGTCCTGGCGGGCGGGTGCGGCCGGGGTGCGGTAGACCTTGGTCGCGGACTGGGTGGTGACCAGGGCGGTGCCGGCGGCCCCGACCGTGACGTCCAGCTCGTAGCGGTCCCCGCCGAGGTACCCGCCGCCCGGGTTGACGACGACGAAGCACGGCTGCCCCGACCCGTCCAGGTGGTGCGGGCGCAGCATGCGCAGGGCCCCGGCATGGAACTGGTGGGCGGCCACGGTCCGGTCCCCGCGGGGCGTCAGGACCAGCTCGAGCCGGCCGGTCGGGGCGGCGACCGGCGGAGCGGCCTGCCCTGCGGGTGCCACGGCAGGGGCCACGGCAGAGACGACGGGAGGGACCACGGGAGGGACCACGGCGGCGGGTGCGGCAGCGGTCACGGAGCCATGTCCAGCATGAGCACGTCGTGCCGGATCCACGCGAGGATCCGCTCGAGGCCCTCGTCGGTCCGGAGGTTGGTGAAGCAGAACGGCCGGTCCTCGCGGAACACGGCGGAGTCCGCGGCCATGACGTCGAGGTCGGCGCCGACGTGCGGGGCGAGGTCGATCTTGTTGATGACGAACAGGTCGGACCTGATCATGCCCTGCCCGGCCTTGCGGGGGATCTTCTCGCCCTGGGCCACGTCGATGACGTAGATCGAGAAGTCGACCAGCTCCGGGCTGAACGTGGCGGAGAGGTTGTCCCCGCCGGACTCGACGAACACGATCTGCAGGTCCGGGTGCTCGGCGCACAGCTTCTCGATCGCGGCCTCGTTCATCGAGGTGTCCTCGCGGATCGCGGTGTGCGGGCAGCCACCGGTCTCGATGCCCACGATCCGGTCCAGCGGCAGCACGCCGTTGCGGGCCAGGATCTTCGCGTCCTCGATCGTGTAGATGTCGTTGGTGATCGCGGCCATCGAGACCTCGTGGATCAGCGCCCGGGTGACCCGCTCCACGAGCTGGGTCTTCCCGGCGCCCACGGGGCCGCCCACGCCGATGCGCACGGGGCCGCGGCCGGTCGGCGCGGAGGGGACGGGGGAGACGGTGGTCATGGGGAGCTCCTGGGTCGGTGCGGTCGGTGCGGTCGGTGCGGCCCGGCAGCGGGGCCGGTCCGGCGGTGGGTCAGGACATGAACATGCGGGCCCGCTGCCAGGCGTGGCGCATCTGGGCGATCTCCAGGCCGGGGCTGGTCGCCCCGGCCTCGTGCTCGGCCATGCGCCCGATCCGCTCGACGCCGCGGGCGACGTCCTCGTGCAGGGCGCGCAGCACGCGCTGGCCCGCGTTCTGGCCGAGGGGGATGCCGCGGACGGCGTTCTGGGTCAGGGAGGTGACGGTCGAGAAGAGGTACGCGCCGGCGAGCTGCTCCCAGGCCACGCCGAGGCCGGCGCCCACGAGCGCGAAGGCCACGGCCGGGTTGCCGCGGCTCGTCCCGGCGCGCTGCCGCTCGGCGTAGGCCAGCAGCCGGGGCGAGGGGAAGTTCTCGGCCCCGATGCCGGTCATCCGCCGGCCCATCGCGGTCGCGGCGTCCCGCACCTGGACGGGCAGGGCCTGGGCGGTCAGCAGGTCGTCGGCGCGCCACACGGCGTCGTCGTCGGCCGCCGTGGCGACCGCCCGGACCGCCCAGCCCTCCGCGGGCACCACCTGGTGGTGCAGGCAGTGCCGGACCCACACCAGGAAGCCGGGCTCGTCGCGGACGGTGCCGTCGTCCACGTAGGTCTCGAGCCCCAGGGAGTGGGCGAACGCGCCGGTGGGCAGGGCGGAGTCGGCCAGCTGCAGCACGGCGAGCATCCCGGCCAGCGCCCCGGGGGCGCCCGCGGGGGTGCGCTCAGTGGGTGTGCTCGGCATGGCGGAAGGGGACCTCCATCTGCCGCTCGACGCGCGCGAAGCGCACCCCGGCGTCCCGGAGGAAGGCCTCGGCGGTGTGGTCGTACTGGAGCACCATGACCCCGTCGTGGCCGGGCAGCCCGGCGACGTCGGCCGCGGGGCCGAGGAACTGGGCGGGCAGGTGCCGGTTGCCCAGGGAGTGGGCCACGAAGCCCATCTGCTCGATCGTGGCGGGCGCGACGACCAGGACGTCGGTGGGCAGGGTCGAGACGACCACGGCGTTGTGGCCCTCCCGGTGCAGGATGTCGCCGTCCTTGAGCTCCTGCCGCGCGGTCAGGCGGATCCCCACCTCGGTCCCGTGGTCGGTCACGACCCGCTGGACGCGCCTGCGCAGCTCGGGCCCGGAGAGCGCGACCCGCTCCAGGTGCAGGCCGGCGCGCTCCGGCTCGGTGAGCTCGGCCAGGTTGCCGAGGACGGCTTCGACGATCACGGGTGCGGGTCCTCTCGGGATGCTTTCGGGATGCTGCGGGAAGGGCGGGGCCGGTGGAAGGGTCAGAACAGGAAGTAGCGCTGGGCCATGGCCAGCTCCTCGGCGGGCTCGCACGTGGCGATCTCGCCGTCCACGCGGACCTCGTAGGTCTGGGGGTCCACCTCGATCCGCGGGGTGGCGTGGTTGTGCCGCATGTCCTGCTTGGTCAGGCCGCGGATCCCGCCCACGGGCAGCACCCGCTTGCGCAGGCCCAGCCGTTCGCCGACGCCTGCCTCGACGGCGGCCCGGGACATGAAGGTGATGGAGTTGGCGTGCGGGGCGGTGCCCTTCGCGCCGAACGCGTCCCGCAGCAGCTGCGGCTGCGGGGTGGGGATCGAGGCGTTGGGGTCGCCCATGAGCGAGTGCACGATCTGCCCGCCCTTGAGCACGGCGTGGGGCTTGACCCCGAAGAACACCGGGTCCCACAGCACGAGGTCGGCGAACTTGCCGGGTTCGACCGAGCCGACCACGTCGGCGATCCCGTGCGCGACCGCCGGGTTGATCGTGTACTTGGCGACGTAGCGCTTGAGCCGGGCGTTGTCCCCGCGGCCCGTCTCCTCGGGCAGGGGCCCGGTGCGCCGCTTCATCTGGTCGGCCAGCTGCCACGTGCGCAGCACCACCTCGCCCACGCGGCCCATGGCCTGGGAGTCGGAGGAGGTCATGGAGAACACCCCGAGGTCGTGCAGGACGTCCTCCGCGGCGATCGTCTCGGGCCGGATCCGGGAGTCCGCGAACGCCACGTCCTCCGGGATGTCCGGGTTGAGGTGGTGGCAGACCATGAGCATGTCCAGGTGCTCCTCGGCCGTGTTCCGGGTGAAGGGCAGCGTGGGGTTCGTCGAGGACGGCAGCACGTGGGGCAGGGCCGCGATGCGGATGATGTCCGGGGCGTGGCCGCCGCCGGCGCCCTCGGTGTGGAACGTGTGGATGACCCGCCCATCGATCGCGGCCACGGTGTCCTCGAGGAACCCGCACTCGTTGAGGGTGTCGGTGTGGATGGCCACCTGCACGTCGAACTCGTCGGCCACGGCCAGGGCCGTGTCGATCGCGGCCGTGGTGGCGCCCCAGTCCTCGTGGATCTTGAGTCCCACGGCACCGGCGCGGATCTGCTCCGCGAGGGGCTCGGCGGCGCTCGCGTGGCCCTTCCCGAGGAGCCCGAAGTTCATGGGGTAGCCGTCGAGGGCCCGGAACATCCGGGCGAGGTGCCACGCGCCGGGGGTGACCGTGGTGGCGTTGGAGCCCTCGGCCGGGCCGGTGCCGCCGCCGAACATCGTGGTGATCCCGGAGGACAGGGCCGTGCCGATCTGGTCGGCGCCGATGAAGTGGATGTGGGAGTCGATCCCGCCGGCGGTGAGGATCCGGCCCTCGCCGGCGATCACCTCGGTGGAGGCGCCGATGAGGATGTCGACGCCGTCCATGATGTCCGGGTTGCCGGCCTTGCCCATCCCGCTGATGTGCCCGTCCCGGATGCCGACGTCCGCCTTGTAGATCCCGGAGGCGTCGAGGACCACGGCGTTGGTGACCACGGTGTCCACCACGCCGTCGCCCCGGGTCAGCCGTCCGTTGTGGCCCATGCCGTCCCGGATCACCTTGCCGCCGCCGAAGACCACCTCGTCCCCGGGGACCGTGCGGTCGTGCTCCACCTCGAGGAACAGCTCGGTGTCCGCCAGGCGCACCAGGTCCCCGGTGGTGGGCCCGTAGAGGCTCGTGTACTGGGCGCGGGACATCTCGTGGCTCACGCCTGCTCCTCCCCGGGAGCGCCGGCGCGGGGAGACCCGGTGCCGGGGGCGCCCGTGCCGGGGGTGTCGAGAGGCCCGTTCACCCGGTTCGCGAGGCCGTGGACCTCGCGGCGCCCCGCCAGGGCGACGAGCCGTACCCGCTTGCGGTCGCCGGGCTCGAAGCGCACCGCAGTGCCGGCGGGGACGTCCAGGCGGAAGCCGCGGGCCGCCGCCCGGTCGAACTCGAGCCCGGGATTGGCCTCGGCGAAGTGGAAGTGCGAGCCCACCTGCACGGGGCGGTCGCCGCGGTTGACCACGTCCACCTCCGTGGTGGGCCGGCCGGCGTTGATCACGACGGGCTCGGGCCGCAGGACGTACTCTCCGGGGATCACGGGCGCTCCTTCGGGGCCGGGCGGGTCAGCGGATGGGGTCGTGGACGGTGACGAGCTTGGTGCCGTCCGGGAAGGTCGCCTCCACCTGGACGGAGTGGACCATCTCCGGCACGCCCTCCATGACGTCCGCGCGGGCCAGGATCGTGGAGCCCCAGGACATGAGGTCGGCCACGGTGCGGCCGTCCCGGGCGCCCTCCAGCAGCTCGGCGGTGATCAGGGCGACCGCCTCCGGGTGGTTGAGCCGCAGCCCCCGGGCCCGGCGCCGGCGGGCGAGGTCACCGGCCACGACGACCAGCAGCTTCTCCTGCTCACGGGGTGTCAGGTGCACGGCTCTCCTCGGGACGGCGGGTGCTCAGGGACACTCGTCACCGTAGGGGCTCCGTGTTTCGGCGAGGTTCACCGGTCGTTTCCGGCACGTGCCGTGGTCACGGTCGCGGACCTGCCCTGCTGCGAGGAGACGACGGTGTCCGGTCCGGCCTCCGTCCGTGCCACGGCACGGACGGAACTCCGTAAGCTCGGGACCGATGGAGAGCGCGGTCCGGCGGGACCGCTCCGGTGCTCGGAAAGGTCGTGAGGCGATGTCCTGCTCGGTGCGCCTGCTCGCGGTGGCGGCGCTGCTCGGGGTCCTGGTCACGGGGTGCGGTCCCGGGTTCCCGAAGGACCCGGAGGGCACCCTCGACCGGGTGCGCGGCGGTGAGCTGCGGGTCGGCGTCTCGGAGAGCCCGCCCTGGACGGGAGTCGCCGACAGCGGCCGGCCCTCCGGCGTCGAGGTCGAGCTGGTCGAGGAGTTCGCCGAGCGGATCGACGCGGAGGTCGTGTGGTACCCCGGCGCCGAGAGCCACCTGATCCGCTCGCTCGAGGGCGGTGACCTCGACGTCGTCGTCGCGGGCCTCACCGAGACGTCCCCCTGGGAGAAGCACGCCGCCCTGACCCGCCCGCACACGGAGATCGAGACGTGGGACGGCCGCACCGAGAGGATCGTGCTGGCCACCCGGCTGGGGGAGAACGGCTTCCTCACCGAGCTGGAGACGTTCCTGGTGGACCGGGAGGAGGGGTGATGAGTCGCTCCGAGGCGTCGGCGCGGTTCGGGTCCACCAAGCTCACGGACGGTCAGGCGCGCACCCTGGGGCGCGCGGTGCGCCTGGAGCGGATCACCCTCGGGGTGCTCGCCGTGACCGTGGCCGTCGTGGCGCTCGTGGCCGGGCAGTCCCAGGCCATGAAGGTCGCCTGGATCGAGGACTCGCTCTCGTTCCTGCCGCCCCTCGCCTTCCTCGTGGCGGTCCGTGTCGCCGGCCGGCGCCCCACACCGCGCCACCCCTACGGCTACCACCGCTCCGTGGGCGTGGGCCACCTCGTGGCGGCGGTCGCGCTCCTGACGATGGGCGCGTTCCTCGTGGTCGACTCGGGCTCCGGCCTGCTGGCGGGAGAGCGGCCGCCGATCGGGGTCGTCAGCCTGTTCGGCACACCGGTGTGGTCCGGCTGGCTGATGGTGGCGGCGATGACGCTCACCAGCATCCCGCCGGTGGTCCTGGGCCGGATGAAGACGAAGCTCGCGGAGGAGCTGCACGACAAGGTGCTCTACGCCGACGCCGACATGAACAAGGCGGACTGGATGACCGGCCTGGCCACGGCGGCCGGCGTGCTGGGCATCGGCATGGGCCTGTGGTGGGCGGACGCGGCGGCGGCGCTCGTGGTGTCGGTCTCGATCGTCAAGGACGGCGTCGGCAACCTCAAGGGCTCCGTGGCCGACCTCGTGGACTCCCGGGCCACCACCTACGACGACGCCGCGCCGCACCCCCTCATCCGAGAGGTCGAGACGGTGCTGCGCCAGCAGCCGTGGGTGCAGGACGTGGGCGTGCGGGTCCGCGACGAGGGCCACGTCTTCCACGTGGAGGGCTTCGTGGTCCCGGTCGCCGGGGTCGTCCCGACCCTCGAGCAGCTCGCGGCCGCCCGGAGGCGCTGCACGGACCTGGACTGGAAGGTCGAGGACGTGGTCCTCGCCCCCGTGGCGGAGCTGCCGGAGGGCCAGGTCCCGCGCTGACGCGACCTCCGCCCCCTGCACGAGGGTTCTCCTGCCGGGGCAGTTCGGGCGGTGTTCCCGCAGGACGCCACCCCTCGGCGGGTCAGATCCGCAGGTGGACCAGGCTCGGCCCCTCCACCGCGAGCGCCTCGACGATCTTCTCGGCCAGGTTCTCCTGGGTGGCCCGGAACCCGACCGCGCCGAAGGCCTCCGCGAGCGCCGGCCAGTCCGGCTGCCGCAGGTCCACGGCGAGCGGGTCGATGTCCCGGTCGGTCATGTTCTGCCGGATCTCGCCGTAGCCGCCGTTGTCCACGCACACGATGGGCAGGTCCACGCCGAGCTCCACGGCGGTCATCAGCTCCTGGATCGAGAACATCAGGGCGCCGTCGCCCACGAGGCACAGCACGGGCCGGTGCGGGGCGGCGAGCTTCGCCCCGATCGAGGCGGGCAGGCCGTAGCCCAGGGTCGCGTAGGTCCCCATGTAGAGCAGGGAGTGCGGGAGCCGGGCGCGGAAGAACGTGGTGGAGCCCAGATAGGTGACCTGGGAGGAGTCGCCGCCGATGATCGTGTCCTCCGGCACCACGGCCATGATGGTCTCGTTGAGCGCCGCAAGCTCGGGCGCGGTGCGGCGGCCCTCGTCGTCGAGCCGGGCGAAGACCTCGGTGAGGTCGCGCGGGGGCCGCGGCGGGAGCGGGCCGACCGCCCCGAGGAGCTGCGGGACCACGGCCGCGGAGTGCCCGGGCAGCTCGATGTCCGGGTCGAGGTTGCACAGCATCTGGTCCCGCATGATGTCCACGCGCACGACCGGCCCCCGGGGCGTGATGTCCCCGCCCCACAGCTCGGCCTCGCCGACCTTCGAGCCGATCACCAGCAGGGCGTCGGCGGAGCGCAGGAACTCGTGCGCGGTGGACAGCCGCAGGTCGGCGCCCAGCGAGAGGCGGTGCCGTTCGGGGATCGCGCCCTTGCCGTTGGTCGTGGTGATGACCGGCGCCTCGAGCAGCTCGGCGAGCTCCAGCAGCCGCGCGCCGGCGGCCAGGGAGCCGCCGCCGGCCAGGATGACGGGGCGCTCGGCGCTCCGCAGCACCTCGGCGGCGCGGCGTACGTCGTCGACCGGCGCCGGCTGCGGGGCCCCCAGCCGGCGCGGGGCCACCTGCCGGTCGGTGTAGTCGAGCTCCGCCTCCAGGACGTCCAGCGGGATCTCGATGTGCACCGGCCGGGGGCGGGAGTGGGCGAAGTCCCGGAAGGCGTCGTGGACCATGGTCACGGCCTCGGCCCCGCTGGTGACCCGGCGGCTGCGGCCCACGATCGCGTCCACGGCCGCGGACGGGTTCTTCGTCTCGTGCAGCGAGCCGATGTCCCGGAAGTCGTGGCCCACCGGGCGCCCGGGGGACAGGATGATCATGGGGCGGGACTCGGCGTAGGCCGTGGCCGCCCCGGACAGCGAGTTGAGCAGGCCCGGCCCGGACGTGGTGATGACGACGCCCGGCAGCCCGGAGACCTGGCTCCACCCGTCGGCTCCGTACGCGGCCCCCTGCTCGTGGCGGGTGGTGACCGCCCGGATGCCCAGCTCGCGCAGCGGGCGGTAGAACTCGAGCGAGTGGGTCCCGGGGATGCCGAAGACGGTGTCGACGCCGTAGCCCCGCAGCGTCTCGAGCACGGCACGGGCGGTGGTCCTGCGGGCGGTCATGAGCGGTCCTCCAAGGGGTCTGGGGCGGTGGGGGTCTCGTACGGCGGGGGCGCCGGCGGGTCAGTCCTTCCCGGCGGGCCGGTCCTTGACGTAGAGCAGGCGCTTGTTGACGAACTCGTCCATGCCCAGCGGTCCCAGCTCGCGGCCGTAGCCGGAGCGCTTGACCCCGCCGAAGGGCATCTCGGCGCCCTCGGCCTCGGCGGCGTTGACGGCGGCCATGCCCGAGTCCAGGCCCTCGGCGAGACGCCGGGCGCGGTCGGGGTCGGTGCTGAAGACGGCCCCGCCGAGCCCGTAGGGGGTGTCGTTGGCCAGGGCGAGGGCCTGCTCGTCGTCGGCCACCCGGTAGACCACGGCCACGGGGCCGAAGAGTTCCTCGTGGTGGGCGGCCATGCCCGGGGTGATCCCGGTGAGCACGGTCGGCTCCAGGTACGCGCCCGGGCCCTCGAGCAGCCGCCCTCCGGCGTGCAGGGTGGCACCGGCGTCCACGGCCTCCTGGATCTGGCGGGCCAGCCCCTCGGCGGCGGCCCGGGAGGACAGGGGTGCGTAGGTGCCGGGCGCGTCGGCGGCGGGGTCGCCCGGGGTCAGCGACTGGGCCTGGCGGGTGAGCTCGTCGACGAACTCGTCGTAGACGTCGTCCATCACGATCATCCGCTTGTTGGAGTTGCAGGCCTGGCCGGTGTTGCCCATCCGGGTGGCGAAGGCCGCCCGGGCGGACTCGCGCACGTCGGCGGTGTCGAGGACCACGTAGGGGTCGGACCCGCCCAGCTCCAGGACGACCTTCTTCAGGTTCCGTCCGGCGATCTCGGCGACCTTCGCCCCGGCGCGTTCGGAGCCGGTCAGCGAGACCCCCTGGACCCGCGGGTCGGCGATGATGTCGGCGACCTGGTCGTGGGAGGCGAAGACGTTGCGGTAGGCACCGGCCGGCACCCCGGCGTCGTCCATGAGCTGCTGGAGGGCCAGGGACGCCCGGGGGCAGGACTCGGCGTGCTTGAGCAGGATCGTGTTGCCCAGCACCAGGTTGGGGGCGGCGAAGCGGGCCACCTGGTAGTAGGGGTAGTTCCACGGCATGATCCCCAGCAGCACCCCGACCGGGCGCTTCTGGATCATCGCCCGGCCCCCGCCGGAGGCGGTGATCGGCTGGTCGGCGGCCAGGGCCGGGCCCTGCTCGGCGAAGTAGGCGAAGATCTCGGCGCAGAACTCGACCTCCTCGCGGGCCTCGGCGAGCGGCTTGCCCATCTCCTCGGTGATGGTCGCGGCCAGCTCCTCGACCCGTTCGGTGAACAGCGCCCCGACGCGGGCGACGACGGCCGCCCGCTCCTCGATCGGCACGGCCCGCCACGCACGGAACGCGGCGTCGGCGCCGGCGAGGGCCTCCTGGACCTCGGCGTCGGTGGCGGTGGGGTGCTCGGCCAGCACCCGGCCGGTGGCCGGGTTGACGGACCGGTAGGGGGTCGGGGCGGTGGGGCGGGCATCAGCGGTCATGGTGGTGGCTCCTCTTCGGGGATCGGGTGTCGTCGACGGCGTCGTGGCCCTCGGGGTGGGGAACGGTCAGGGACGGGACGGGGCTCACAGCTGCATCGCCACCGCCCGCACCGGGGAGCCGTCCAGACCGCGCAGCCGCAGCGGCAGGGCGCTCAGCAGCGGGTCCGGCCAGTCGACGGCGTGCAGGTTCGTCAGGTTCTCGAGGATCGCCCCGCCCGCTCCCAGGACCGCCGCGTGCACCGGCAGCTCGAGCGGGCCGGTCGAGCCGGCGTCCGGGGTGCGGTCCGGGTTGAGGGTGTCCGTGCCGAGCACCTGCACGCCCGCGGACAGCAGGTGCTCGGCGATCCCCACGTCCAGCACCGGGTGCGCCAGGTAGCGCGGCGTCCCGAAGTGCCGGGACCAGTCGGTGCGGAACAGGACGATCGTGCCGACCCGGACGTCCTCCAGCTGCGCGCGGACGTGCTCCCAGCGGACCACCTCGTGCTCCTGGAGCCCCGGCACGTGCACGATGCGCGCCGGTCCCACCAGGCGGGACAGATCGAGCTCGTCCACGGCCGGGCCCCCGTCCACGGTGTGCAGGGGTGCGTCCACGTGCGTCCCGCTGTGCGTGCCCAGGTGCAGCTCGGCCACCTGGAAGCCGTCCCGCGGGACGGACGCCGCGAGCCGGGAGTCCACGGCCGGGTCCCCCGGGAACACCTGCATGCCGGCCTCCACGGGGTGGCTCAGGTCAACGAGGCGCATCGGCGGCCTCCTCCGGTTCGTCGGCCGTGCCGGCCGCACCGGCCGCACCGGCTCCACCGGTGCCGTCCGGCGTCGCGGTCCCGTCCGCCGCCTCGGAGAGGTGGTGCTGCGCCGGACGGCCCGCCACGATCCTTCCCGCCGCGAGAGCCCAGCCCAGGTAGAGCGCCGCGGAGAGGACGAACGTGGGCATGGTCGCGCCCACGGGACTCGGGAGCACGTAGGTGAGCACGAGCGAGGAGGCCGCGCCGACGACCCACACCACCACGGCGGCGGGATTGACCCCGCCCCGGTACCAGTACCGGCCGCCGCGTCCCCGCAGGACGTCCGCCGTGTAGGCGCCGCGCTGGACCACGTAGTAGTCCACCAGCATGATCGCGAAGACGGGGATGAACAGCGAGCCGATCAGCACCAGGAACTCGGTGAACTGGTTCAGCAGGCCCAGCCGGGTGGAGCCGAGGACCGACACGGCCCCCAGCACGAGCGCCGTGGGCAGGAAGCGGAGCCTCCGCGAGGGCGTGAGGTTCACCACCGAGGAGACCATGCCATAGACGACCATGGTGTTGGTGGCCATCACCGACAGGAAGACCACCACCGCCAGGGGGGCGCCGAAGGCGGCCACGAGGACCGTCGGGTCGAACCCGACCGCCTCCCCGCCGTCGAGCACCACGTAGGCGATGGCGGTGGCCCCGAGGCTCATGGCCGCGACCGTGGACAGGACGTACCCCGTGCCGGAGCCGATCATGCCCGCGGACTGCCTCCGGGCGAGGCGGTTGAACTCCGCGGAGAGCACGGTCCAGGAGATGGCCGTGGCGATGACGACGTCGAGGACCGCGACGGAGGACCAGCCCGCCTCGGGATCCGCGGGCAGGGCGGCGAAGTCCGCCACCGGGTAGGAGGTGAACGCCACCGTGAAGACCCAGGCCATGATGCCCAGGATCACCACCGCCAGCCACGGCTCCACACGGGCGATGCCCTCGTGGCCGAGGACGGCCAGCGCCACGACCAGCGCCTGGCACAGCACCGAGAACAGCACCGGGTTGGAGAATCCGGTCGCCTGCGCCACGAGGAAGTTCACGGTGACGCCGGCGAGCATCGCCTGCACCCAGCTCCAGCCCATGAGGATGACCACGTTCGCGGCCACCGGCAGGAAGGACCCGCGCAGACCGAACGAGCCCTTGGTCAGGGACATGGTGGCGAGGCCGGTGCGGGTGCCCATGTTCCCCACGAGCACCAGCACCGCCCCGCCGATCAGCGTGCCCAGGACGATCATGCCCAGGGCGGTGGGCCAGGACACCCCCGGCACGAACAGCGTCCCGGTCAGCAGCGTGGTCACCACGAGGTTCGCCGCGAGCCAGATCATCCCGATCCGGCCCGCCCCGAGCGTGCCCCGCAGCGGGCCGTAGCCCTCGGAGTTCTCGTCCAGGTGGTCCGAGAGCCGGGTCCAGGCGGATCTGGGTCCGTCGGCGGTGCGGGGTGTCGTCGTCATGTGCTTGCCTCAGTGGTCGGCGGGACGGGGGAAAGGTGTTCGTGGACGGCGGTGACGGATCCGTCCGCGGTCCGGTGGAAGACGATGGTCTCGCGCTCGGCCGAGGTCTCGGCCACGCCGTGGGTCGCCGTGGTGGTGCGGACGTCGTGGACGAACACCGCGGCTTCCCCGCACAGGCGGACGACGGCGCCGCTGCTCTCGCAGGAGACCACCCGCCAGCCCGCCGCGAGCCATCCTGCCCAGAGCCGCTCGTAGCTGTCACGGTCCGCCAGGCGGCCGGGCTCGCTGTGGAAGACGAAGTCGGCGTCCGGGGAGAAGGCGTCGAAGTAGGCCTCCGTGTCGGTGGCGGCGAACGCCGCGACCAGGGCGGCGGCGGCCCGTTCCACCTCGTCGCGGGTCAGCGGCGCGGGTGTCCGCCCCGGTGCCGCGGCCGCTCCGCGAGGGCCGGGCGCCCCGGTCACGGGCGGACCTCCGCGCGGTCGGCGCCGGCCGGGCCGGTGCCGGCGAGGCGCTCGTTCCACTGCCGCAGCACCCCGGCGTGCGTGGGGCGGGACAGCAGCGAGACGACCACGTAGACCAGCGCCGAGCTCGCCAGGCCCAGGTAGATGGGGGCGTTGGCCAGCACGCCGAACACCGCCATGGAGGCCACGGTCACCACGGACCCGACGAGCATGGACAGGGCCGCGCCGAGGCTCGTGCCCCGCCGCCACAGGAGCCCGCCCAGGACGGCGACGAGCAGGCCGCCCACCAGGATGTCGTAGGCGATGGTCAGGGCGGTGACGGTGTCCGAGACGAAGATCGAGATCACGGTGATCACCACGCCGAAGACGAGCACGTAGATCCGGTCCCCGCGCAGCGCCTCGGCGGTGCCCTCCGGGGCGGGGGCGGCGTGGCGGGTGAGCAGGGACCTCAGGGTCGGCACGACGTCCACCCGGGCGACCGTGGCCGCGGCGATGAGCGCGCCCGAGGCCGTGGACATCATGGCGGCGACACCGGCGGCGAGCACGACCCCGCCGAGCCCGGCCGGGACGTACTGCTGCGCCATCGTGGCGAACGCGTCGTCCGGGGAGGAGAGGTCCGGGGCCACGGCGGCGGCCGTCATCCCGATGACGGCCCCGGCCACGCCGTAGAGCGCCACGTAGGCCGCGGAGGCGAGCCCGCCCCAGCGGGCGACCTGCGGGGAGCGGGCGGTGAAGACGCGCTGCCAGATGTCCTGGCCGATCAGCATGCCGAACCCGTAGACCACGAACTGGGTGATGATCGCCTGCGTGCCCATGCCGTCCCAGGTGAAGAACGTGGCGTCCAGCCGGTCCTCGAGCCCCGTCCAGCCGCCCGCGGCGGACAGGGAGAACGGCAGCAGGATCAGGAAGATGCCGACCGTCATGAACACGAACTGCATCATGTCGGTGAGCGTGATCGACCACATCCCGCCGAGCACGGAGTACGCCACGACCACCACGCCGCCGAGCAGGATCGCCCAGGCCCGGTCGAGCGGGAACAGGACCGAGAAGATCGCGGCGTACGCGGAGGTGGAGGTCACGGAGAGCATCACCGTGTAGGCCAGCATCACGAACGAGGACGCCTTGGCCCCGCCGCGCTCGCCGTAGCGCAGCTGCAGCATCTGGGAGACGGTGAACACCTTGAGGGACTGGATGCGGCCGGCGAAGAACAGGCTCAGCGCGGCCAGGCCCGTGGCGATCGCCACGACCAGCCACATCCCGGAGATGCCGTAGGTGAAGCCGAGGCCCACCCCGCCCACGGTGGAGGCGCCGCCGAGGACCACGGCGGCCATGGTGCCCGTGTAGAAGCCGGGGCCCAGGCGGCGGCCCGCCACCCGGTAGTCCTCGGCGTTGTGCGCCCGGCGGCTGGCCCACAGCCCGACCGCCACCATGGCGACCAGGTAGAGCACGATGATCAGCACGTTCATGGATGTCACTTCTTCCTCGGAGCGCGGGCGCCCACGGGGTGGATCGGGAGCTTCCCCGCCACGAGGTTGCTCGACAAGAAACAAAAGTTGTCCCACATAGTATGATGCAGATCATGTTTTGGGAACGGGTCCCGGTCGTGACGGGCGGGTGAATCCGTCCGGGAGGAGGCGTCGTCGTCGTGAAAGCACTGCCCATCGAGAGCTCCGGGCACACCGCCGCCGTGGGGTCGCGGCTGCGCAACCACCGGCGGCGCAGCCACATGACCATCGACCAGCTCGCCTCCGCCGCGGGCCTCACCAAGGGCTTCGTCAGCCGGGTGGAGCGGGACATCACCTCCCCGTCCGTGGACTCCCTGGTGCGGATGTGCCAGGTGCTGCGGATCGACGTGGGCTCGCTCTTCGCCGGGCCCGCCGACGTGGAGCTGGTCCGGCTCGAGGACGCCCCGCACATCGACCTCGGCGGCGAGGGGATCGAGGAGCAGCTCGTCACGCCCTCGGCCCAGCGCCAGGTCCAGGTCATCCGGGCCCGCGTGGCCGCCGGCGGCCGGGGCGAGGACGCGATGTACAGCATGGACTGCGAGACCGAGGTGCTGCACCTGATCAGCGGCCGGTTCCGGCTCCACGTCCCGGACCGCACCTACGACCTGGAGGCCGGGGACACCGTGACGTTCCCCGGCTCCGAACCGCACACCTGGGAGAACCCCGGCACCGAGGAGGCCGTGCTGCTGTGGATCCTCGGCTCCTGAGCTCCCCGCCCGTCCCGGCCACCACCCCCGTCAGCACCCACCGAGAGGACCCCACGCCATGAACCCCGAGCGCATCACCGGCACTGCCCCGGACGGCACCCCCGTCGTCGGACCCGTCAACGCCGCCCTGACCCCGCGCTGGGCCGGGCTGGGCACGTTCGCCCGCCTGCCCCGCACGGACGAGGTCGAGCACACGGACATCGCGGTGGTGGGCGTGCCGTTCGACGCCGGCGTCTCCTACCGGCCCGGCGCCCGGTTCGGGGCCAACCACGTCCGGGAGTCCTCGCGCCTGCTGCGCCCCTACAACCCCGCGCAGAACGTCTCGCCGTTCGCCGGGGCGCAGGTCACCGACGCCGGGGACATCGTGGCCAACCCCTTCGACATCCCCGAGGCGATCGCCTCCATCGAGGCCCAGGCCACCGAGCTCATGGGCGAGGACACCCGGCTCGTGGCGATCGGCGGCGACCACACCATCGCCCTGCCGCTGCTGCGCGCCGCCCACGCGCGCCACGGCAGGGTCGCGCTGCTGCACTTCGACGCCCACCTGGACACCTGGGACACCTACTTCGGCGCCGAGTACACCCACGGCACCCCCTTCCGCCGCGCGTTCGAGGAGGGCCTCCTCGACACGGACGCCGTGTGCCACGTCGGCACCCGCGGGCCGCTCTACGGCACCGAGGACCTCGACGACGACGCCCGCTTCGGCTTCGGCATCGTCTCCTCCGCCGACGTCATGCGGCTGGGGGTGGACGCCGTCGTCGCGCACCTGCGGCAGCGCGTCGGCGACCGCCCGCTCTACGTCTCGCTGGACATCGACGTGCTGGACCCGGCCCACGCCCCCGGCACCGGGACCCCCGAGGCCGGCGGGATGACCAGCCGGGAGGTGCTCGAGATCCTGCGCGGGCTGCGCGGCACGAACGTGGTCGGCTGCGACGTCGTCGAGGTCGCCCCGGCCTACGACCACGCCGAGATCACCGGCGTCGCCGCCGCGCACGTGGCCTACGAGCTCATCAGCCTCCTCGCGCTGGGCCCCGGCGCGGCGCCGGGCGGGCCCGCCTACGGGCTGGCCGGGCACGTCTACGGGGACGCCTCCCCGGATCCGGCGGGGGAGCCGGCGGGGGAGCCGGCGCAGGACCGGGCGCAGTTTCCGGCGGGGGAGGGCCGGTGACCGGGGGCGCGGCCGTGACCCCCCGGCCCGACCACACCTCGCTGTTCGCCCACCGCTCCGAGGAGTTCCGGCCCTCCCCGGTCCGGGCCGTGTTCGAGATCGCGATGCGCCCCGGGATCATCTCCCTCGCCGGCGGCAACCCGGACATGAGCGTCCTCCCGCACGACGTCGTGGCCGCGATGACGGCGCGGATCCTGACCGAGCGCGGTCCCGAGGTGCTCCAGTACGGCTCCGGGGCCGGGATCGAGCGCCTGCCCGGGCTGGTCGTCGACCTCATGCGCCTGCAGGGCGCCGAGACCACGCCCGACACGATCCAGATCACCGCCGGGTCACAGGCGGGTCTCGACCTCGTGACCAAGCTGTTCTGCGACCCGGGGGACGTGGTCGTGGCCGAGGGCCCCACCTACGTGGGGGCCCTCGGCGTGTTCGGCAGCTACGAGGTCGAGGTCGCCCACGTGGACGTCGACGACGACGGACTGGACCCCGAGGCGGTCGCCGAGCGGATCGACGGGCTGCGGACCGCCGGCCGGAGCGTGAAGTTCGTCTACACCGTCCCGAACTTCTCCAACCCCACGGGCGTGACGACCACCGAGGAGCGGCGCCGCCGGCTCGTGGAGGTCTGCGCCGAGCGCGGCGTGCTCATCCTCGAGGACGACCCGTACGCGCTGCTCGGCTTCGACCGGGACCACCGGCTCCCGTCCCTGTACTCGCTGGACCCCGGCACCGTGATCCACCTGGGCAGCTTCTCCAAGATCTTCTCGCCCGGGCTGCGGGTCGGCTGGATCGCGGCGGTGCCGGCGGTGCGGGCCCGGCTGCAGATCGCGGCCGAGGCCGTGACCATCCACCCGTCCGTGCTCGGCCAGGAGCTCGCCGCCGAGTACGTGGGCAGCGAGCACTGGCGGCCCGCCCTGGACCGGGCGGTGGAACGGTACCGCTCGCGCTGCGCCGCCATGATGGACGCCCTCGGGCAGTTCATGCCCGAGGGGGTGCGCTGGACGCGTCCCGCCGGCGGTTTCTTCACGTGGCTGGACCTCGACCCGGCCCTCGACCACGGGGACCTCCTGGGCCGGGCCATCGGGCACGGGGTGGTGCTGGTGCCCGGCGGCGCCTGCTACGCGGACGGGCGCGCCTCCACGAGCCTGCGCCTGGCCTACTCCGCGGCCTCGGAGGAGGACATCACCGAGGGGGTCCGGCGGGTGGGGGAGATGCTCCGCGACTGAGCCGGGGCCCCGCTGAGCCGAGGCACCGTGGCGACCGGCACCGCGGACCGCGCGCCCCTCGGCCCCGTGCCGCTGCGGTGCCGCTGCGGTACTGCTCGGGCTGCTGTTGCGGTGTCCTCGGGAGGGACGATACTGGCCCCATGAGCGAGGAGCGGACCGGCCCGGCCGGGGGACTGTGGGCCTGCGCCCGGGGGAGCGGGCCGCAGTTCGTCCTGCTGCACCCCGGTGGCACGGACTCCCGGGCACTGGGTCCGCTGGTGGAGGAACTGGCGGGCCGGTACCGGGTGATCACCCCTGAGCAGCGGGCCCACGGTCACACCCCCGACCGAGAGGGCCCGCTCTCCTACGCGGCGATGGCCGAGGACACGATCGCCTTCCTCGACGAGGAGGCCGGTGCGCCGGTGCACCTGCTGGGCTACAGCGACGGGGCCGTCATCGCCCTCACCGTGGCGCTGGAGCGGCCCGACCTGGTCCGGGACCTGGTGCTCGCGGCCGGGGTGCACCACCGCGACGGGTGGGAGCCCGGGGTCCTGGAGGGCGAGGCGCAGGTGCCGGACTTCATGGTCGACGCCTACGCGGAGGTCTCCCCCGACGGGCGCGAGCACTACGACCGGGTCGTGGCGAAGCTGCGGCAGATGCACGCGGGGGAACCAGCCCTCACGGACGCGGACCTCGCGGGCCTCGACCTCCCCGTCCTCGTGCTCGTCGGCGACGACGACGAGGTGCGGCTCGAGCACGCCGTGGCCACGTACCGCGCCCTGCCGCACGGGGAGCTGGCCGTGGTCCCGCACGCCTCCCACGGGGTGCTGGTCGAGAAGCCGCAGCTGTGCGCGCGGTTGATCACCGACTTCCACGCCGCCGACAAACCGGCCACCTTCGCCCCGCTGCGGCGCCGCCCCGGGCCCTGACGCGGCGGCATCGGCGGGAGCAGCTCCGCAGGGCATGACGGCCGGAACGGACCACCAGCACATCCGTGGCGGACGCCGGACCCCGCCGGTCCATGACGCTTCCCGCGGGTCGAGTGGACCTCGGACTGAGGTTAGCCTAACCTCTCCTCCGGGGGATTTCCCGATCATTCACATGTCGTCGGCGGACGCTCTGTCCGAGGACGCCGAACTGAGGTGGTTCTGTGCGCACTGTGCTCCGGGCATCGGCATCGATGGGTGTCGTCGCCGTTCTCACGTTGTCGGGTTGCGGCTTCAGCGGGGGGGACGGGCAGGGCGAGCAGGCGGCGGACCCGGACCAGCGGATCGTGGTGGACAACTTCCGCGCCCCGGTGGCCGACTGGGCCCTGGAGAGCGACGCCGCCTACATCCTGTCCCTGTCCGGGTGCCTGGAGACCCTGACCCGTTACGACGAGGCCCAGGGCGAGATCGTCCCGGCCCTGGCCACGGAGTGGCGCCAGGTCTCGCCCACGGAGTGGGACTTCACCCTGCGGGACGGCGTGCAGTTCCAGGACGGCACCCAGCTCACCGCTGACGCGGTGGTGACCTCGCTGCAGAACGTCCTGGACGCGGAGGTCCCGGCCCGGGCCTTCAGCCCGGCCGTCGTCAGCGGCGTCGAGGCCGTCGACGAGCGCACGGTGCGGGTCACCACTCCTGCCGAGAGTCCCCTGGTCCCCTACCGACTGGCCAGTGTCAACACCGGAGTGCTGGCTCCGGCCGCCTTCGAGGGCGGGACGGTGGACCCGTTCGGGCACTGCACCGGGCCGTTCACCCCCGTCTCGGAGCAGCCCAAGCAGTCCCTGACCCTGGACCGGAACGAGGACTACTGGGGCGGGCCGGTGCAGCTCGCCGGGGCCGAGGTGCGGTTCATCACGGACGGGGCGACGCGTGCGACGCAGGTGCGGACCGGTGAAGCCGATGTCTCCCTGTCCATCCCGGTCGCCGAGCTGTCCGCGCTGGAGGCCGATGCCGACGTCGAGGTCCTCAAGGCCGAGTCCCCGCGGACCGCGACGCTGTACATGAACAACAGCAGGGCGCCCTTCGACGACGTCGACTTCCGCCGGGCCGTCCGCTCGGCGCTGGACCTGGAGGCCCTGGCCGGCAGCGTCTACGAGGGCGCGGCCCTGCCGGGCACCGGGCCCTTCGCCTCGTCCGAGCCCTGGGCCGTCGAGGGCGCCGGGACACCGCCGCGGGACGTGGAGGCGGCCAAGGAGCTGCTGGCCGCCGCCGGCTACACCGCCGAGCGGCCGCTGGAGATCATCGCGATCGTGGAGCGGGCGGAGTTCGCCGACGTGGCGACCGTCGTCCAGGAGAACCTGGAGAGCGTCGGCGTCCCCGTCACCATCACGACCAAGGAGTACGCCGCGGTGGAGCCGGACCTGCTGTCCGGGGACTACGACATGGTGCTCAGCCAGCGCAACCGGCTGATCGACATCGCCGACCCGATCGGGTTCCTCACCGCCGACTACACCTGCGAGGGCAGCTACAACCTCAGCCACTTCTGCGACGAGGACTACGACGCGCTCATCGCCCGGGCCGCCGAGACCGCCGACACCGAGCAGCGCTACCAGCTCTATGCCCAGGCCGGGAAGATCCTCGAGGAGCAGGCCGTGAACGTCTGGCTGGTCAACGAGCAGGCCATCGACGCGGTCCGCACCGACCTGCAGGACTACGTCCAGGACCCGCTGTCCCGATACGTTCTGCGCGCGGAGACGACGAAGTCCGGCTCGTGAGCACGACCAGCACCTGCACAGCCCCCCGGGCGCGGGGGCGTCGATGACGGCGTTCCTCGCCAGGAGGACGGCGACCCTGGGGATCACCGTCCTGCTGGCGTCCTTCGTGGTCTTCCTCATCCCGTACGTCACCCCGGGGGACCCGGTGCGCAAGATCATCCGCTCCCGGGTGGCGGGGGAGGTGGTCGACGACGCCGCCGCCCAGGGGCTGGCGCTCGAGCTGGGACTCCACGACCCTCTCGCGGTGCAGTACCTGCGATGGCTCGGCAGGCTCGCCGGCGGCGACCTGGGCCTGTCCTACGCCAGCCGGACACCGGTGATCGAGCAGGTGCTGCCCGCCCTGTGGATCACGCTGAGCCTGGTGGTCGTGACCCTCGGGCTGGCGGCCACGGTGTCCGTGGTGCTGGGGGTCGTCGCGGCCCTGCAGGAGGGGCGCCCGGCCGACCGGGTGATCACCACGGTCACCCAGGCCTTCATCGCGATGCCCGAGTACTGGCTGGCCCCGCTGCTCGTGCTGGTCTTCGCGCTGCAGCTGTCCCTGCTGCCCTCCGCCGGGTGGGAGAGCCCTGCCTCCGCGGTCCTGCCGGTGGTGGTCCTGGCCCTGCGCCCGATCAGCTACTTCACCTCGGCGGTGCGCGAGGGGATGCTCGAGGCGCTGAGCGCCGAGCACGTCGTCGCCGCCCGGGCCCGGGGACTCAGCCACGCGCAGGCCGTGCGGAGCCACGTGATCCCCAACGGCCTGCTGCCCCTCACCACACTGGTGGCCGTGTGGTTCGCCGGTCTGCTGGGCGGGTCCGTCATCGTGGAGGTCGTCTTCGCGATCCCCGGCATGGGCAGGCTGCTGTTCGACGCCGTCCGCAACAGCGACATCCCGCTGGCCCAGGGCGGCGTGGTGGTGGTCGTGGGACTGGCGGTCGTCCTGACGACCGCGGCGGACCTGGTGCACGGCGTCCTCAACCCCCGGATCAGGGGGCGTCATGCGTGAGCGGCCCGTGCTGGTCCGGACGGCGGCGGTGGTCCTGGCCCTGATCGTGCTGTCCGTGGCCGTCTCGCCCTGGATCGCACCGTACCCGCCCGCCGCCCAGGACCTCACCGCACGGCTGGCCCCGCCCGGGCCGGCCCACTGGCTGGGCACGGACCACCTCGGCCGGGACACCCTGAGCCGGCTGCTCGACGGCGGCCGGTTCTCCCTGGTGACCGCCGCAGCGGCCACCGTGCTGACCGCTGCGATCGGCACGGGGATCGGCGTGCTGAGCGCCCGCCGCCGGGGCTGGATCGACGAGCTGCTCACCCGGACCAACGACGTCCTGCTGGCGCTGCCGGAGATGGTGGTGGCCCTGTTCCTGGTCGCCGTGCTGGGCCCCGGACCCCTGTCCCTGCTGCTGGCCCTGACCGTGACCGGCTGGACACCCTTCGCCCGGCTGGCCCGCGCACTGGCCTACGACGTCTCGTCCCGCGGCTTCGTCGAGGCCGCCCGCGTCCTGGGGTGCTCGCCGTCCTTCGTCGTCCTCCGGCACATCCTGCCGCACCTGGCCGGACCCCTGCTCGGGCAGGCCGCGCTGCGGTTCGGTCAGTTCCTGATCACCGTCGGTGCCCTGTCCTACCTGGGACTGGGGGTGCAGCCGCCGCAGTCGGACTGGGGGGCGATGCTGGCCGCGGCCCAGCCGTACGCCGACAGGGCTCCGGTGACGATCCTCGCCCCGGGCCTGGTGGTCTTCACCGTCGCGCTGTGCGTGACCCTGGTCGGCCAACGGCTGGCGCACATGAGCAGCACTCGCATGCTGCTGCCGGCGTCGTCACGGACGGAACGGGATGTCTGAGCACCTGGTCGTCGAGGGCCTGCATCTCAGCCACCGGCCTGTCCTGGCCGCGCGCGGTCCCGGAGCCGGGACCGCGGACGGCGCCGGTGGCCGTCCCATCCTGTCCGGGATCGACCTCACGGTGGCTCCGGGGGAGTTCGTCGCGCTGGTGGGCGCCTCCGGGTCGGGCAAGACCCTGACGGCCATGTCCGTCCTGGGCCTGCTGCCCCCGCAGGTGCACCGCGACGCCGGGACGATCCGGCTGGGCGGGACGGACCTCACCCGGGCCGGCGAAGCGGAGCTGAACCGCGTGCGCGGCGGCCGGATCGGCATGCTGTACCAGCAGCCGAAGCGGATGTTCAACCCGCGCCGGACCGTCGGAGAGCACCTGCGGGAACCGCTGAGGCTCCATGCCGGGCTGCGCGGCACGCGGGCTCGAGCACGGACGCTGGAGCTGCTGGCCGAAGTGGGGTTCGAGGACCCCCGGTGGTGCGCCCGGGCGCATCCCCACCAGCTCTCGGGCGGCATGGCCCAGCGGGCCATGGTGGCCCTGGCCCTGGCCGGCCGCCCCGGACTGCTCCTGGCCGACGAGCCGACGTCGGCCCTCGACACGGTGCTCGAGCGGCAGATCCTGGAGCTCGTCGACCGCGAACGGCGCGACCGCGGACTGGGGGTCCTCTACATCACCCACAACCTGGCCACGGTGTCCGCCTACGCCGACCGGGTCGTGGTCATGGACGCCGGACGCGTGCAGGAGTCGGGGCCGGCCGGCACCGTGCTCAACCAGCCCCGGAGCGCGTGCACGAAGGCCCTCCTGGAGGCGTCGGCCCTCACCCCCACCGGAACACCGCCGGCCGCCGAGGGGGCGCGCCCCGTGGTGGTGCTGGACAGCCTCACCAAGCGATTCGGCTCGAAGCGGCGCGATGCCCGCCCCGCCGTGGACCGGGTGTCCCTCGACCTGCGGGAGGGCGAGATCCTCGGGGTGCTGGGGCAGTCCGGATCCGGCAAGAGCACCCTCGCACGGCTGATCGTCGGACTCGAGACACCGGACAGCGGCCGGGTCACCGGCACCGCGGGCGCCGACCGTGGTGGCACCGGCGCGGCGGCCTCGCACGTGCAGCTCGTCTTCCAGGACCCGCACGACTCCTTCGATCCCCGCATGCGGCTGCGCACCAGCCTGGAGGCCCCTCTCCTGCGGCACCGGAACGGCACGCCCGAGCAGCGGCGTGACCGCATCCACGGGGTCGTGCGGGAGGTGGGACTGGAGCCCGGGCTGCTGGACCGATATCCCGGCCAGTGCTCCGGAGGCCAGCTGCAGCGTCTCACCATTGCCAGAGCACTGCTGCTGGAGCCCGCGGTGCTCATCTGCGACGAGGCCACCTCGGCCCTGGACGCGGTGACCCAGCGCACCGTCCTGGACCTGCTGCTGCGCCTGCACCGTGACCGGCGCCTGTCCCTGGTGATGATCTCCCACGACCTGAGCGTCGTCCGCTACATGAGCCACCGGGTCGCCGTGCTCTTCCGGGGTCGTCTGGTGGAGCTCGCGGAAACCTCTGAGCTGTTCAGCCGCCCACGCCACGAGCACAGCAAGCAGCTGGTGGCAGCGGCACTGCCCCAGGTGTGCGCGATCCTGGACACGCACCGCCGGCCCGAGGAGCACCTCGATGCCCTTCCGTGACCACCGGCCCGAGACGCGCACCCTGCTGGGCGCCCAACTGGTGTTCAACATCGGCTTCTACGCGGTCGTGCCCTTCCTGGCCGGGGCCATGGGCACCGAGTACGGCCTGGACGCCGCGGCGATCGGACTCGTGCTGGGAGCTCGGACCTTCAGCCAGCAGGGCATGTTCCTGCTCGGCGGGATGCTGGCCGACCGGTGGGGTGCTCGCCGGGCCATCCTCACCGGCTGCCTGGTGCGCATCGTCGGCTACGCCACGCTGGCGGCGGCGTCCGGCTTCGCCCTGTTCCTCCTCGGCGCGGTGCTCACCGGCGCAGGAGGCGCCCTGTTCTCGCCCGCCCTGGAGTCCCGGCTCTCCCACGCCGACCGGCCGGCCGGGACGACCGGATCCGGTGCCGGGCGGGGGAGCCGGCGGTCGGTGTTCGTGTGGCTGGCGATCACCGGAGAGATCGGCGCCGTGCTGGGCCCGGTCGTGGGTTCGTTCCTCCTGGGGTGGGGGTTCGACGCGGCCCTGACCATGGGGATCGGGGTGTTCGCCGCGGTGACGGTCCTGCTGTGGTATCTGCTCCCGGCCGAGCCGGACCACCTGCCGCCGGATGGGGAAGCAGGGGTGCCCGCGGCCGCACCCTCTGCGGCCGGTCCCCGGTGGGCCTGCCTGCGCGACCGGCGCTTCGTGGTGTTCTGCGCACTGGCCGGCATGAACATGCTGGCCTACAACCAGCTCTACTTCGCCGTGCCCGTCGAGCTGAGCCGACGCGGTCTCGACGGCGCCTGGCTGGGCGCGCTGTTCCTGCTGGCCTCGGTCCTGACCCTGCTGCTGCAGCTGCCGGTCTCCAGCGCCGGTCTGCGCATGGGGCCCGGCCGTGCCCTGGCGGTCGGCTTCGTGCTGGAGGCCGGCGCGTTCACCCTGGCCGCCGTGACCTCGGTGCACCCCGGGACCGCTCCCGGGTCGATGGCGCCGCTGATGGGCACCGTCACCGTCCTGATCCTGGGCCACATGCTCCTCACCCCCACGATCCTGTCCCTGATCCCCTCGTTCGTGCCCGCGCACGGACCTGCCCCGGGGCGGGGCGCCTACTACGGGCTGGCCGCCACCTGCGGCGGCGTCGCCGTGCTGGCCGGCAATGCCGTGCTCGGGCAGCTGCTCGACCTCACCGACCGGCACTCCTGGTGGCCCGGCACCCCCTGGGTGCCCCTGAGCGCGCTCACGCTCCTGGCCGCCGCCGCGCTGCCGGCCGTGCTCCGCGGGCACCACAGCACCACCCGTCCCGCTGACTCGTCCGCCGCCACAGGGCCTGCGGGCGGGACCCGCTGACGGCCGACCGGCCACGGACCCTGCTCCTCGACCGGGGCCGGGGCGTGCCACGCCCGGTCCTGTCGCCGGGGCCCGGCGCCGCCTTGGCAGGAGCCGCACCACAGGGCAGGATGGCCGCAACGGACCACTGTGGCACCGCGCGCCCCTCGGGGAGCGGCGCCGAGGAGGCGGGATGAGCGCTCAGAGCTCCAGTGCGAACGTCGTGATGCCGGCGGCGTTCTTCGGGCACGGCAATCCGATGAACGCGCTGGAGTTGAACCGGTACACCTCCGCCTGGCGGGCGTTCGGGGCCTCGGTGCCGCGGCCCCGGGCGATCCTGGTGGTGAGCGCTCACTGGTACATCAACGCCACCGCGGTCACCGCGATGCCGGCCCCGCGCACCATCCACGACTTCTACGGCTTCCCGCAGGAGCTGTTCGACGTGCAGTACCCGGCGCCCGGTCTGCCGGGCCTGGTCGAGGAGATCAGCGACACCGTGCACCCCACGTGGATCGGGGCCGACGTCGACAGCTGGGGGATCGACCACGGCACCTGGTCCGTGCTCACCCACGCCTTCCCGGACGCCTCGATCCCGGTGCTGCAGATGAGCATCAACGCCGACAAGCCCCTGGACTACCACCTGGACCTCGGGGCACGCCTGGCGCCGCTGCGGGAGGCGGGCGTGCTGATCATCACCAGCGGCAACATCGTGCACAACCTGGGCGGGATGGACTGGACCCTCACCGACGACGGCTACGACTGGGCGAGACGCTTCAACGAGGACGCCAAGGAGCGCATCCTCACCGACCCCACCGAGCTGGCGGCCCTGGACGCCCACGGGGACTGGGACCTCGCCGTGCCCACCCCCGACCACTTCATCCCGTCCCTCTACCTGGCCGGGCTCGCGGGGGCCGCCGGATCCCCGGACACCGGCGTGCTCGTCGACGGGTACTCCTACGGCTCCCTGTCGATGACCGCCTACACCCTGGGCATGGACTGCCCGCCGGCGGCCGGTGGGGACGGCTCCTCCCGGCCGCCGGCGGACCTGCCCCCGGACGCCTCCAACATCTGAGGCCGCCCGGGCCGGGGAACCGGCATGGACCGGAACCCGTGGCCGGCCGACGACCGGTTCAGGACCCGGCGGCGCGGGATCCTCCTGGCGGCCGCCGGGTCGCCGCAGCCGCTCTCCCGGGGCGGGTTCACCCCTGCAGCCAGCCGGAGAGGTTCGCCAGCGACGAGGCGAGACCCGCCGCGTGGTCCTCCGCGGAGATGCCGGCGGGGACGTCCTCGGCGCGCAGGTCCACGCGGGTGCCGCCCTCGACCCGGGTGAGCTCCCAGGTCATGGTCATGGTGCCTGAATGGGCCGGGTCGTCGGAGACGAAGTCCACGGCCTGCACCACGCGCACGCCGGGGACGAGGTCCACGAAGCGGACGTCCACGACGTCGGAGTCGGCGGTGGCCTTGCCGGGGGCGGCCGAGGCGTCGGCGTAGCGGAGGACCATCCGGTACGACCCGCCCGGCCGGGCGTCGAACCGTTCGAAGCGACCGCTCATCCCCTCCGGCGGAAGCCACGCCGCGAGCGCGTCCGGGTCCACCAGGGCGGCGTAGACGCGTGCGGGGGAGGCGGCGACCACTCGTGCGGCCGTGTCCGTGCGTGCCATGGCGACATCGTAGGGCCCTGTCCCTCGACGCGCCCGGGGACGGTGGTTCCCGGTCCCGCCACGGAGGCGACCGGCGACCGGCGGAGGGAGTCCGGACTCAGGCCAGCAGGGCCTCGGCGGCGCGGCGCCCGGAGTGCAGGGCGCCCTGGGTCGAGCCGTTGGTGCGGTGGTCGCCGCACACGTACAGGCCGTCGCCGAGGGTGGCGGGCCGGTCGGTCACGAGCCCGGGCGGCTGCTCCGGCAGCGCCCGGCGCACCTCGTGCACGGTCAGCAGGTCCCAGGCGGCGGTGTCGGCGGACCAGATCGTGCCCAGCTGCCGGCGGACGTCGGCCTCGGCGGGGAGCTCGGCGCCCCGCGGCAGGAGGGCGGTCGCCTGGATCAGCGCCCGGCCGTCCGGGGCGTAGCTGGGGGCGGCGTTGCTGACCACGGCCGTGTCGATGAGAGGGCCGGCGGACTCGCCCGGCAGGACCAGGCACCCGAGCTCCGAGGGCGCGGACTCCGCCGCGAACCACCAGGTCGCCTCGCCCTTCATGGGGGTGTCCGGCAGGTCCAGGAGCCGGGCCGCCGCGGGGCCCTCGGTGGCCACGACCACGGCGGGCGCCCGCCAGGCGGCGTCGCCGGCGCCCACGGTCCACCCGTTCCCGGTGCGCTGGATCGCGTCCACACGGGTGTCGAGGACGGCCGGGGCCCGGAGCCCGTCGTGGATCCAGGCCGGGAGGGCGCCCATGCCCCCGGTCGGAAGGCCCGGCGTGCCGAGCAGGAACCAGCCGACGAGCTCGCGCACGAAGGCCGCCGAGGTGCGGCCCTCGTCCTCCAGGATCACACCGGCCAGGAACGGCTCGAGCACCAGGTCCCGCAGCGGTCCCCGCACCCCGGCGGCGTCGAACGACTCGTGCCAGGCCCGGTCCCGCTGCTCCTGGCGCCGCGCGCGGGGGTCCAGCCCCGGGGCGAGCCACGCCGCCAGGGCGGGCAGCCGGCGCAGCTCCACGAGCGGGCTGCGCAGCGTTCCGGGCAGCCGGGACGGGACGCGCCGCGGATCGGCGAGGACGTCGATGCCGTCGCCGCGGCGGACCCCGGCGGCGGCGTCGAACTTCTGGATGCCCAGCGCCGCGACGTCCACGCTGCGCCGCAGCTCGGTGTAGGCGGGGTTGAGCACCTGGAACCCGCGGTCGCACCGGTGGCCGTCGACCGTGTCGGTGCGGATCCGGCCCCCGACCCCGTCGGAGGCCTCCAGGACCACCACGTCCAGTCCGTGCCGCTCGAGCAGGTGGGCGCACTGCAGGCCTGCGAGTCCGGCGCCGACGACGACGACATCGTGGTCCACGGGAACCTCCTAGCGGATCGGGACGGCCGCGGCGGGATCCAGCTCCGCGGCCGGTGCCGCGGCCCGGGCGGGGATCGTGAACAGCGCCGACTCTACGGTCAGGCCCGGTCCGAACGCCAGGGCGCAGACGGTGCGGGTCTCGTCGGCGGGGGCCGCGTCGATCACCTGGCGCAGGACGTGCAGGACGGTCACGCTGCTCATGTTGCCGCGCGTCGCGAGCACGTCACGGGACTCCCGCAGGGCCTCGGGCGGCAGCCCCAGGGTGTCCTCGAGCTTGTCGAGGATGCCCCGGCCGCCCGGGTGGAGGGCCCAGTCGGTGATGCTGTCCCGGTCCACGGCCCCCTCCGGCCCGTCCAGCAGCGCCGCCAGGGCGGTGTGGATGTTGTCCTCGAGGACCTGGGGCACCGCGGCGCCGAGGATCATCTCGAACCCGGAGTCCCCGATGGTCCAGGCCATGGCGTCCTCGCCGTCGGGGATCACGAGGGTGCGGAACCGGTCGAGCTCGAGCAGCGGGGTGACGCCCTCGGGCGTCCTCGCGCTGACCACGGCCGCCGCCGCGCCGTCGGCGAAGAGGGCGGCCCCCCGAATGGTGTCGGTGTCCCGGGCCGGGCGCAGGTGCAGCGTGCACAGCTCCACGGCCACGAGCAGGACGACGGCGTCCGGGTCCGCCGTGGCGATGGCCGCGGCCTGGCGCAGTCCGATCAGCCCGCCGTGGCAGCCCATGAAGCCGATGTGCGCGCGCCGGACGGCCGGGTCGAGGCCGAGGTCCCGGACCAGCTGGTAGTCGGGGCCCGGGGCGAAGAAGCCGGTGCAGGAGACGGTCACCACGTCGGTGACGGCCGCGGGGTCGAGCCCGGGGCACCGCGCGAGGGCGTCCCGGGCGGCCTCGGCGAACAGCGCGGGGGCCCGCTCCACGTAGGTCCGGTTCCGGACGCCGGTCAGGGGGGCCAGGAACCGGCCGTCGGCGGTGATGTACGGGGACCCGGCGCGGGCGTCCGCCTCGACCAGCTCGGAGAGCACCGTGTGCCGGCGCTCGACCCCGGAGGCGCCGAAGACCGTGCGGAGCAGCCGGGCGTTGAGCCGGTCGGTGCCGGGCTGGGCCTGGTAGAGGTCCTGGGCGTCGGTCTGCTCGAGCACGTGCGGCGGGAGGGCCGTGCCGAGGGACAGGAGTGCGGGCGTCATCCCGTCCAGTATCCGTCCTCGGGCCGACAGGTGCCACGGAGGGCGCGCGGGGGCCGGACGGACCCGCCGCGCGCGGGCCCGTCCGGGACGGTCTCAGACAGTGGTGGTCGCGGCATCGAAGTCCAGGCGCGGCAGCCGCTCGTGGCGCGGGGCGGCGGGGGTGCCGATGTTCACGACCATCAGCGAGCGCAGGCCCGTGCCGGCGTGGAACTCGGCGTCCACCCCGGCGGCGTCGAACCCGGCCATCGGTCCTGCGGCCAGGCCCACGGCGCGCACGGCCAGCACGAAGTACCCGGCCTGCAGGTGGGCGTTGTCCCGGCCCATCTGCGCGCGCAGCTCCTCGTTGCCGGCGAACATCTCCTGGTTGCCGGCGGCCGGCGGGAAGACGACGGGCAGGTGCTCGTGCCAGTCGACGTCGTAGCTGAGCACCGCGACGACGGGCGCGGCGGCGGTCTTCGCCCGGTTGCCCTCGGCCATGTGGGGGAGCAGGCGCTCCCGGGCCTCCGCGGAGCGGATCCACGTCACGCGCAGCGGCTGGATGTTCATGGCGGTGGGGCCCATCTTGGCGAGCTCGAAGGCCGCCCGGAGCTGCTCGTCGGCCACGGGCTCGCCGGAGAACTCGGAGGCCGTGCGGGCCTCGCGGAAGAGCAGGTCGGCGGCGAGGGCGTCGAGGGTCGGCTGGTCCTGCAGGGTCTCGGGAGCCACGGGATGTCCTTTCGGGGGCACGGTCATGTTGATGTACATGTCAACAAAACAGGTGCGGGGTCTATGCCGGGACGGACTGTGCCGTCCGTCACGTCGCGGCACGTCCCGCTGGGTACCCTGACCCCATGCCCCTTCGTCCCCCGCAGACCCGGTCCGGTGCGGATCCCCGCGGCGTCCGCTCCGGCGCCGCGGCGGCCCGTGCCCTGCGCATGGGTGCGGCCCTGTGCGGGGCCGGCGTGCTGCACCTCGTCCGGCCCGCACCGTTCGACGGGCTGATCCCGCGGTCGCTGCCGGGGTCCGCCCGGGCCTGGACGGTGGGCTCCGGGGTGGCGGAGCTCGGCGTCGGGGCGCTGCTGCTCCACCCCGGCACCCGCCGCGCCGGCGGCTGGGCCGCGGCCGCCCTCTTCGTGGGGGTGTGGCCGGGCAACGTCACCATGGCCTGGCGCGCCCGCCGGGGCTCCCGGGTGCGGCGGGCCGTGACGCTCGTGCGGCTCCCGCTGCAGGTCCCCCTGATCGCCGGAGCGCTGCGCATCGCCCGGGCGGGCTGAGCGCCCCTCGCCCGGCACGGGGCGCCCTCCCGTCCCCGGACCGCGGGGTTCGCATTCGGTCACACGCGCACACCCTCCCTACGCTGGGCAGAGCACAGGAGTGGGGGCTCCGTTTCCGCAGGGGGATCTCTCTCGCTCCAGTCCATCGGGGGGTGGGCTGTGTGCACCATGCCGCCTCCCGTCCCGACGGCCGGAGGATTCCTTGACGACCACCCGCAGCACCACCGCTTCCCTCGCGCTCGCGGCCGCCCTCGCCCTCGTCCCGCTCGGCTCCGCCGCGGCGGCGACCGGGGCCGCCGCGCCCGCCACCCAGCCGGTCCCGGAAGCCGCCGGCACCGCTCCCGGTACTGGTCCCGGAGCGGGAACGGCGGCGACCGACCGCGTCGTCGTGAAGTTCCGGGACGGCGCCGCCCCCGAGGACTCCCGCGACAACGTGTACGCGCAGGCCGCAGACCGGTCCGGGGACGCCGGGCTCGTGGAGACCGCCGCCACCGCGGACGGCGCGCAGGTGGTGCGCACCGACGGGATGCTGGCCGGCGCCGAGCTCGAGGCGCTGACCACCGCCCTGGAGCAGGACCCCGCCGTGGAGTACGCGGAACCGGACCTCCTGGCGACCACCGCCGCGGTGCCCAACGACCCGTCCTACGCGGCGCTGCAGTGGAGCCTGTGGGACGACCCGGCCGGCCTGGGCATGCCCCTCGCGTGGGACCGGGCCACCGGCGCCGGACAGACCATCGCCATCGTGGACACGGGCATCACCTCGCACCCCGACCTGGACGCGAACGTCCTGCCCGGCTACGACTTCGTCTCCACGGCCCCGAACGGCCGGGACGGCGACGGGTGGGACCCGGACCCGACCGACATGGGCGACCACCCCGACGCCGTGCTGTGCCCCAACAGCCCCATGCCCCCGAACTCCACGTGGCACGGCACCCACACGGCCGGCATCGCCGCGGCCGACGCGAACAACGGCCTGGGCATCTCGGGGGTGGCCCCGGACGCGAAGATCCTCCCGGTGCGCGCCGTGGGCGCCTGCAGCCAGGGGTACATCACCGACGTCGCCGCCGGCGTCCTGTGGGCCGCCGGCGCCCCGGTGGCCGGCGCGGCCGCCAACCCGAACCCCGCGACGGTCATCAACCTCAGTCTCGGCGTCCCGGGGGAGTGCCCGGCGGTGCTGCAGTCCGCGATCAGCGAGGCCCTGAACCGGGGGATCCCCGTGGTCGTGGCCGCGGGCAACCAGGGCACGGACGCCGCGCAGTCCGCCCCGGCCAACTGCGCCGGCGTGATCTCGGTCGCCGCGACGGACGTCTCGGGTGCCCTGGCCCCCTACTCCAACTCCGGCACGGTCACGCTCGCGGCCCCGGGCGGGGATCCGTACGCGCAGATCCTGTCGACCGGCAACGCCGGGGTCCAGGGTCTCGGCGCGCCCACGTACACGGAGCGCAACGGCACGTCCATGGCGGCGCCGGCGGTCTCCGGCGCCGTGGCGCTGCTCCGTGAGGTCTCGCCGGGACTGGGCGTGGCGGGCCTCCGGGACGCGCTGACCTCCACGGCACGGCAGGCCCCCGGCGGGTGCGCGGCCGGGTGCGGCGCCGGCATCGTGGACCCGGTCTCCGCGCTGGTCGCGGTGCAGGGCGGCGAGCCCTTCACCACCGCGGGCGGCATCGGGGCGCTGCACCGGAAGATCAGTGCAACCACCGGCGAGCCCCGCTCCCGGGAGCTGTGCGCCCTGGGCGGCACCCCGTGCTTCCAGGAGTTCGCCAACGGGTGGATCGTCTGGAACGCCGGTCTCGGCGCCCGCTGGCAGCAGGTCCTGCCGGCCCAGTGGTGGGCGAGCCCCTCCGCAGGCTGATCGACCCGCCCGGCGGCGCCGTCCACCTCCCGGGGTGGGCGGCGCCGTCGTCGTCCCCGGGGGGTTCCTCCGGGACGTCCCCCTAATTCATCGCAAAACATGGATCTTCCCATTCGGTAACAGAAGCAACCGCTCCGTACGCTGAGCGCAGCGGCGCCGACTCCCCGCTTCCCGTGGTCGGTGCACTGCAGCTGCCCGCTGCGCGCTGCACCCCCCACCGGCTGGAGAGTCCATGACGTCCTTCCACGGCCGTGCCCTGGCGGCCGCCCTGGTCCTGATCCTGGCCGGTGCCGCGGCGCCCGCGGCGGTCCAGCCCCCGGCGGAGGCCGTCGAGCCGGCCGCGCCCGCGCCCGCGACGGGCGGACCACGGAGCCCCGGCGTGACCGACCGGGTGATCGTCAAGTTCACGGACGGCGCGGAGCCCGCCCTGCGGACCCGCGAGCGCGTCTACGCGGAGGCCGCGGAGCGGATCGCACCCCGGGGCGCGGCGGCGGCGGGCGGGCACCCGGAGGCGGCGCCCCTGCTGGACGAGATCAGCGAGACCGTGGACTCCGCCAGGGTCGTGGCGGCGGACGAGCTCCTCGACGCGGCGCAGCTCGAGACCCTGATCGCCGCCCTCGAGGAGGACCCGGCCGTCGAGTACGCCGAACCGGATCACCTCGCGAGCATCACCGCGGTGCCCGACGACCCCTACTACGCGACGTCGCAGTGGAACCTCCAGGCCACGGCGGCGGGCCTCGACCTGCCCAGCGCCTGGGACCGGGCGACCGGCAGCGGCCAGACCATCGCGGTCGTCGACACCGGGATCACCTCTCACCCCGACCTGGACGCCAACGTCCTGCCCGGCCACGACTTCGTCTCCCTGCACGCCGGCGGTGTGCAGCCGGGCCACTCCCGCGACGGCGACGGCTGGGACCCGGACCCGCAGGACGAGGGCGACTACGCCGGCCCCGGCGAGTGCGGGTCCGGCTCCGCCGCCCGGTCCTCCTCCTGGCACGGCACGCACACGGCCGGCACCGCGGCGGCGCGGGGCAACAACGCGACCGGCGTGGCCGGTGTCGCCCACGGCGCGAAGCTTCTGCCGGTGCGCGCCCTCGGGGCCTGCGGGGACGGGTACGTGTCCGACATCGCCGTGGCGATCGCCTGGGCCGCCGGCGACGACGTCGACACCGTCCCCGCGAACCCCCACCCGGCGACCGTGGTGAACCTCAGCCTCGGCTTCCTCTCCAGCACGTGCCCGGCCGCCCTGCAGGAGGGCATCGACCGGGCGCTGTCCCGCGGGGCGAGCGTGGTCGTCGCGGCGGGCAACAACAACCGTGACGCCCGGCTGGAGTCCCCGGCCAACTGCCGGGGGGTGATCGCCGTGGCCTCCACCACCGCCCACGGCGCCCGCGCCGGGTACTCCAACTGGGGCAGGGTCACGCTGGCCGCCCCGGGCGGGGACCCCTCCCGGCAGATCCTGTCCACCGCCGACGCCGGGCGCGCCCGGCCCGGGGGCGGCACCTACGCCTACAAGTACGGCACCTCGATGGCCAGCCCCACGGTCGCGGGGGTCGTGGCCCTCGTTCGTGAGACGGACCCGACCCTCTCCCCGGCCCAGGTCAAGGAGGTCCTGGTCGCCACGGCCCGGCCCCTCCCCGGGCCCTGTCCGGGCGGCTGCGGCGCCGGCCTCGTGCACCCCAGGGCCGCCGTCGCCCGGGCCACGCTCCAGGAGGGCTACACCACGCAGGGCGCCATCGGCGCGCTCCACGCCCGGATCGGCGCCGCCACGGGGGCGCCGCGCTCGCACGAACGGTGCGGCCTCGCGCAGGACGGCTGCTACCAGGAGTTCGAGCGCGGAGCCATCTACTGGAGCGCGGGCTCGGGCGCCCGGTGGGTGCACGGCAGCGTGCGGAGCACCTGGAACCGGGCCGGCGGCGTCAACGGCCTCCTCGGCTACCCCCGGACCCAGGAGACGGGCAACGGCGCCGGCGGCGTCCACCAGCGCTTCCAGCGGGGCACGGTCGTCTGGAGCGCCGGGACCGGTGCGGCCGCCGTGCGCGGCGCCATCGGCGCGCGCTGGGGCGCCCTGGGCGGGGAGACGGGTCCCCTGGGGTGCCCGCTGGGCGGCGAGCGCGGCGGACTGCCCGGCGGCGGGGCGCACCAGGCCTTCGAGCGGGGCCGGATCCTGTGGTCGCCCGCCACCGGCGCGCAGCCCGTGCGCGGGGCGATCGGACGCGCCTACGCCGACCTCCGGGGCGAGCACGGCCGTCTGGGCTACCCGGTGACCCCGGAGCACCGCTCCGGGGACTCGGTCCTCCAGCGCTTCCAGGGCGGATCGATCGGCTACCGCCACGGCGCGATCACGATCTCCGCCCGCTGAGCGGGCCCGGGCGGCCCGGACCGGCTCAGGTGTTGAGCCGGTGGATGCGGGCGCTCAGGACGGTGGCGAAGCCGCACCAGCCGACGTAGGGGAGCAGGGCGGCGCCGTGCAGCGGGCGTGCCTGCGCGGCCCGGCGTGCGAGATCGGCGGTGCTGGCGGTCAGCGCCGCGGCCGTGACCGCGGCCAGGGCGGTGTCGTGCTTCGTGAAGAAGACCCAGCTCCACCCCGCGTTGAGGGCGAGGTTCAGTGCCAGCGCCCGCCGGTAGCCGCGCTCGCGCCGCGCCGCCTCCGACGGTGTGCACCCCGGACGCCGGATCGTCCGCACCCGCGGGCCGCGGCGGTGCAGGCCCGGGCGGGTCTGCCGCTGCAGCTCGGTGAGCACGGCGGCCGAGGTGACCGCGAGGTCCGTGTAGAGCGCGGTCCACACGACGGGGAACACGGCGGGCGGCGGCTGCAGCTCTGGTTTCCGCAGGTCCCGGTACCAGGGGCTGTCCACCCCGGCGGAGGCCGCGGTGCCGGCCGCGGCGGCCGCCCCCGTCTGCGCGGTGGTCTTGAGCAGGTTCGTCCAGAACATGGATCAGTCCTTCCTCTCGGTGGTGTCCGGGTTCTCGGTGGCGCGCGGTTTCCCGACGGCGTCCCGGTGGCCGGCGGCGTCCCCGGGCGCGCGGGTGCCGCCGGGTGCGGCCGCCCGCTGCCGGGTCCAGGTGCCGAGGATCCCGGCGACCACCGCCCCGGCGTGGCCGGCGGCCAGATCCCCCATGGTGTCCAGGTAGCCCACGTTCACCTGGGGGTCCACGAGGTAGTAGCCGGCGAACTCGAGGTACTCCCACACGAGGGCCAGCGCCGTGCCCAGGGAACTGACCAGGACCACGTGGGACACCGGGCCGGGGGACGCGAGCCGGGACCAGCGCCCGAGGGCGCGGAACGCGAGCTCGGCCAGCACCGCGGTGGCGGCGAAGTGGATCACCAGGTCCCAGTGCTCCAACCTCTCGTAGAGCAGGAACACCGAGCTCCACGCCGCGAGCAGCAGCGTCAGGTCCGTGGTGATCTCGAGGGCCGCGGGCAGCCGGGCCCGCCACGTGATGGTGATGGCCAGGCACACGAGCATCATCACGGAGGCGCCCACGGCGTCGAAGAACAGGGCGGTGAGCAGCACGGAGAGCGGGCCGAGCCACCGCACCGCGAGGGCGAGCCGGCTCATGCACGGCCCCCGCGCAGCCGGTGTCCCAGGCGGGCCTGCCACCGCTCCCACGGGCGCTCGTCCGCCCAGTTGAGCCGGATCGTCCGGAAGGCGCGCGCCAGCCGGACGACGGCGGGGCGCCCGCCCCGCAGCGCCCGGGGGGACATGCCCACCGACAGGCCGGGCCGGAACAGGATCCGGTGGGCGGGGTCCAGCCGGAAGCTGAGGTCGAGGTCGTCGTGCAGCTCCGGGTCGTCGCGGTGGACGCGGTCCCGGACCTCGAGCCACCACGACCGGCGCATCGCCATGTTGGTGCCGAACAGGGGCGGGTGGGCCAGTGCGGCGGACGTGGTGAGCACGTACAGGCCGATGTAGAGCGAGGACAGGAGCCGGTCGATGCCGGGCGGGAGGCCGTGGAAGCGGCCCGGGCCGGCCACGGCGACCACGTCCGGACGCGACTCGAGGGCCGCCAGCAGCCCGGCGATCCACTCCGGGCCGGGGAGGCTGTCCGCGTCGCAGCGCACCACCACGTCCCCCCGGGCGGCGTCGTAGCCGGCGGCGGCGGCGGGAGGAATGCCCCGCACGGGCTCGAGCACCACGCGGGCCCCGGCGGCCCGGGCGACGTCGGCGGTGCCGTCGCTCGAGGCGTTGTCCACCACCACGATCTCGTCCGGCGGACGGGTCTGCGCGGCGAGCAGCCGCAGGCACCGCGCGAGGTGCACGGCGTCGTTCCGGGCCGGCACGACCACGGACACCGCCGGGGCGCCGGCCGTCCCCGGCGGCGGGAGGTCCGGTCCGGTGTGGTCTCTGCGCTCCGTCATGGCCCCATTCTCTCGTGCCCGCGCCCTAGAATCGGCACATGCAGTCCGACGAGGGCACGATCAGCACGCCCGGCGCCGCGGCGCCGGGCGGCAGCGCGCACCAGGGGCGGCGGGGATTCGACGTGCTCTTCCTGCTGCAGCAGTTCAGCACCGAGGCCGAGCGGTACGCGGACCAGGTCCGCCGCCGCTTCGGTCTGGCGCACAAGGACGTCCACGCCCTCAACGAGGTCATGCAGGCCAACCGCGCCGGACGGCCGATCCGCGCCGGGGACATCGCCCGCCGGCTCGTGCTGAGCGGCTCGGCGACCACGACGGTCATCAAGCGCCTGGTCGCCGCGGGACACCTGGTGCGCGCGGTCGATCCCCGCGACCGGCGGGAGGTCAGCCTCCAGGCGACCGAGCACGCCTACCGCTCCGGCCGCCGGATGTTCTCGGCCATGGGCGAGGAGGTCCTGGCGGTGCTCGACGACTGCACCGACGAGGAGATCGACGTCCTGCGGCGGCGCCTGCCCCAGCTCACCGAGGCGGTCCGCCGGGCCGGCCAGCGGGCGGGGGAGGGCGCGCGCGAGGACGGGGCGACGCCGGGGGCGCCGGTCCCGCCCGGGACGGCTCCGGAAGCACCCGGGACGGCTGCGCGCACGGCGTGACCCAGATGATTGATTCGATTTTCGAAGGACTGTGGTGGAATGGGGGAATGGTGACGGTCTTCTCTCGCGAATCGGCCTTCTCGAGCGCTCGTCCGGGCACCGGGACGCGTACCGGGCACGGTGGGGGGAGAGAGCCTGCCCGGGTGCCCGTCCTGGAGGAGTTCCTCGCCGAGGCCACCGGCCGCGCGGCGGCCGTGGACCCCGGGTTCGCCCGGCTGTGGGGCGAGGTCTCCCGGCTCAGCTCCGGCGGCAAGCAGATCCGCCCGCACCTCGTGCGCCTCGCGGCCGGCGCCTATCCGGCGCCCGAGCCGGAGCCCGTGGTCGAGGCCGTCGGCGCGGCGTTCGAGCTGCTGCACACCGCCCTCATCGTGCACGACGACGTCATCGACCAGGACGACCAGCGCCGGCACCAGCCCACCATCAACGCCGCCGCGGCCTCCCGGGCGTTCGCCTCGGGCTCGGGGCCGGACCAGGCACGCCAGTACGGCGCCAGCGTGGGCGTCATCGCCGGGGACCTCGCCCTCGCCGGCGCGTACCGGCTCGTGGCCCGCTCCGGGCTCTCGCCCGAGCGGCTGCCCCGGCTCCTCGACCTGCTCGACGCCGCCCTGTTCTCCTCGGCCGCGGGCGAGCTGCTCGACGTGGACCACACGCTGCCCGGGGCCCGTCCCGGCCGCGAGCAGATCCTCGCGGCCACGTGCCTGAAGACCGCGGTCTACTCCTTCGAGACCCCGCTGCAGGCCGGCGGGGTGCTCGGCGGGGCCCCCGACGGGGACGTGGAGGTGCTCGGGCGCCTGGGCCGGACCGTGGGCACCGCCTACCAGCTCGTGGACGACCTGCTCGGCGTCTTCGGGGACCCGGAGGCCACGGGCAAGTCCGCGGTCAGCGACCTGCGGGAGGGCAAGCGGACCATGCTCGTCGCCGCCGCGCAGCGCACGCCCGCCGGGGAGGAGCTCGACGCGATCCTGGGCCGCCACGAGATCAGCAGCGAGCAGGCCCTGCGGGCCCGCGACCTGCTCGAGCAGTGCGGGGCGCGGCAGGAGGTCGAGGACATGGTCGCCGAGTGCGCGGACGAGGCCCGGGCCCTGCTCGACGCCGCGGGGCTGCCCGCGTCCCTCGAGCGGGACCTGCGCCGCATCGTGGCCGGGGCCACGGAGCGCGTCCGGTGAGCGCCGCCCAGCACACCGGGTCACCGGCCGAGGCCGCCGCCCGGTACGACGACACCGCCCGGCAGGCCGCCGCGACCGTCATCCGCCGCTACTCCACGTCCTTCGGCCTCGCCTGCCGGCTGCTGGGCCCGGAGATCCGCCCGCACGTCTACGCCGTCTACGCCCTCGTGCGGATCGCCGACGAGATCGTCGACGGCGCCAGCGCCGGCGCGGGGGTCCCGCCCCGGGGGTCGAGGGAGCTGCTCGACGGCCTCGAGGACGAGACGTACGGGGCGATCGAGCGCGGCTTCAGCAGCAACCTCGTGGTGCACGCCTTCGCCCGCACGGCCCGCCACGCGGGGATCGGCCCCGACCTCTTGCGCCCGTTCTTCGCGTCGATGCGCGCCGACCTCAGCGAGGACCGGCACAGCGCCGACTCCCTCGACGAGTACGTGTACGGCTCGGCCGAGGTCGTGGGGCTGATGTGCCTCCAGGTCTTCCTGGCCGGCCGTCCCGTGCCCGAGCAGCGCCGGGCGCAGCTCGTGGCGGGGGCCCGGCGGCTGGGCGCGGCGTTCCAGAAGGTCAACTTCCTGCGCGACCTGGCCGAGGACTACGGGGAGCTCGGCCGCGTGTACTTCCCCGGCGTGGAGCCCGGGGAGTTCTCCGAGACCGAGAAGAACCGCCTCCTCGACGACATCGACGCCGACCTCGCGGCCGCCCGCGCGGTGATCGGGGACCTCCCCGGGTCCTCCCGCGCCGCCGTCCTCGCCGCCCACGACCTGTTCCGGGAGCTGTCCGTGCGGATCCGCGCCACCCCTGCCCGGGAGCTGCTGAGCTCCCGCATCCGCGTGCCGAACCCCCGCAAGGCCGGGCTCGCCGCGGCCGCCGTGGTCAAGGCGCGCACCCGCCGCCGCCCCACCGGGCCCCGCGGGCGGCACGCCGTGGTGGTGGGGGCCGGGATCGCCGGGCTCGCCGCCGCGGGCCTGCTCGCGAAGGACGGCTGGGAGGTGACCGTCCTGGAGCGCGGCACGACGACGGGCGGGCGCGCCGGGCGGCTCGAGCGGGACGGCTTCCGCTTCGACACCGGGCCCTCCTGGTACCTCATGCCCGAGGTCTTCGACCACTTCTTCCGGCTCATGGGCTCCAGCGCCGCCGAGGAGCTCGAGCTGCTCCGCCTGGACCCCGCGTACCGGGTCTGGGGCGAGCGCTACGAGGAGCCGATCGACATCCGCTCGGACCTCGAGGACACCGTGGCGCTGTTCGAGTCGGTGGAGCCCGGTGCGGGCGCACGGATCCGTGCGTACCTGGCCTCGGCGAAGCGGACCTACGAGCTCGCCGTCGACCACTTCCTCTACACCTCCTACGCCTCGTTCACCCCGCTGCTCACCCGCCCGGTCGTGCGGGGCCTGCCGGAGCTCGCCCGCCACCTCACCGGCTCCCTGCACGACTTCGCCGCCGGCACCGTGCGGGACACACGGCTGCGGCAGGTGCTCGGCTACCCGGCCGTCTTCCTGGCCAGCGCGCCCCGGATGACGCCGTCGCTGTACCACCTCATGAGCCACATGGACCTCACGGACTCCGTCCAGTACCCGCAGGGCGGGTTCCGCCGGGTCGTCGAGGCCGTCGAGCGGCTCGCCCTCGCCCACGGGGCACGGATCCGGACGGGGGCGGACGTGCTGCGGATCAGCACCTCCCCGGCCGCCGACGGCCCGGTCCGGGCCACCGGCGTCGTGTGGCGGGACGCGGACGGGGTGGAGCACCAGCTCGCGGCGGACGTCGTCGTCTCGGCCGCGGACCTGCACCACACCGAGACCGCGCTGCTCCCGCGCGAGCTGCAGAGCTACCCGCAGCGGTACTGGGACAAGCGCCAGACCGGCCCCGGCGCGGTGCTCGTGATGCTCGGGGTGCGCGGGGAGCTGCCCGAGCTGCCGCACCACAGCCTGTTCTTCAGCGAGGACTGGGACACGAACTTCCGGGCGATCTTCGAGGTGCCCACGAGCGTCCCGGACCCCGCGTCCGTCTACGTCTGCAAGCCCTCGGCGACCGACCCGGACGTGGCCCCGGAGGGGCACGAGAACCTCTTCGTGCTGATCCCGGTCCCCGCCGACCCCGCGCTGGGCGCGGGCGGCCCGGACGGCACCGGCTCCCCGCGGGTCGAGGCCGTCGCGGACCAGGTGATCGACCAGGTCGCGGCGTGGGCCGGCGTGCCCGACCTGCGGGAGCGCATCGTGGTGCGCCACACCGTGGGCCCGGAGGACTTCCGGCGGGACTTCAACTCCTGGCGCGGCAACGTGCTGGGACCCGCTCACGTGCTCAAGCAGTCCGCGTTCTTCCGGGGCGCCAACCGCAGCCGGAAGGTCGCGGGCCTGCACTACTGCGGGGCCTCGACCATCCCCGGCATCGGCCTGCCGATGTGCCTGATCAGCGCGGAGATCCTGCTCAAGGACCTGCGCGGGGACACCTCCACCGGACCGCTGGCAGAACCCCTGGTGCCGCGCGGATGAGCTTCGTGTACCTCGGCTTCCTGCTGTTCAGCCTGGCCGGGATGGTGCTCCTCGACGTGCGCGAGAGACTGTTCTTCGCCCACGACGCCCGCCGGGCGGCCCTCGTGCTGCTCACGGGCCTGGTGTTCTTCCTCGCCTGGGACGTCGCCGGGATCAGCCTCGGGATCTTCGTGCACAGCCAGAGCGCCTGGGCGACCGGCTGGATGGTCGCCCCGCAGATCCCCGTCGAGGAGGTCGTGTTCCTCGTGTTCCTCTGCTACCTGACCATGAACCTGGTCCGGCTCACGGAGCAGGTGCTGGCGCGCCGCTCCGCCGCGGCCGCTCCGGCCCCGGGGGATGCGGACGCGCCGTGACCTACGCCCTCGTCATCCCCGTCTTCCTCGCGCTCGCCCTGACCCCGGCCACCCTGCTGGTCCGCAGGCCCTCCCCGGCTCCGCCGCGGCGCCGGGCCCTGGCCGTGCTCGGGATCTCCTTCGCGGTGCTCGCGGTGCTGACGGCCGTGTTCGACAACCTCATGATCGCCGCCGGGTTCTTCGACTACGGGGCCGGGCACATCACGGAGCTGCGGATCGGCCTCGTGCCCGTCGAGGACTTCGCGTACCCGCTCGCCGCGCTGCTGCTGCTGCCCTCGCTGTGGTGGGGGCTGGCCGAGCGCGGCCGGCTCACCGCCACCGTGCGCACCCTCGTGGCCACCTCCCGGCCGGTCTCCTGGGTCAACACCGCCTACCCCTTCGCGGCGGCCGTCGTCCTGACGACCGGCCGGGTGGACCTGCCGCTCGTGGTGGGGACGCTGTTCTTCCTCTTCCCGTACAACCTCCTGATGTACGGCATCAACGACGTCTTCGACTACGAGTCCGACCTCCGCAACCCCCGCAAGGGCGGTGTCGAGGGCGCGCTCGTGGACCGGTCCGAGCACCGCACGATCCTCGTGGGCTCGGTGCTGACGGCCCTGCCCTTCCTGGCGTACCTGTTCCTGGCCGGCCGGGCCGCCGCGGCGGGGGTGCTCGTGCTCAGCCTGTTCGCGGTGGCGGCCTACAGTCTCAAGGGGCTGCGCTTCAAGGAGGTCCCGTTCCTGGACTCGGCGACCTCCGCCACGCACTTCGTGTCCCCGGCCGTCTACGGCCTGGTGCTCGCCGGAGCGGACTGGTCGCCGGGACTCGTGGCCCTGTGCGCCGGGTTCTTCCTGTGGTCGATGGCCTCGCAGGCGTTCGGAGCCGTGCAGGACGTCCAGGCGGACCGGGAGGGCGGGCTGTGCTCGATCGCGACGGTCCTGGGCGCCCGCCCCACGGTGTGGGCCGCCGCGGCGCTCTACCTCGCCGCCGGGGTGCTCCTGCTGCTCACGGCCTGGCCCGGACCGGTGGCGTCCCTCCTGGTGCTGCCCTACCTCGCCAACCTCGTGCCGTTCCTGACCATCACGGACGCCGGCTGCGAGCGCGCCAACCGGGGCTGGCGGCGGTTCCTGTGGCTGAACTACCTCACCGGGTTCCTCGTGACGCTGCTGCTGATCTGGGCGTGGGAGCTCGCCCGCTGACCGTCCGCCCGGACCGTGGCCGCAGGCCTGCCGGGGGCTCCCGCCCTACCCGAGGCGCTTCAGCAGCTTGTCGGTCGAGATCATGGCGCCCCCCAGCACTGCGGGCAGTCCGCCGCCCGGGTGCACGGAGGCACCCACCCGCCACAGCCACGGCCGCAGCGGGGTGCTGTGGGCGGGGGCGTGGAACGGGCCGCTGCGCCACGCAGGACGCACCGCGCCGTACAGCGCCCCGCCCTCCGAGCCGTGCGCGGCGAAGTACGCGGGGTCCAGGATCTCCGTGCTCCGGAAACGGTCCGTGATCGGCCCGGGCAGCCCGAGCACCCGTCCCGTGCGCTCGAGCTCGCGCGCGACGAAGGGGTCCTCGAGGGTGTAGGACCTCCCGTTGGCCGGCGCGGTCAGCAGCAGGGCGAGCGTGGCCGCGCTGTGGGGATCGCCCGCGCGCGCCGGGTAGTGGTTCGCGAAGGCCATGGTCTGCTCGGGATCGGACCCGGCCTCCAGATCGGCGTAGAGGTCGGCGGGACGGTCGGGCAGCACGACGCCGTGCCGGGGCGTCCCCTCGGGCAGCTCGGAGTCGAGCACGGCGTAGACCGCGATCGCCGAGCAGCTGAGCCGGCGCGGGGCCCGGGGGGCGCGCCCCGCCAGCAGCCCGTCCAGCCGGTGCGCGTCGACCCCGCTCACCACGGCGTCGGCCGGATACGCGCCCCGGGCGGTCAGGACGCGCCGGCGGGCGACGGAGGTCACCGGTTCCCCGGTGCGGAGCTCCACCCCGGCGTCCACGGCGAGGCGCCGGAGTGCCTCGACGAGCTCGTAGACACCGCCCCGGGGGATCCAGACGCCGTCGCGCGCCATGACCGCGGGCATGCTCGCGTACAGGGCGGGGGTCCGTGCCGGGCCGACACCGGCGTTGAGGGTGTGGATGGCGATGACCTCGCGCAGGCCCTCCGGCATCCAGGTGAGGCTGTCCAGGTAGGCGCGGGTCGTGAGCCGGCGCCCGTACAGCTTCCCGAGCCGGCCGAGCGCGGGATGGGCCGCCCGGTCCAGCACGTCGGTGGTCAGCAGCCGCGTGATGTCCGGGCCGAGCACCCCGTGCTCGGCCTCGAAGCGGGCCCAGGCCTCGTGCCACGGGTGCCCGGGCGGGACGGGCAGCGCGCACCGGGCGCCGCGGTAGTAGTAGGTGCCGACCTCGGGCAGGCGCTCCAGCACGAGCCCGGCCGTCTCCTCCGCCCTCGGCGCCCGGACCCCCGTCCGCGCGGTCCCGGCGTCCCGCAGGCGGTCCAGGCGGCGGAGGAGCTCCTCCCACACGCCCGGGAAGGTGAAGAGGGACGGCCCGGTGTCCAGGCGCTGCCCCCCGGTCTCGAGGCGGCGGCTCTTGCCGCCCAGGTGGTCGGCGGCCTCGAGCAGGGTGACGCGGTGACCGGCGTGGCCGAGCAGGACGGCCGAGGTCAGCCCGCCGATGCCACCGCCGACGACGACGACGCGGCTCACGGGTACAGCCCGAAGTACAGTGCCACCGTCAGCTGCACACCGGCCACGGCGCCGGCGACGTACGGGAAGGCGATGGAGTGCCGGTACAGCCGGTGCCCGGTCTCGGGCCGCGGGTCCCGCAGGAGGGAGGCCACGAGCCACCCGGCGATGAGGGCGTTGACCGCGGCCACCGGAAGGCTGACCAGCGCGAAGCCCAGCGTGGACGCGGCCCACCAGCCACCGCTCCACAGGGCCGTCCCGCGCGGTCCCAGCCGGACCGCCGTCGTGGTGATGCCCACCGCGCGGTCCTCCTCGATGTCCTGGACGGCGTCGAACGCGTGCTTGGCGACGCTCCAGGCCATCAGGCCGAGCGCCGCGGGCCACACGGGAGCCGCCCCGAGCGCGGAGGGGACGAAGACCAGCGGCAGCGCGTAGGCGGCGTTGCTCAGCGAGTCGAGGTACGCCCGGGCCTTGAAGCGCAGGGGAGGGGCCGAGTAGAACACGAAGACCAGGACGTACAGCGCGATCCAGCCCAGCGCGGCCGGGGGCAGGGCGACGGCGAACCAGACGACGAACGGCACGTTGGTGACGAGCACCGCGGTCAGGATCGTGCGCACCTCGGAGGAGTCGATGAGGGCTCCCTCGAGCGAGCCCTTGCGCGGGTTGAGGGCGTCGGTGTCCTGGTCGAAGACGTCGTTGACGCCGTAGATCAGCAGGTTGAAGGGGAGGGTGAGCCACAGCAGGAGCGGCAGCGCCTCCCACCGCCAGAGCGAGCCCGCCAGCCACATGCCCACCACACCGGTGCCCAGGGCGTTGATCCAGAGCACCGGCCGCGAGATGTGGACGATCCGCTGGAGCGCGGGGGCGGATCCGGCCTGGGGCACGGCGGCGGACCTCCTCGGACGTCGGGCGACCCGGGGGTCCGGGTGCACCCCACATTACGTCGGATCCGGGACCGGCGCGGCGGCGGGCGCAGGGGCCACCTGGACCAACGCCGGTCCGGTCGTGCTCCGTCCCACCGCGGGGCAGACTGTGGGGGTGCGCATGATGCTGCTGACCTCCGGAACCCGCGGCGACGTGGAGCCGTTCGCGGCCCTGGCCCGGTACGCCACCGCGCAGGGCCACCGGGTCCGGCTCGGGGTGCCGGAGAACTCCGGGGTCGACCTCTCCGGGCTCGACACCGTGAGCCTGGACGTGGACTTCCACCGGCTGATGGACGCCCCCGGGGCCTCGCCGCGGGCGGCGGTGCACCACGTCCGCGCGGAGGTCCGCCCCGGGATGCGGAGGATGTTCTCCGCGGCGGTGCGGGAGACCCTGGAATTCGGCCCGGACCTGGTCCTGCACCACCCGCTGATCCTCACCGCACCGGCCGTGGCGGACGCCCTCGGCGTCCCCCGCGCGCTCGCCGAGTTCGTGCCGGTGGCGACGCCCACGCAGGAGTTCTCCGCGCCGGGCGGGCCCACGGTCTCGAAGGACCTCGGGCGGTTCAACCGGGCGACCTACGCGGTCCCCCGCAGCGGCGCCCGGCTGTTCCGGCGGGACGTCGAGCGCGCGTGCCGGCAGCTGCCGGGCGGCCGGGCGGCGTCGACCCCCGCGGCGTCCCGGGCCACGCTGATGGGGATCAGCCCGCAGCTGCTGCCCCGGCCCGCCGACTGGCCGGCCCGGGTGCACCTGACCGGTTCCTGGCACCCCGGAACGCGCCTCCCCGCCCCGGACCCGGCGGTGGCCGGGTTCGTCCGGGACGGGCCGTGCCTGGTGGCGACCTTCGGCTCCATGGCGGCCGGAGACCCGTCGGCGCGGGGGAGGACGGTCGTGGACAGCGCGCGCGCCCACGGGCTGCGGACCCTCCTGGTCACGGGCTGGGGCGGGCTGGCCCTGCCGGAGGACCGCCGCGGCGAGGACGTGCTCGTCGTGCCGGCCGCGCCGCTGGACGCCCTGCTCCCGGACGCAGCCCTCGCGGTCCACCACGGCGGGGCGGGAACGGCGCACACGGTGGCCCGCGCGGGCATCCCGTCCGTGGTGGTGCCCTTCCTCGTCGACCAGCCCTTCTGGGGCCGGCAGCTGCACCGGCTCGGCATCGCCGCGGCCCCGATCCCGCACCGGAGGCTGACGCCGGAGACACTGGTTCCCGCGGTGGGCGACGCCCTCGCCCGCCGGGAGCAGGCCCAGCGCGTGGGGCGCGCGGTCCGGCAGGAGCGGGGCCTGCGGGCCGCCCTCGACGTCCTCACCGGGCTCTGAGTCCGGGCGGCGGGCACAGCGCCCCGGGGCAGGCATCCAGGGCCTCGTGACCGGCCGGGCGACCACAGCCGGACCCATCAGACGGACTGACGGGTCAACCTCGGAATCCGTCGCTGTTCCTCACGGGTGGTGCCCTCGATACTGGAAGGACCGGGCGACGCCCCGCCCGCCACCACCCCTCCCGGAGGACAGCACCATGACCGTCGACCTGCTCCCGTCCCGCTCCCCCCAGGCCTCCGCGCGCCCGGACGAGGTCTCCGACTGCGGGTCTGCGGCGCGGATCCTCCGGGGCGGCCGGCGCAGCTGGTCCGACGTCGAGCAGTACTGCCCGTACTGCGCGGGTCCCGAGACCGACTGAACGGCGCACCGTCCGGGGCACGGGCCCCGGCGGTAGGGATCCCCGTCGTAGTGTGGTCGGGAGCACCCCGACCGTCAGGAGGTCCGCCATGGAACGGCGAATGCCCCAGTGGTCCGAGCTGCGCCCGCTCCTGCAGTTCGAGACCCCCGTTCTGGACCGCCGCGCGGCCCGTCTGGCCAGGGCCGCGGACCTCTGGGACCTGCGCCGGATCGCCCGACGCCGCACCCCGCGCCCCGCGTTCGACTACGCGGACGGCGCCGCCCAGCGCGAACTGACCCGCCGGCGCTCGCGGGAGGCGTTCGACGCGGTCGAGCTGCTGCCCCGGATCCTGCACGGCATCGCCGCCCCTGACCTGTCCACGCCCATCGCCGGATCCCGGTCCGCGCTGCCGTTCGGCATCGCCCCGACCGGCTTCACCCGTTTCATGCACGCGGAGGGCGAGATCGGGGGAGTCCGGGCGGCGGAGAAGGCCGGCATCCCCTTCACGCTGTCCACCATGGGCACCCGCTCGCTGGAGGAGGTCGCCGCGGCCGGCCCGGACGCCACCCGCTGGTTCCAGCTCTACCTGTGGAAGGACCGCGCCCGGTCCCTGGACCTGCTGGAGCGCGCCGCGGCCGAGGGCTACGGCGCCCTGCTCGTCACCGTGGACACCCCGGTGGCGGGCCAGCGGCTGCGGGACGTGCGCAACGGCATGGTCATCCCGCCGAGGCTCACGCTGCGGACGGTGGCCGACGCCTCCTACCGGCCCGAGTGGTGGTTCAACTTCCTGACCACGGACTCCCTGAAGTTCGCGTCCCTCTCCAGCACGAGCGCCGACCTGCCCACCATCACGAACTCGATGTTCGACCCGACCCTGTCCTACGAGGACCTCGAGTGGATCCGCTCCGTGTGGCCGGGGAAGCTGTTCGTGAAGGGTGTGCTGACCCGGGACGACGCCCGGCAGTCCCTGGCCGCCGGGGCCGACGGGCTGGTGGTCTCCAACCACGGCGGCCGCCAGCTGGACCGGGCCCCCGCCTCGCTGCACGCGCTGCCCGAGGTGCGGGAAGAGGTGGGCGAGGACGTCGAGCTGATCCTGGACTCCGGGGTCATGAGCGGCGCCGACGTCATCACCGCCCTGTGCGCCGGAGCGGACTTCGTGCTGATCGGCCGGGCCTATCTCTACGGGCTGATGGCCGGCGGGCAGCAGGGCGTGGAGCGGGCGATCGAGCTGCTGGCCGAGGAGGTCCGGATCAGCATGCAGCTGATGGGCGCCGAGACGGTCGCCGACCTGGGCCCGCACCTGCTCGGCACCCGCCGCCACCCCGACCTCTCCCGCAGGGACGCGCCGGCCGACCGGCGCTGAGCCGCCGGCCCCGGCGCCGAGGGCTCGCGTTCCGCTGCGGCTCCCTGCCGAGCGGTCGCGTTCCGCCGGCCTGCGGCAGACACACCGGCGGAACGCGACTCCTCGCCGCGGGGAGAGCACGGAACGCGACCCCTCGCGGGCGGGGCTGCGGGGCGGCTACAGGTCCGCGAGCACCGACACCGGGTTCTCCACGGCGTCGGCCACCATGCGCAGGAAGCCGCCGGCGGCCCCGCCGTCGCACACGCGGTGGTCGAACGCGAGGGAGAGCTGGGTGACCTTGCGGACGGCCAGCTGCCCGTCGACCACCCACGGGCGGTCGATGATCCGGCCGATCCCGAGGATCGCGACCTCCGGGTGGTTGATGATCGCCGCGGCCCCGTCCGTGCCGAACACCCCGTAGTTGTTGAGGGTGAACGTGGAGCCGGACAGCTCGGCGGGGCCGGCCCTGCCGGCGCGCGCGAGCTCGGTGAGCCGCCGGAGCTCGGCGTCGAGCCCGCGGGCGCTGAGGGTGTGCGCGTTGCGGATGTTCGGCACCACGAGCCCGCGGTCGGTCTGCGCCGCGAAGCCCAGGTTCACGCCGTCGAAGCGCACGATCTCCTGGCTGCCGTCCTCGAGGGTCTCGATCCGGGTGGCCAGCTCGGGGTGGCGGGCCAGGCCGGCGAGCACGAACCGCGCGATGAGGGCCATGAGCCCCGGCGCGGTCGCGGGGTCCTGCGCCTTGAGCTCGGCGCGCAGCTCCACCAGCTTCGTGGCGTCCACGTCCACCCAGACGGTCGCCTCGGGGATCTCGGCGCGGGAGCGGGTCATGGCCTGCCCGATGACCTTGCGGATCCCGGAGACCGGGAGCCGCTCGGCCACCCCGAGCCCCGTGCGGGCGTCCACGGCGGACGGTGCCGCGCCGGACGGTTCCGGGGCCAGGGACGACGACGGCGCGGCGCTCTCCCGCGGGGCCGGCGCCGCCGGGGCGTCCGCCGCGGCCACGACGTCGCGGCGCAGGATGAGCCCGCCGGGGCCCGAGCCGCGCACGGTGGAGATGTCGACGCCGCGGTCCTTGGCGAGCTTGCGCACGATCGGCGAGACGACCGTGGGCGCCAGGCGCGGGGCCGAGGCCATCGCGTCGTGGGCGGCACCCGCGGCCTGCGCCGCCTGGGCCGCCGTCTGCTCCGCCGCCTGCGCGGCGGCAGGCCCGAGGACGGAAGCGGCGGGGGCACCGGCGGCGGAGCCGGCCCGCTTCGGCCGGCGCCGGCGCCCGGCCGTGCCGCCGGCGGGCGTGCCGTAGCCGATGAGCACGCTGCCCGATCCGGCGTCGTCGTCGGAGGCCCCGGAACCCCCTGAGGCCACGGAGGCCTCGGCGGCCGCCGCGGGGTCCGCCCCGGCGCGCTCCTCCTCCCGGTAGGACTGCCCGCCCTTGGGCCCGCCGCCCTGGGGGGCGGGGGTGCCGGCCCGGTCCCCGGTGTCGACGGAGATCAGCGGCGCGCCCACGTCGAGGGTCTGCCCCGAGGCGCCGTGGAGCTGGTGCACGGTCCCGGCGAACGGGCAGGGCACCTCCACGGCGGACTTGGCGGTCTCCACCTCGGCGATCGGCTGGTCCACGGCGACGGTGTCGCCCACCTGCACGAGCCAGCTCACGAGCTCGGCCTCGGTCAGTCCCTCGCCGAGATCCGGCAGGGTGAACGTCTTCACGGTCATGGTCAGTCCTCCCACTGCAGGTCGTCCACGGCGTCGAGGATGCGGTCGACGCTGGGCAGGTGGTGCTCCTCGAGCTTGGGCGCCGGGTACGGGATGTCGAACCCGGTCACGCGGCGCACGGGCGCGGCCAGGGAGTGGAAGCAGCGCTCCTGGACGCGGGCCACGATCTCGGCCGCCACGGACGCGAAGCCCGGGGCCTCGGCCACGACCACCACGCGCCCGGTCCTCCGCACCGACGCGCCGACCGTCTCGTCGTCGAACGGGACGATGCTGCGCAGGTCCACGACCTCGAGCGAGCAGCCCTCGCCGGCGGCGGCCGCGGCGGCGGCCAGAGCGGTCGGCACGGACGGCCCGTAGGCCAGGATCGTGGCGTCCTCACCGGCGCGGGCGACGACGGCGCGGCCCTCCCGGCGCTCGGGCGACCGGTTCTCGTAGCGGTCCTTGAGCTGGGCCAGGTCCACAGGGGCCTTGGACCAGTAGAGCTTCTTGGGCTCGAAGAACACGACGGGGTCGTCGGAGTCGATCGCCTCGCGCAGCATGAGGTAGGCGTCCTCGACCGTGGCGGGGGTGAAGACCTTCAGGCCAGGGGTGTGGGCGTAGTAGGCCTCGGAGGAGTCGCAGTGGTGCTCCACACCGCCGATGCCGCCGGCGTACGGGATCCGGATGACGATCGGCAGGCGCACGGCGCCGCGGGTGCGGTTGTGCATCTTCGCGATGTGCGAGGCGACCTGCTCGAAGGCCGGATAGGCGAAGGCGTCGAACTGCATCTCGATCACGGGGCGCATCCGGTTCATCGCCATGCCCACGGCCATGCCGGCGATCCCGGACTCGGCCAGCGGGGTGTCGAAGCACCGGGTGCGGCCGAAGCGCTTCGTCAGCCCGTCGGTGATGCGGAAGACGCCGCCGAGGGTGCCGACGTCCTCGCCGAAGACGACGACGGCGTCGTCGGCGGCCAGCGCGTCGGCCAGAGCGGTGTTGAGCGCCTGGGCGAAGGTGGCGGGCGCGACCGCCGGGGCCTCGCCGGCCGGGGCGGGGGCGTGCAGGGTGCTCACTGTCCGGTCTCCTCTCGGGCGAGCTCGGCGGCCAGGAATCGCTCCTGCTCGGCGAGCTGCGGGGTCTGCTCGGTGAAGACGTGGCGGAACAGCTCGAGCGGGTCGATCTCCACGTCGGCGTTCATGCCGTCGCGCAGCACCGTGGCGACGTCCTCCGCGGCGGCGGCGATGCGCTGCTCCACGGCGTCGTCGAGCACGCCCTCGGCGCCCAGGTAGGCGCGCATCCGCGTCACCGGGTCCTTGGCGATCCACTCCTGCACCTCGGCGTCGTCCCGGTAGCGGGTGGCGTCGTCGGCGTTGGTGTGCGCCTGCATGCGGTAGGTGTGCGCCTCGACGAGAAGGGGCTCGGACTCGGAGCGCGCCAGGTCCACGGCGCGGCGCAGGGTGGCGAGCAGCGCCACGAGGTCGTTGCCGTCCACGCGCTCGCCCGCCATGCCGTAGCCGACCGCCTTGTGGGCGAGGCTCGGCGCCGCGGACTGCTGGGACAGGGGCACGGAGATCGCGTAGCCGTTGTTCTGCACGAAGAACACGACCGGCAGCTTGAACACGGCCGCGAAGTTCAGGGCCTCGTGGAAGTCGCCCTCGCTGGTGGCGCCGTCGCCGCACATCGCCAGGACCACGGTGTCCTCGCCGCGCAGCTTGGCGGCGTGGGCCACGCCCACCGCGTGCAGCAGCTGGGTGGTGAGCGGGGTGGACTGGATGCCCACGCAGTGCTCGTACGGGTCGTAGCCGCTGTGCCACTCGCCGCGGAAGATCGCCATGACCTGCATCGGGTCCACGCCCTTGGTCATCACCGCCACGGTGTCCCGGTAGGTGGGGAACAGCCAGTCGCCCTCCTCGAGGCACAGGGCGGCCGCCACCTGGCAGGCCTCCTGGCCGTGGCTGGACGGGTAGACGGCCATCCGGCCCTGGCGGACCAGAGCGGAGTTCTGATCGTTGACCCGCCGTCCGACCACCAGCTTCTCGTAGGCGTCCAGCAGGACGTCCCGGGCGGGCAGCGGGTACTCGTGGCCGGGGCCGGTGCCCTGCTCCTCGGGGGCGAGCAGCCTCCCGCTCGGGTCGACCATGCGGATCTCGCCGCGGGCCGGGAGCATGTACTGCTCCGGCGTGATGCCGAAGGTCTGGGAGGCCCGGAGGATGGGGTCCCCGGGGGTCTCGACGGTCTGGCTCATGGTGTCCCCTCGGTCGGTCCCCGGTCCGCTCGCGGGCCCGGGGAGGCAGGAAGGCTGGTGCAGCTCTGTCTCCCCAGTATGGGAACCGGACATGGTTCGTATCCACAGAGCCGGGAAAATGCAGAAGACTGAGACAGACAGTGCACTACGCGTGGACGAAATGTTCTAGTGTGGCGTGGAGCACACGCATTCGTCCGGCACGTTCCGGACGCTGCGACCGACCCGCCCCGAAGGAGCCCGCCGTGCCCTCGACCCCCGTGCCGCTGGACGAGACCGACCGGAAGATCCTCGCGGAGCTGTCCCGGGACGCGCGGCAGTCGGTGACCTCGATCGCCGCGGCCGTGCACGTCTCCCGGGCCCACGCCTACGCCCGGATCAACCGGCTCCGGGACGAGGGGGTGATCCTGCGCTTCAGCACCGTGATCGACCCGGTGCGGGCGGGCCTGCAGGCCTCCGCCTACGTGACGCTCAAGCTCCAGCAGAACACCTGGCGGGAGCTGTGCGCCCAGCTCCGGGCGATCCCGGCCGTGCACCACATCGCCCTGGTGGGCGGGAACTTCGACGTCATGCTCCTCGTGCGGGCCGTGGACACCGTGCACCTGCGGCAGGTCATCTTCGAGCACGTCCAGCAGCTGCCCGGCGTGGTGGACACCCAGACGTTCCTGATCTTCGAGGACATCGACACGCGGGCCTGACGCCCGGGCCCGGCACGTCCGCCGCGCACGGCCGGCGTCATGAACCGTCACGGTCGTCATCTTCCGTCGCGGAGGGACAGCCACTACCTCTGCGCATAGTGTTGTTCCAGCTTCACGAGACGTGACCGCCAAGCTCCGACTTGGTCACGCACCAACCCCATGCTCATTGGGTGGTTCGGATGAGGAAGCGGCCTGCATCTTCCGCGGCGTGCCCACCGGGCCCGAGCGGATGACCGGTGCGGGTAAGAGCAAGCGCACAGGAGCAGCGCCATGTCCACCCCCGTGACCGATCACGACCTCGCGACCCGGCAGATCCACGCCGGCACCCACGACCAGGTCACCCAGCGCACCCTGACGGTGCCGATCTACCAGACCGCGGCGTTCGAGTTCCCGGACTACGAGGCGGCCCGGCAGATGTTCGCCCAGACCCGGGCGGGCTTCACCTACACCCGCACCGGCAACCCCACGGTGGCCGTGCTCGAGCAGCGGATCAGCGACCTCGAGGGCGGCGCGGGCGCCGTGGCGACCGGCTCCGGGCAGTCGGCCGTGGCCGTCGCGCTGCTGGCCCTGCTCGGCCAGGGCACCGGCAAGCACCTCGTGGCCTCCGAGAAGCTCTACGGCGGGACGGTGGACCTCCTCACCGACTCCTTCGCGGACTACGGCATCGAGGTCTCCTTCGTGGACCCCACCGCCCCGGGGGCGTGGGCCGCGGCCGTGCGCCCCGACACCCGCGCGTTCCTGCTCGAGTCCATCGGCAACCCCCTGGCCACCCTCCCGGACCTGCCCGGGATCGCCGACGTCGCCCGGGCCGCCGGGGTGCCCGTCGTCGTCGACAACACCCTCGCGTCCCCGGCCCTGTACCGGCCGCTGGAGAAGGGGGCCGACATCGTGGTGCACTCGGCCACCAAGTTCCTGGGCGGGCACGGCAACGCGCTCGCCGGGGCGGTCGTGGACGGCGGGACCTTCGACTGGTCCGCGCGACCCGACAAGTGGCCGCAGTTCACCCGGGCCCGCGCCCGCTGGGGAGGGCTGAGCCTGGTCGACAAGTGCGCCGGGGCCAGCCCCTACCTGCACCTCGTCCGCGCCAAGTACGTGCACGACCTCGGGACCACGCTGTCCCCGTTCAACGCCAGCCAGATCCTGCAGGGCACCGAGACCCTGGACCTGCGCGTGGCCCGCCACACGGCCTCCGCGCTGGCGGTGGCCGAGTTCCTGGCGGAGCACCCCGCCGTCGCCCGCGTCCACCACCCCGGCGTGCCCGGGGACCCCGGCGCCGGGATCGCGGCCCGCGACTTCCCGCGCGGGACCGGCTCCGTGTTCTCCTTCGACCTCGCCGCCCCGGACGACGCCGTGGGACCGTTCATCGACGCGCTCCGGCTGTTCAAGCTGGTCGCCAACATCGGCGACACCCGCAGCCTCGTGGCCCACCCGGCGGCGATGACGCACTGCCGCCTGACCCCCGAGCAGCGCCGGGCCGGCGGGATCGCCGAGACCACGATCCGGCTGTCGATCGGCCTCGAGTCCCCCCAGGACCTCGTGGCCGACCTCGGCCAGGCCCTCGACACCGTCGTCGACACCGTCCAGACCTCCCGGAAGTGAGCACCGCCATGACATCCTCCACCGAGACCCGCACCCGCCACCGGGGCTTCACGACCACCGCCGTCCACGCCGGCCAGGAGCCCGACCCGCTGACCGGGGCGGTCATCCCGCCGATCTACCAGACCTCCACGTTCGCCCAGGACGGGATCAACGTGCTCCGCGCAGGGCACGAGTACAGCCGCGGCTCCAACCCCACCCGCAGCGGCTTCGAGGAGCAGCTCGCGGCCCTGGAGCGCGGCGAGCGCGGGTTCGCGTTCGCCTCGGGGATCGCCGCCGAGGACGCCCTGCTGCGCGCGGTGCTGCGCCCGGGCGACCACATCGTACTCGGCGCCGACGGCTACGGCGGCACCAACCGGCTGATCACCACGGTCCTCGCCCCGTGGGAGATCGCGCACACGCCCGTGGAGATCACGGACCTCGACGCGGTCCGCGCGGCCGTGCGGCCCGGCGCCACGAAGGTGCTGTGGCTCGAGACGCCGTCCAACCCGCTGCTCGGCATCGCCGACGTCGCGGCCTGGGCGCAGCTGGCCCGGGACGCCGGGGCGCTGCTCGTCGTCGACAACACCTTCGCGTCCCCGTACCTGCAGAACCCCCTCGAGCTGGGCGCGCACGCCGTGGTGCACTCCACCACCAAGTACATCGGCGGGCACTCCGACGTGCTCGGCGGCGCCGTGGTCGTCGGGACGGCCGAGTGGCGGGGCGCCCCGCTCACGGAGGCGGTCGGCTTCCAGCAGTTCGCCGCTGGCGCCGTGGCGGGCCCCCAGGACAGCTACCTGGCCGCCCGCGGGCTCAAGACCCTGAGCCTGCGGATGGAGCGCCACCAGGACAGCGCGCAGCGGATCGCCGAGTGGCTCCTCGAGCGCCCGGAGGTCTCGCGGGTGCTCTACCCGGGGCTGCCCGAGCACCCCGGCCACGCGCTCGCCGCCGCGCAGATGCGCGGATTCGGCGGCATGGTCTCCTTCCGGCTCGCCGGCGGGGAGGCCGCCGCCCGCGCGGTGGCGGAGGGCACCCGGCTGTACTCGCTGTCGGTGAGCCTGGGCGGGGTGGAGTCCCTGATCTGCTACCCCTCGGAGATGACGCACGCCTCCGTCCGGGGCACCGCGCTGGCCGTGCCCGTGGACCTGGTGCGGCTCTCGGTGGGCATCGAGGACGTCGAGGACCAGCTGGAGGACCTCGAGCGCGCGCTCGCGGGCGTCTCCTGACCCGGCGGCCCGCCGCGGACGGCGCTAGCCTGGGGCGCATGAGCACCGGCACCCCGCAGGACGGCACCCCGCTCGAGCCCCCCGGGCCCGTGGTGAGCACCCACTGGCTCGCCGAGCACCTCCACGACCCCCGGCTCGTGCTCGTGGACGCGAGCTCCACGCTGAACCGGGCCCAGGAGGCCCTTCCCGGGGCCGTGCTCCTGGACCTGGACGGGGCCTTCTCGGACCCGTCCTCGGAGCTGCCGCACACGGCGCCCCCGGCCGAGCAGCTGACCGCGGCGGCCCGTGCGCTCGGCATCTCGCGCACGAGCACGGTCGTGGCCTACGACGCCAAGGGGATCTTCGCGTCCGCCCGGGTCTGGTGGATGCTGCGGACCGCGGGCTTCGACCGGGTCGCCGTCCTCGACGGCGGCCTCCCGGCGTGGCTCGCCGAGGGGCGGCCCACCGGGGCGCACGCCGCGCCGCCCGCCGAGCCCGGGGACGTGGTGCTCGTGCCCCGCGCGGGCAGCTTCGTCGGGGCGGAGGACGTCGCCCGCGCGCTGGGCGACCCGGGCGCCACCGTCCTGGACGCCCGCTCCGCCGGCCGGTTCGCGGGCACCGAGCCCGAGCCGCGGCCGGGTCTGCGCCCCGGGCACATGCCGGAGGCCGTCAACCTGCCGTACACCGACCTGCAGGACGCGCACGGGCGGTTGCTGCCGCTGCCGCAGCTGCGGGAGCGGATCGCGGCGGCCGCGCCCGAGGGCCGGCGGATCGTCACCAGCTGCGGGTCGGGCCTCACGGCGTGCGTCCTGGCGCTCGGCGCCCACCTGGCCGGCCGCGAGGACGTCGCGGTCTACGACGGCTCCTGGAGCGAGTGGGGCCGTCCCGGCCCCCGGCCCGTGGCGGGCCCGGAAGGGGTCAGTCCCGGGCCGGGGTCTCCGCGGCAGGAGTGATCCGCGCGGCCGCCTGGTCCGCCGGAGTCGACTGCTCCGGGGCGCCGGGCCCGGGCTCGTCCAGCGCGGCGGCGGTGGCGAGGATGTTGCGGGCCATCGACGGGAAGATGAACCCGTGGAAGGGCCACACACCCCACCAGTAGAGCCGGCCCGGCAGGCCCCGGGGGAAGAAGATGGCCCGCTGCGTGTACCGGCTGCCGTCGTCCGCGGGCTCCACGGACAGCTCGAGCCACGCCCGGCCGGGGGCGCGCATCTCGGCGTGCAGGAGCAGCTTGTGCCCCTCCTCCATGGCCTCGACGCGCCACCAGTCCACGTACTCGCCCACCTGCAGGTCCGTGGCGTCGCGGCGGCCGCGGTTCAGGCCGGCCCCGCCCACGAGCTTGTCCATGACCCCGCGGACCTGCCAGGCCAGGGGCAGCGAGTACCAGCCGTTGCGCCCGCCGATGGACTCGATGACCCGCCACACCTGCTCGGGCCGCGCCGGGCCCGTGCGGCTGCGCTCGTCCACGAACACCGTGCGCCCCGCCCAGTCCGGGTCCGAGGGCAGCGGGTCGGCGGCGGCCTCGGAGGAGCTGTAGTGGACGTCCCACGTGGTCTCCACGGAGTTGTCCTCGATCTTCTTCAGCGCGAGCGCCACCGCACGGCGGTAGCCGGCCAGTCCCTCGGGGGGCGGCGGGATGTGGTCGTCGATGTCGTGCTCGCCCGCCACGGCGTCGTGCTGCAGCGACTGCACGAGCGGCACGGCCAGGCCCAGGGGGATCGGGGTGACCATGCCCACCCAGAACCCGGACAGCCGGGGCGCGGGGAGGGGGAGGTGGAAGACCACCCGCCGGCGCAGCCCGGCGACCCGGGCGTAGCGGCGCATGGCGTCCGCGTAGGTCATGACGTCGCGGGAGCCGATGTCGAAGGTGCGGTTGAGGTCCTCCGGCAGGTCCATCGCATGGATCAGGTAGTACAGCACGTCGCGGACGGCGATGGGCTCGATGCTGTTCGTCACCCAGGACGGCGCCGGCATGACCGGCAGGGTGTCGCCGAGGTGGCGGATCATCTCGAAGGACGCCGAGCCGGAGCCGATGACCACACCGGCCTGGAAGACGACCGCCGGGACGGGACTCTCGAGCAGGATCTCGCCCACCCGGACCCGGGAGCGCATGTGCTGGGACAGCTCCACGCCCTGGGGGTGCAGGCCCGAGAGGTAGACGATGCGCCGCACCCCGGCCCGCTCCGCGGCCCGGGCGACGGTCCGGGCCATCTCGGCCTCCTCCTCCTCGAACTGCTGGGAAGCGCCCATGGAGTGCACCAGGTAGTACAGGGTGTGCACGTCCTGGCACGCGGCGGTCATCCCGTCGAGGTCGTTGAGGTCCGTCTCTGCGACCTCCACCCGGTCCCGCCACGGCACGGCGTGCAGCTTGCCGGGGGACCGGACGGCGACGCGCACGGTGTGCCCGGCCTCCAGCATCCTGGGCGCCAGGCGCCCTCCGATGTAACCGGTGGCACCGGTGATGAGGACGCGCTGGGGAGAGCTCATGGCCTGCCTTTCGTGCGGGTCCCGCGAGCCTACCAACGCCGCCCGACAGGCACCCGGCCGGGCCCCGCCTGGGCTCCGGCATGCGGAACGGCCGCGTGCCGGAGCATCGCGGCCGTTCCGCCGGTCGTCGTGCGGGGACGGATCAGGGCAGGGCCAGGCGGAACACCTTCGCCCACGCCGAGGCGACCTGCTTCGGCAGCGGCCCGGTGGTGTAGGGCAGCTCGTAGCGCTCGCAGATCTCGCGCACCTTGACGGCGACCTCGGCGTAGCGGTTCGAGGGCAGGTCCGGGAACAGGTGGTGCTCGATCTGGAAGGACAGGTTGCCGGTCATGAGGTGCATCAGCTTCGACCCGGAGATGTTGGCCGAGCCGATCATCTGCCGCACGTACCAGTCGCCGCGGGTCTCGCCCTCGATCTGCGCCTCGGTGAACGTGTCCGCGCCGGCGGGGAAGTGGCCGCAGAAGATCACGGCGTGCGCCCAGATGTTCCGGGCGGCGTTGGCGGTGAGGGTCGCGGCCAGGGCCTGCTTCCCGGAGCCGGTCAGCGTCGCGGCGACGGGGGTGGCCACGTAGTCCTTGGCGGCCTGCTTCAGGAACTTGGCGCCCAGGGCCTTCACCCCGCGCATGAGCTCCGCCTTCGGCTTGCGGCCCTCGCGGTACTCGTCGAGCTCGAGGTCGTAGATCGCGATCCCCCACTCGAAGACCGGGGCCAGCAGCGCGTTGTAGATCGGGTTGCCGAGGTTCCGGGGCGTCCACTCCTGGTCCTCGTCCATGCGCAGGATCGTGTACCCGACGTCCCGGTCCTTGCCGACCACGTTGGTCCAGGTGTGGTGCAGGTCGTTGTGGGTGTGCTGCCAGGCCTTGGACGGGGTCACGAAGTCCCACTCCCAGGTGGTGGAGTGGATGTCGGGGTCGCGCATCCAGTCCCACTGCCCGTGCAGCACGTTGTGGCCGATCTCCATGTTCTCCAGGATCTTGGCGACGGTCAGCATGCCGGTGCCGGCGAACCAGGCGGGCTTGTGCTTGGCGAGCAGCAGCGTGGCGCGCCCGGCCAGCTCGAGGGAGCGCTGCGTGGCGATGACGCGGCGGATGTAGGCCGCGTCCTTGGCCCCGCGGGTGGCGATCACGGACTCGCGGAGCGCGTCGAGCTCGCGGCCCAGCTCCTCGACCTGCTCGTCGGAGAGGTGGGCGGCGGCGGAGGGCTTGGTCGACTCGGCGGGTCGGCCGGAGTCGAGCAGGAACGGGGTGACGATCGTCATGGTGTCTGTCCTTCGGGAACGGGGTCGGGGGACAAGTGCTGGGGGTCTCGGGTCAGGCGTCGAGGCTGACGGGACCGGCGGCCGTGGACACGCAGGTCTGGACGAGGTGGCCGGGCTCGCCGTGGACCTCGCCGGTGCGGGTGTCCCGGACCTGCCCGGAGAGCAGCGGGGTCACGCACGCGTGGCAGATGCCCATGCGGCAGCCGCTGCGCATCATCAGGCCGGCCTCCTCCCCGGCGGCGAGGAGTGTGGTGCCGCTGTCGGCCTCGACCTCCGTGTCGGACTTCTCGAACGTCACGCGCCCGCCCTCCCCGCCGGAGCCGGGGGCGACCACGGCGGCGAAGCGCTCGACCCGCAGCTCGCCCTCCTCCTGCTGCCAGAGGGCTTCGGCGGCGTCGAGGAAGTCGGCGGGGCCGCACGCGTAGGCGGCGCGGTCGCGCCAGTCGGGGCACGCGGCGTCGAGGTCGGCGGTGGCCGTGAGGTCGAGACGGCAGCCGCGCTCGCCGGTGAACCACTGGACGAGGCGGAAGCCGGGGAACTGGTCGGTGAGCTCCAGCAGCTCCTCCCGGAACAGGGACTCCTCCGGGGAGCGCGAGGAGTGCACGAGCACCAGATCGGCGTCCGCGCGGCGGGGGACGAGGGTGCGGATCATGGACATGACCGGCGTCAGGCCGCTGCCGGCGGTGAGCATCAGCAGCGGGCGCGGGCTCTCGGGGAGGACGAAGTCGCCCTCGGGCGGGGCGAGGAACAGGACGTCGCCGGGCCGGGTGCCCCGGACGAGGGCGGTGGAGACCTTGCCCATCGCCGTCACCGTGATGGCCGGGTCCTGGCCGGCACCCGTGCTGAGGGAGTAGGAGCGCCAGTGCCGCACGCCGTCGATCTCCACGCCGATGCGGGCCCACTGGCCGGCCTCGTGCGCGTTCCAGCCGCGGCCGGGACGGAAGCGGATCGTCACCGAGTCCGCGGTCTCGGGCACCACGGAGGTCACCAGGCCGCGCAGCTGGCGGGCGCTGGCCAGGGGGTCGATGAGCCGCAGGAAGTCCTCGGGGGAGCGGGGTGTGGTGAAGGCCGAAGCCAGGCAGGTGAACAGTCGCATTTGGGGCACCTAATAACTGTGCCCCAAATCGGGCCGTGGTTCTCGTCCCGTCGCGTACTCTTTCAGCAGAGAAATTGTGGTGTCGGAATGAAAGCGGGGGATCGTGGAGCGCGTGGACCACACGACGGAGCACGCGCGGACGGCGGGGCGGGCGGACCGGGAGCTGCCGTGGACGTCGTTGCCGCCGGCGCTCACCCCCCTCCTCGTCCCGCACCTGCCCGCGGTGACCGAGGAGCTGCTGGACGCCGTGCGGCTCGACGTCCCGGTCTACGCCCGGCCGCTGGAGGGCCTGTTCGGCGACAGCATCCGGCGCGGGGTCGAGGTGGCCCTGAACCGGTTCCTGCAGCTGCCCGGCACCCAGCAGCCGGCGCTGATGGGCGACGACCGGCGGGTCTACGAGGGGCTCGGCCGCGGCGAGGTGCGGGAGGGGCGTCCGATGGACGCCCTCTTCGCGGCCTACCGCTCCGGGGCGCGCACCACGCTGCGCTCGCTCTCCCGCGTGGCCATGGACGCGGGGTTCGAGGCGTCCGTGCTCATCGGCCTCGCGGAGTCCGTGTTCGCCTACATCGAGGAGCTCTCCGCGGCCAGCGCCGAGGGCTATGCCATGGAGCAGTCCGAGCGCGCGGGGGAGCAGGACCGTCTGCTGGACGTGCTCGCGGACATGCTCGTCCGCGGCCACGTGGCGGAGGACGCGGTGCGCACCGCCGCCGCCGCCGCGGGGTGGCCGGTGCCCGACCGGGTGGTCGTGGTGACGCTGGCCGCCGACCGGCGGGTGGGCCTGCGCTCGCGCCTCGGGGAGCGGGCGCTGCTCACCTCCCGCCCGGGCGACGTCGTGGCGGTGGTCCCCGAGCCCTCCTCGCCGACCGGCCGCCGGGAACTGGAGCGCGCGCTCACCGGGCGGGGCGCCGTGATCGGCCCGGGCCGGCCCTGGTACGCGGCCCCCGACTCCCTGCGCCTGGCCGTGCTGACCCGGGACCTGCTGCAGAGGGAGGAACCGGCCGACCCCGGTCCGCTGTGGGTCTCGGAGCACCTCATGGAGCTCGTCCTGCACAGCGAGCGCAGCGTGGTCGAGGACCTCGCCGCGCAGTGCCTCGCCCCGCTGGAGGACCTGAAGGCCGGTCAGCGGGAGCGGCTGGCCGCGACCCTGCTGTGCTGGCTCGAGCACCACGGGCAGCGCGCCGCGATGGCCGCGGAGCTGAACATCCACGAGCAGACGGTGGGCTACCGGGTGAACCAGCTCCGGGAGGTCTTCGGGGACCGGCTCAACGACCCCAAGAGCCGGTTCGAGCTCGAGCTGGTGCTGCGCGCCGGATTCCGGTGAGTCGGTGGGCGGCCCTGCGCACCCGCCGGGCTCAGCCGGTCCGCTTGTAGGCCTCCCGCTCCCGGGCGTCGGAGTCGATCTGCTCCTGGACCGTGATCGCGCTGCCGCCCAGGTGCGCCGGCATCCACCACGCGCCGGGCTCCGGGGTGACGGGGTAGCTCTCGATGCACCGGTCGATCCCGTCCTGCAGGGCCGCGCGCAGCCGGGCGCTCGCGGCGCGGACGTCCTCGTCGGGCTCCACCTGCAGCACCGGGCCGACGTGGACGCGCACCGGCGTGCGCCACGCGTCGCGCAGCCGGATCCCGCCGCGCCCCCGGGTGAGCATCCGGTGGCCGCCCCACACGGAGACCGGGATGACGGGGGCGCCGGTCTCGGCGGCCATCCGCACGGCGCCGGTGCGCAGCGGGCGCACGGTCCAGCTGCGGCTGACCCCGCCCTCCGGGAACACCGCGAGGAACTCGCCGCGGGCCAGCTTCGCCACGGCCTCGGCGTAGGCGGGGGCGCCGTCGGCGCGGTCGACGACGACGTGGTCGCACAGCCGGCACACCGCCGTGACGAGGGCGCTGCCGGTGTGCTTGCGGGTGATGAGGAAGCGGGAGTGGGCCCGCAGCCGGCACCAGACCACCAGCTGCGCGAAGACGAAGTCGAGGTAGCCGAAGTGGGTCACCGCCACGACGGCGCCCTTGCCCGGGCGGATCTCCCGGTGCAGACCGTGCACCACCTGGTCGGTGGGCAGGTGCTCCTCGCCCGTGGCCAGCAGGGGCACGCGGAAGAGCTTCACCGCGGCGAGACCGGCGAGCACGATGGCCCGGTAGGCGTACCTGTTGGGGCGCAGCTGCGGGGCCACGGGCCTCCCTCGGGAAGAGGCCCGTCAGGAGGCGGGCCGGGAACGGTCTGCAGAGAATCGTAGACCAGGGTGCGGGGCGGCGCCCCCGCAGGGCGTGACGGCGGGGAACCGCCGCCGTGGAGTGCGGTCATCCCCCATACCGGGCGCGGGCCCGGTCCCGATACGCTGGCAGCACCGCGCCGGTCCGGCGTCCGCGGCACCGGGTGCCGCGACCGGTTCCGTCTCTGCCCACCAGGAGAACCCGATGTCCTACCTTCCACCGTCAGCACCCCGTCCGCAGTACCGGGCGCAGGGGGACGACCGCACCATCGCGGTCCTCACCCACCTGTCCGGCCTGATCGGCGCGCTGGTCTCCGTCGGGTGGCTCGGCTTCGTGGGTCCCCTCGTCGTGTGGCTCGTGTACAAGGACCGGAACCCCTTCCTGCGGGCCACCTCCGCCGGGTCGTTCAACTTCAACCTGTCCATGTGGCTGCTCAACGTGGCGGCGTGGGTGTGCCTGTTCACCGTGATCCTGATCCCCGTGGCGGTCGTGCTGTGGATCCTCGCCGCGGTGCTGCTCGTGGTCTGCCACGTCCTGGCCGTGCTCAAGGCCAACAAGGGCGAGGTGTACCGCTACCCGCTCCAGCTGCCGGTGCTGCAGTGACCTCCTTCCGGACCGGCCGGCGGCGTCCTTCGGCCGGTCCGGAACCATTCCTTCGGCCGATGGCCGCGGCCTCCCGGCTCTCGTAGATTCTGAGCCATCACCCGGGGAACCCACCGGATGATGCACCCCCCACAGAAACCTCGGGAACAGAGGAGCTCTTCATGACCACCCCCCACACCCCCTCCGTCCGCACGGTCCTGCCCGTCTCGGCCGCCGCCTCCATCGCCGTCCTCGGCCTCGTCCTCGGCGGTGTCGGCATCGCCTGGGTCGCCGGCTCCCTCGGCATCTCCGCCGCGTCCGCGAGCCAGATCGTGGCCGCGGTCGAGGCCGGCGGCTGGGCGCTGACCCTCGTGGCCGCGATGTTCGGCTTCGGCATCGGCGGCGCGATCGTCGGCACCATCCGCTGGTACCTGTCCAAGAAGGCCCGCAACCTGGCCATCGCCTGAGCCGCCGCCCCCGCCGCTGACCCTGCCGGGACCCCCGCCATGAAGACCGTGCCGACGGACCTCCGCACCCCTGCCCGCGACGACCGTGCCGCGCGCCGAGCCCTCGGGTGGGCGGCGGCAGCCGCCACGGCGCTCTTCGTGGCGGGGTTCCTGGTGGGGTACGAGAGCATCTCCCGAGTCCCCGCGACCCTGCAGGACACCGCCGGCGCCGGTCAGGACCACGACGGCTCCTTCGGCTCCATCGTGATCCGCAACCTCGGCGCCGCCGCCCTGCTCTACAGCGGCGTGCTCACCGGCGGCCTGCTCACGGGCACGTCCCTGGCGCTGCTGTCGGTCTACGTGGGGGCCACGGCGAAGATCGGCGTGCTCAACGTCGGCGCCGCCGCGCTCGTCGGTGCGGCCGGGTGGTACGCGGGACTCGAGTTCCTCGGCTGCCTCGTGGCAGCGACCGCAGGGCTGCTCCCGCTCACCACCGCCCTGACCGCCCGCCGGCACGGCCTGGTGCACAGCTACCTCACGGCGCTGCCGGCCTCCCTCGGCGTCCTCGCCCTCGCCGTCGCCCTCCTGTTCGCCGCCGCGGGGATCGAGGCGGCGCTCATCGCCCGGCGGTGAGCACCGCCGTTCCCCCCGCTACCGGAAGGACCCCGATGTCCACCCTCCACGTCTCCGCCCACCCCGGCGCCGGAGCCTCCACCCCCCGTCCGCTGCCGGCGACCACCCGGCTCGTCCGGACGGTCCTCTGGGCGATGGGGCTCGGGCTGCTGCTGCTGCGGCTGCCGGCGACCACCGACCAGATGCACGACCAGGCCGCGACGGCCGTGACCGACGAGCTGCAGGGGGTCGACCCCTCCCTGATCGGGCTCTCCGTCAACGTCGCCGTGCTCGTCGGCGTCCTGGTCTTCGCCGTGGTCCTCGCCCTGTACCTCTGGTTCGCCGGGCTCCTCGAGAGCAGACTCCTCCCGCAGGGCCTGCCGCTCGGCGGCGGGCAGCGGATCGGGCTCTACACGCTGGTGGCCGGCGGCCTCACGGTCCTGTCCCAGGGCTGGGCCCTGGCCACCGGCCGGATGGCGGAGGGGCCCGCGGAGGCCGCCGCGGTGCTGGCCTTCGCCCTCGCCGCGGCGCTGCTCTACCGCCGCCGGTGGAGGTCCTGCAGCGCCGGCCGGCAGGTGCTCGTGGTCGTCGTCGCCGTCGCGACCGCCGCGCTCGTCGCCATGGTCTGACCCCGCCACGGTTCCCGCCGCCCCCGAGCCCACCGTCAGCCCCGCCTCAACCCCTCATCAGCCCTCGACCACCAGGAGTGCCCGCCGTGCCGACCCTCACCCAGAACCACGTCCGACTGGTCCTCGTCACCGTGGCCGTCCTGGGCGCCGCCGCCCTGACCGCGATCCTCCTCCAGGGCCGGGGCACCAGCACCGTCCCGGTCGGGCTGTGGTCCCTCCTCGTGGGGGCGCTGGCTGTCGCGGGCGTGCTCCTGCCGCTCGTGGCCGCCGCGACCCCGCTGTCCCGGCCGCGCTCCGTGGCGCCGGCCGTGCTGCTGTTCCTGGCCATGACGGCCCACGCGACCTTCCTCGACGAGCGGCTGAGCGGGTTCCCCGTGGGCTGGCTGTGCACGATGGGAGTCGTCGCCTCGCTCGCGGGCACGGTCGTGCTCCTGTTCAACGCCCTCGGGCTCCGGCGGGAGCGGTCCGAGACGCGCAGCAGGCTCTCGTGACGACCAGCGCGACCGTGCGCCCGGCGAGCGGGTCGACCGGCCCGGTGCGGCGGCGGACGCCCGCCCCGCCGGCCCGCCGCCGTCTCCGGCTCCTGGCGGACCTGCGGATCGCGGACCTGCTGCAGGCGCTGGGCACGTCCGTGCCGGTGGACACGGCCCGCCGCATCCTGGTCGGAGCCGCGGCAGGGGCCGTCCTCCTGGCCCTCGCGGCCGGGATCGTCGCGGCGCGCGCGGCCGCGGTGCTGGCGCCGGGCGCGGGCGTGGTCGGGCTCTTCGTGCTGCTCTGCGCCTACGCCGGGCTCGGCGCCCTCGCGGGCGAGACCCTCGGCCGGTTCCGCAGCTGCGTCAGCGACCACCCGCAGCGGGACTTCTTCGTGGGTCTCGACGTCCGGGCCGCGGACGTGTTCGTCGTCCACGCCCTCCCGCGCGTGGCCGTGGCGAGCGCCGTGTGGGGCGCCGCGGGCCTGGGGGTGCTCGCCGGGTCCGTCCTGGCCGGGCACGGGCCCGGCGCCGCGGGGACGGTGCTGCTGCTGGGGACGCCCGTGGCCTTCGGCGCGCTGACGGCCGCCGGCGCCCTGCGCTCCGCCGCCCGCCCCGAGAACGGGCGCCGGCACTTCCCCACGGTGCTCGCGGCGGCGTCCGTCCTGGCCGGGGCCGGGGCGCACGGGGCGGTGCTGCTGCTCACCCCCCTCGTCCCCGGTGCCCTCGGCCCGGTGGCCGGTGCGGCGACCGGTCCCGCGCCGGGGCTGCCGGAACCCGTCCTCCTCGCCGGCCTCACGGCGGTCGCGGGCGTCGGTGCGGTCGGTGCCGTCGCCGGCCGCCGCGCCCTCGCGGCGGTGTCCTTCCCGGCCCGGCGGGCCGCGCCCCTGGTGCGCCGGCCGCGCCTGAGCGGTCCCGCGGTCCTGCAGTTCGCCCGCGTGCTGGGCGTCCAGCGGGCGCACGGGTGGCGCCTGCGGGCCCAGCAGCGGATCACCGTCGCGGTCGCCGCCGCGACCGCGGCGCTGCTCGGTGCGACCTCCGCCGGCCTGCGGATGCCGCCGCTGCCCGCCGTGTCGGACGCGACGTGGGAGGCGGCGCTGCGGCCCACCCTGGGCTTCGTCGCCCTCATGACGGGCCTCGCGCTCGCGGAGCTCGTGAGCTCGGACATCGGCGCCTTCCGCTACGGCCGCCACCTGCGCACCGCCGTGGAGTCCGGGGCGGCCCGCTCCTCCGTGGCGCTGGGGCACCTCACCGCGCTCACCCTGCCGCTGCTGCTGCCGGCCCTGCTGCTCGTCGTCGCCGCCGGGGTGCTGACGGGGACCCTGTCCGCGGCGCCCGCGGCCGTGGTGCTGGGCGCGGTGTGGGCCGCGACCGTCGCGGAGCACCTGCTGCCGCCACCGCGCACGGTCGAGGGGACGGGCGCGGACAGCCCGCTCACGGGTGTCCTCACCGTCGTCCTCGCCGCCGCGCCCGTGGCCGTCCCGCTGACCTTCCCCGCCACCGACCCGTGGATCGTCCCCCTGCTCGCCCTGACCCTCGCCGGAGGTGCCCTCACATGCCTGCACCGCTCCCTCACCCACCGCTGATCCACGTCGAGGCGGTGAGCGCCGGCTTCGACGCCGGGCGCCCCCTCCACCGGGGGCTCACGCTGCAGATCGAGGCCCCCGGGCTGACGCTCCTGCAGGGCCCCAACGGCTCCGGCAAGTCGACGCTCGTCGAGGTCCTCAGCGGGCACCTGCCGCAGACCGCGGGCACGGTCACGCTCGCGGGCGTGGACGCACGCTCGCCGGAGGCCTCCCGGGTGCGCCGGATCTGCCGCACCGAACCGGCGCTCTACCCCACGATGACCGCACGGGACCACGTGGTGTTCGCGAGCGGCTGGTGCGGCGCCGACCCGCAGGAGGGGCTGCGCCGCGCGGCGCGCCACGGGCTCGGACCGTGGCTGGACGAGGCCGCCGAGCACCTGTCCACGGGCAATCGGCGCAAGCTGTGGACGATCGTGTGCACCAGCGGCGACTTCGACGTCGTCGTCCTGGACGAGCCGTTCAACGGACTGGACGGCGCGTCCACGACGGTGCTCTGCGAGGAGCTCACGGAGTGGGCGGCGCGGCGCGCGGTCCTGGTGGTGGCCCACCGCCCGCCCGCGCAGCTGGCGCCGGACGCGGTGCTGACCCTCCCCGGCGGCGCGGACCCGCGGACGGCTCAGGACGACGGGATCGTCACCAGCCCGGTGCGGTAGGCCTTGATCACGACCTGCACCCGGTCCCGCACCTCCATCTTCGTGAGGATGTGGCTGAGGTGGGACTTGACGGTCGGCTCGGACACGAAGAGCGCGGCGGCGATCTCGCGGTTGCTGAGGCCCTCGCAGAGCAGGGCCACGACCTCGCGCTCCCGCGCCGAGAGTCCCTCCACCGCGGCGACGTCCTCCGGCCGCGGCCCCGTCGGCTCCGGGTCCGCGACGACGCTGCGGACGAGGGTCGCGGCCACCCGCCGGGAGATCGCGGCCTCCCCGGCCAGCACGCTGCGCACGGCGCCCACGATCTCGTGGGGCTCGGAGTCCTTGACCACGTAGCCGCTCGCCCCGGCCCGGAGCGCGGGGATCACCCAGTCCTCCGAGTGGAACGTGGTCACGGCCAGCACCTTCACCTCCGGGTGCTCGTGCGTGATCGCACGGGTGGCCTCGATGCCGTCGAGGACCGGCATCTGCAGGTCCATGACCACCACGTCCGGGCGCAGGGCGCGGCACTGCTCGACCGCAGCCCGGCCGTTGCGGGCCTCGCCCACGACCACGAGATCCGCCTCCGCGTCGATGAACACGCGCAGGGCCCGGAGCATGAGCTGCTGGTCGTCGACGATCAGGACCTTGACGGGGCTCGCCACCGGCGCGTGCTCGTTCATGGCTCTCACCGTAGCGGAGAGCGGCCACGGCGCCGGCGGGACGGGGCCGCGCGGCGCACGCCTCCGCCCAAGGAATGACCCGCGACCATCCTCCCGGATGACCCCGCGGGCCCCTGCCCTCGGCGACCATGGTTCACGACCGCACACCGATCGGGTGCGGCGCCCTGCCGGAAGGACCCCCCGTGAAGACGCTCTCCGCCGCCTCGCTGCTCGCCGCCGTGCTGCTGACCGCCGGCGGTGTTCCCCCCGCCGCGGCCCAGGCGTCGCCGGTCGCCCTGGCGCCGGTCCTGAAGGTCGACCCCGGCACCGACAGCCCGGACGGGCACACGAGCCGCGGGTGCTCGTTCCTCTTCCTGCGCTGGTGCTGACCCGGCGCGCTCCCGGACGGGCCCGGCGCCCGCGGCTATCCTCCGAGGTGGACCGAAGCACCGGGCCACCGCACCGGAAGGACCGCATGGCACGCCGCGCAGCGCAGCAGGACCGCCGGCCCGGCCTGGGCACGCTCCTGCCGCAGGGGATCGCGCGGGCCCGCCCCCTGCACCGGTGGGTGCGGGTGGCCCTGCTGCTGTTCATCACGGTGAGCGCCCTGGACGCCGTCCGGCTCGTGCTGACCGGCCCGGGTCTGGGGTTCGGGGACCGGGACTACGAGCTGCTGCTCGTGGTCCTGGAGGCCGCCACGGTCGCCGTCCTGGCGCTGCGCTCCAGCTGGACGTGGCTGCCGCTCGCCGCGCTGCTGGTCCTGCTCCACCCCCAGACCAACCCGGGCAGCTACATGGTCGTGATCCCGCTGGTCCTGGCCTTCACCGCGTACGGAGCGGCCCTGCCCGGACTCGCCGCGGCCGTCGGAGCCTTCCTCGTGTGGCAGATCTCGTGGGCCGTCAACGTCTCGGTCGTGGGCCCGCAGTTCCTCTGGAGCTACGTGCCGCTGACCCTGGTCCTCCTCCTGCCCGGTCTCGTCCTGCGGGCCCTGAGCGCGCAGCAGGAGCTGGACCGCGTCGAGATCGCCGCGGGCCAGGAGCGCACGGCGCACGCCCTCGAGCAGCAGCGCCTCGAGCTGGCCCGGGAGCTGCACGACATCGTCGCCCACGACCTCACGCTCATCGCCATGCAAGCGCGCTCAGGGGCCTACTCGCGGGACCCGGAGACCATGAAGGAGGCCCTGGACGTCGTGGGTGACTCCTCCCGCGCGGCCCTCAAGGACCTGCGCCGGCTGCTGGGGATCATGCGCGTCGAGCCGGGCGCCGGGCTCGCACAGGACTCCAGCGCCGCCGCGGCCGTCGACACGGGCCGGGGCCTCGACGAGGTCGCGGCCGCGCTGCGGGAGGTCGGCTTCCGCACGGACACCCGGGTGCGGGGCGACCTCGCGAGGATCCCGGAAGGGGTGCGGCCCACGGTCCAGCGGGTCCTCCAGGAGGGGTCGACGAACATCATGAAGCACGCGCCCGCCCGGACGAGCTGCGTGCTGGCCGTGCAGGTCGAGGAGGTCGACGTCGTGATCGAGGTGCACAACGCCGCAGGTCCGGGCTCCGGGCCCGGCCTCCCGGCCTCGGGGTACGGGCTGCTCGGGCTGCGCGAGCGCGTCCAGCTGCTCGGCGGGGAGCTAGCGGCGGGACCGGCGGACGGCGGCTGGCGCGTCGGCGCCCGCATCCCGCTGGGCCCGTCCACCGTGTGAGACCACCACGACCGTCACGAGGACGAGCAGGGCCGCGCTGAGCCCGTCGAAGCCGATCAGTGCCAGCACCGGTCCCGCGAGCGCGCCGCCGGTCGCGCCGGCGAGGTTCATGAACAGGTCCGAGACGCCCTGCAGCTTCGGCCGCTCGGCCGGCGCGACGGCCTCGGCCACGAGCGTGGAGCCCGCGACCGTGGAGGCGGACCAGCCGAGACCGAGCAGGACCAGGCCGACCGTCACCAGCACCGGGGACGTCGAGCCGAGCCAGGACAGGACGAGGGCCGCCACGAACAGGGCCTGGCCGAGCAGGACGGTGGAGCGGCGGCCGGCCCGGTCCGCGAGCCAGCCGAACACGGGGGCGAGGGCGTACATCCCGGCCACGTGCAGGCTGATGGTCAGGCCCACGACGCTCAGCGACGCGCCGTGCAGGGTCAGGTGCACGGGCGTCATGGACATCAGCGCCACCATGACGGCGTGGCTCAGCGCCACGGTGAGCACGGCACGGCGGGCGGGCGACGAGGACCGCAGCGCCGCCAGCCCGCCCGCGGGGGAGGGCTTGTCCCTCCCCGCGGCCTCGCCGTCGGCCACCGCCAGCAGCAGGGGGTCCGGCCGCAGCGCCGTGAGGTAGACCAGGGCCCCGAAGGCCTGCGCCACGAGGGCGATGACGAACCCGCCCGTGAGCTCCGGCAGGCCCAGGGCCCGCCCGATGCGCTCACCCGGCTCGAAGAGGTTGGGGCCGAGCACCGCGCCGATCGTCGTGGACCAGACCACCAGGGACAGGTCCCGGGCGCGGGTGTCGTCGGCGGCGAGGTCGGTCGCCGCGAACCGGGACTGGAGGTTGAGCGCCGAGCCGGCGCCGAGCAGCGCCAGGCCCGCCAGCAGGACGGGGAAGCTCGCGAGGACGGCGGCGCCGATCGTGATCGACGCGCCCGCCATGGCGGTGAACGCCCCGGTGCTCAGCGAGATCCGCCGGCCGCGGGCCTGGGCGAGCCGGGCGAGGGGGACGGCGAGCAGGGCCGCGCCGAGGGTGTTCATGGTCGCGGCCATGCCCGACCAGGCCGAGGAGCCGGAGACCTCGGTGACGAGGAGGGCGCCGAGGGCCAGGGTGGCGCCGACGCCGAGCCCGCCGAGGACCTGGCCGAGGGCCAGGACGCGGACGACTCTCCGCTGGAGGGCGCGCCGGTCCACGGTGGAGTTCGTCGGGTACATGACCGCCATCATATACCCCAGGGGGTACTTCTCAGGGGTGTGCCGGAGCCCTCCGGTGTGGTTCGATGCTCGGCATGAGCTCCCTGCCCGATCCCGCGACCGGCCTCGTCCTCGGCGAGGACGGGCTCGCCCGCCCCGCCTGGGCGGCCACGGACCCGCTCCTGCGCGCGTACTACGACACCGAGTGGGGCGTGCCCGTGCGGGACGAGCGGGGGCTCTACGAGCGGATCTGCCTCGAGGGCTTCCAGGCCGGACTGTCCTGGGCCACGATCCTGCGCAAGCGGCCCGCCTTCCGGGCGGCCTTCGCGGACTTCGACCCGGACACGGTCTCCGGCTTCGGCCCGGACGACGTCGACCGACTGCTGGGCGACGCCGGGATCGTGCGCCACCGGGGCAAGATCGAGGCCGCCGTCGGCAACGCCCGCGCCACCGTGGCCCTGCGCGGCGAGGGCGGGCTGGTCGAGCTCGTGTGGTCGTTCCGCCCGGCGCGGACCCCCCGCCCGCGCACGGCGGACGAGGTCCCGACCCGCTCCCCGGAGTCCGAGGCCCTGTCCCGGGCACTGCGGGGGCGCGGCTTCCGCTTCGTGGGACCGACCACGATGCACGCGCTCATGGAGGCGGTCGGGATCGTCGACACCCACCTGGTCGGCAGCCACCGCCGGGGCAGCTCCGGGGTGTGGCCGGAGGCGCCGGAGGGTGCGTAGGATTCCTGGCACCGAACCCGACGACGCCCCGCGTCGCCTTCCGGCAGGAGGCCCGGCCATGTACGACAACAGCGAGCAGCGCAGCGCGGTGCTGCCCCTGGTGCTGAGCACCGTGGGCTCCGTCCTGGTCGGCATGGTGGTGCGGAGGCTCCGGGGGAACCGGGCGGCGGCCCGCGGCGAGACCGCCGGCAGGACCGCCGGCAGGGGCGGCCGGCGGGCGGGGCGGGCCCGGACCGCCCGCAGGAACGCGCGCGGGCCGGTGCTCTGAGACCGTGACGAGCCACGCGATCAGCTGGGTGGACGTCTTCTCGGCGGCGCCGCTGGGCGGCAACCCGCTCGCCGTCGTGCACGGGGCCGACGCCCTCGGCGAGGACACGATGGCGCGCTTCGCCCGCTGGACCAACCTGTCCGAGACCACGTTCCTGCTCGAGCCCACGGTCCCGGGCGCCGACTACCGGGTGCGGATTTTCACCCCCGGCGGGGAGCTGCCGTTCGCGGGGCACCCCACGCTCGGGACGGCGTCCGCCTGGCTCGCCCTCGGCGGGGAGGCCGCGGGCGAGGACGTCGTCCAGGAGTGCGGGGTGGGGCTGGTGACCGTCCGGCGCCGAGGGGACCGGCTCTCGTTCGCCGCCCCGCCCCTGCTGCGCTACGAGCCCGTGGCGGAGCCGGGGCTGCTGGACCGGGTGGCACGGTCCCTGCGGCTGGACCCGTCCGCGATGCTCGACGTCTCCTGGGTCGACAACGGTCCCGGCTGGATCGGCGTGCGCGTGGCCGACGCCGGGACCGTCCTGGGGATCCGCGCGGACTGGTCCGCCATGGCGGGGCTCAAGCTCGGCGTGGTCGGGCCCCATCCCGAGGGCGCGGAGTGCGCGGTGGAGGTGCGGGCGTTCGTGGGCGACTGGGTCGTGGAGGACCCGGTCACGGGCAGCCTCAACGCCGGCCTGGCCCGGTGGCTGACCGACAACGGGTGGGCCCCGGACCGCTACGTCGCCGCCCAGGGCACGGTGCTCGGGCGCACCGGGCGCGTGGTGGTGGAGCGGGACGCGGAGACGGTCTGGGTCGGCGGGCACGTGAGCCCGGTGGTCCGCGGAACCGTCGAGCTGTAGCCGGCGGCGCACGGGACGCCGGCCCTGACTATCGTGGGGGCATGACGACCCAGGACATCTCCTTCCGCACCCGCCCGTGGGTCGAGCCGGAGGACCTCAACGCCAACGGCACCCTGTTCGGCGGGAGTCTGCTCCGCCGGATCGACGAGGAGGCGGCGATCTACGCCCTCGTCCAGCTCGAGAACGGGCCTGCTGCACACGGGACGGGACGCTGAGATGGCGGTGCGGCGGCTGAGCGCCGAACGGATCACCGACTCCGTCACCTACCACGGCGAGGGACCGTGCTGGTCGGAGTCCTGGGGCGGACTGCGGTGGGTCGACATGCTCGCCGGGGACGTGCTGTCCTTCGGCGCGGACGGCGAGGTGCTCCGCAAGCACGTCGGGGACGTCGTGGCCTGCGTGCGCCCGCGCGCGACCGGGGGCGCGGTGCTGGCCGTCGAGACGGGCGTGGCCCTCGAGGACCCGGACGGGACCGTCCACCCGGCCGAGCTGCTCTGGGAGCCCGGAGCGGTCCGGATGAACGAGGGCGGGGCCGGCCCGGACGGCTCCTTCTACGTCGGTTCCATGGCCTGGGACCAGGCCGAGGGCGCGGCCACGCTCTTCCGCGTGGACCCGGACCTGCGGTGGGAGCCGGTCCTGGAGGGCGTCACCGTCTCCAACGGCATCGCCTGGTCCCCGGACGGCACCCTGGCCTACTACAACGACACGCCCACCGGGAAGGTCGACGTCCTCGACTGGTCGGAGACCGCGGGGCTGCACGGCCGCCGCACCTTCGTGGTGCCCGAGCTCGCGGAGGGGGACGTCCACCCCGACGGACTGACCGTCGACGCCGACGGCGCGGTGTGGGTGGCCCTGCACGGGGCCGGGCAGGTGCACCGCTACACGGCCGACGGCGCCCTGGACACCGTCGTGGAGGTCGGAGCCCGCCAGACCACCGCGTGCTGCCTGGGCGGGGAGGACCTGCGCACCCTCTACATCACCACCTCCCGGGAGGACCTCGCCGCGGACGAGGATCCCGCCGCCGGCTCCCTGTTCGCCGTCCGGGTCGACGTCCCCGGCCTGCCCGTCCTGCCCTTCGAGGGCTGACCGCGGTGCGGAACCCCCGGCGCACCGCCGGACTGCTGTGGCTGCTCGTGCTCGTGTGGGTCGTCGCCCTCGTGGGCTCCCTGCTCAGCGGGGGACCTCGTCGGCGCTCTCCTTCGCCGTGCTCGCCGTGCTGTGCGCCGCCGGGGCGCTGGTCCTCGGCCGCAGGGCCCGGCCCTGACGGGCTTGACCCTCACGCGGCGGGAGGGCCCAGGATGGAGGGCATGGACGGACAGCGGCCGGCAGCGGCGGACGAGCGGCTCACCGTGGGGCAGGTCGCGGAGCGCTTCGGCGTCACCGTGCGCACGCTCCACCACTACGACGACGTCGGCCTGCTGCGCCCGAGCGAACGCTCGGCGGGCGGGTACCGCCTCTACACCGAGGACGACCTGCTCCGGCTGCGGCACGTCGTGGTCTACCGCCGGCTCGGCTTCCCCCTCGAGCGCATCGAGGAGCTGCTGACCGCGGAGGAGCCCGGGTCCGTGCGGGCGCACCTGCGCCGGCAGCGCGATTCCGTCCTGGCGAGGCAGGCCGAGCTGGCCGACCTCGTCACCGCGATCGACCGAGCACTGGAGAAGGACATGACCGGGATCGACCTGACCCCCGAGGAGCGCCGCGAGCTCTTCGGCGACGGCTTCAGCGACGAGTACGCGGCGGAGGCCGAGCGCCGCTGGGGCGGCACCGACGCGTGGGAGCAGTCCCGCCGCCGCGCGGCCGGGTACGACCAGGAGGACTGGCGGCGGATCGCCGCCGAGACCTCGGCGATCAACGAGCGGTTCGCCGCGGCCCGGCGCGCCGGACTGCCCGCCGACTCGGCCGAGGCGATGGACGCCGCGGAGGCCGCCCGGCGCCAGATCCACGAGCGCTTCTACGACCTCTCGCCCGAACTCCACCGGGCGCTGGGGGACATGTACGTGGGGGACCCGCGGTTCACGAAGACCTACGAGGACCTGGAGCCCGGGCTGGCGCAGTACGTCCGCGACGCGATCCACGCCAACGCCGACCGCGCCGCGGGCTGAGGCCCCCGCCGCGGGCGGCGGTGCGGAGGGCTGCGGCCAGGAGGTGGGAGGCCGCCGGTCTAGGATCGCAGCGAGGAGGAACCCATGACCGAGACCCCCCGGGCGGCCCCGGACGTCGTCACCGGTTCGATCCGCCTGCTCGCGGAGCAGGGCTGGGAGGCCACGACCGTGGACCGGCTCGCGCTCGCCGCGGGCATCAGCCGGGCCACGTTCTTCCGCAAGTACGGGTCCAAGGAGGACATCGTCTTCGCGGACCACGCCGCGAACCTCGAGCGCCTCGAGCAGCAGCTGGCCCGGGCGGCCGACGAGCCGGGCGCCGACCCGGCCGTCGCGCTGCGGGACGGCGTGCTGCTGGTCTTCCGCCACCACCTCGACCACCGGGAGCGGGCCCTGGCCCGCAACGCCCTGCTCCGCCAGGTCCCGCAGCTGCGGGACCGGGAGCTCATCACGTCCCACCGCTACGAGCGGGTCCTGCAGCGCTACCTGCGCTCCGCGCTGCCCGACTCGCCGGGGCGGACCACGCTCGCCACGGCGCTGTCCGCCGCCGCGGTGGCGGTGCACAACGCCGCCCTGCGGGCCTGGCTGCGCGCCCCGGACACCGACCCCTCGGCCGAGCTGGCGGGGCAGCTGGAGCGCCTCGCGCGCACACTCGTCTCCGGCTACGAGGACGGCGCGGCGCGGCCGTCCGCCGCCGGGGCACGACCCGCCGTCGTCGTCACCGTCCTGGACCCCGGCGCGGACACGGAGGAGATCCTGGCGTCCGTGCGGGACGCCCTGCGCTGAGGTCTCACACCTCGCCGGCGAGGATCGCGTAGATCAGCTCGTCGCGCCACTCGCCCAGCTGGTGGTGGCTCTCGCGCAGGGTCGCCTCCAGGCGCATGCCGATGCGCTCGCAGACCCTGGCGGAGCTCACGTTGAGGGCGTCCAGGCTCGCGCAGACCCGGTGCGCGCCCAGCTCGGCGAACGCGAACTCGATCGCGGCGCGGGCGGCCTCGGAGGCGATCCCGCGGCCCGCGTGGCCGGGATGGACCACCCAGCCGATCTCGACCTGCGCGGCCGCCGCGTCCGTCAGCGTCAGCACGACCTCGCCCGCGAGCTCCCGCGAGCCCCGGGGGGAGACGGCGAAGCGGACGTGGTCGCCGTCCCGGCCCCAGGGACGCATGCCGCTGTTCTCGGCCAGGGTCCGCTCGCACTCCTCGCGGGTGCGCGGGCCCCGCCACGCGTACTGCGCGTAGTCCTCACGGCTCTGGTAGGAGTGCATGGGGTCGAGGTCCGCGGCGTCGAAGCGGCGGAACGCGAGGCGTTCGGTCTCTGGAGGCAGCACGTCGATCATCACCGGCCAGACTACGGCCTGCACCCCCGGGAGCCGGACGCCGCACGACGACACTGAGACTCAATTCCTTGACCTGATACTCAGTATCAGTCAGAGTGGTGGCGATCACACCACTCGTCAGGAGTCCGCCCATGGCACCCGCCGCGTCCGCCCCGTCCTTCCCCTCCACCGTCACGGTGGACGTCGAACAGCTGGTCCTGCCCGGCCGGTCCGCCCCCGTCGCCCTGGTGCGGCTGGACTCCACCCCGCCGGGCGGGCTGATCATCTGGGGCTCCGAGGCGCTGGAACAGCTCCGGGACGTCCTGCAGTCGATCGACCAGTCGGCGGTCGAGGCGATCGTGGTCACCGGCAACGCCCGGTCCTTCGGCGCGGGGGCCAACCTCAAGGAGATCCGCCACGCCCAGCTCGCCGGCGTCTCCGACCGGTACGTGGGGCTCGGCCACGAGGCCTTCGGCGTCCTGGCCGACGCGGGCGTGCCCACGTTCTCCCTGCTCACGGGGCAGGCCCTGGGCGGGGGCCTCGAGCTCGCCCTGCACACGGACTACCGCGCGGCCCATCCGCGCACCGGCCCGCTCGGACTGCCCGAGTGCCGGCTCGGCTTCTTCCCGGGCTGGGGCGGCGTGCACCTGCTCCCGCACCTGATCGGCCCGGCCGCGGCGCTGCGCGTCATCGTGTTCGACTCCCTGCGGGGCCGCAGTGCCAAGGCGGCGGAGGCCCTCGAGCTTGGCCTCGTGGACGTGGTGCTCGACGCCGCCCCGGGGACCGGGGAGTGGGACACCGCCTGGCAGCGGTGGGTCGCCGGCAAGCTCACCGCGCTCGACGACGGGGAGGCCCGCCGCCGCGCGGGCACGCCCGGCGACACCGGGGAGCAGCAGTGGCACGACGCCGTGGAGCAGGCCCGGGACCGTGCCGAGCGCACGTGGCACGGCGCGGCGCCGGCCCCGCTCGTGGCGATAGACCTCGTGGCGGACGCCCGGACCGAGACCCGCACCGAGAACGGGACCAAGGCCGTGGCCGCCTTCGCCGAACTGGTCCGCGGGGACGTGGCCAGGGCCTCCCTCTACGCGTTCGAGCTCGTCTCGGCACGGTCCCGGCAGGCCGCCGACGTCCCCACCGCCGAGCCCGTGCCCCTGCGCAAGGCCGCCGTGATCGGCGCCGGCCTGATGGCCGGCCAGCTCGCCTCGCTCATCGCGAGCGGCGCCCGGATCCCCGTGGTCATGACCGACCTCGACGACGAACGCCTCGCCGCCGGCGTGGCCCGGACCCGGGAGCGCTTCGCGGCCCAGGCGGCCCGGGGCAGGATCAGCGCGGAGCAGGCCGAGCAGCTCGGCGCCCTCGTCACGGGGGCGAGCGGGCCGGAGGACCTCGCCGACGCGGACTTCGTGATCGAGGCCGTCTTCGAGGACCTCGACGTGAAGAAGCAGGTCTTCGCCCAGTGGGAGCGGGTCGTGCGGCCGGACGCGATCCTCGCGACCAACACGAGCTCCCTGTCCGTCACCGCCATGGCGGAGGGCCTCCGGCACCCCGAGCGGGTGGTCGGCTTCCACGTCTTCAACCCGGTGGAGGTCACCCCGCTCCTGGAGATCGTCGCCGGGCGGCGGACCGGCGACGCCGCCCTCGCGACCGCCTTCGAGCTCGCCGCGGCGCTGCGCCGCACGGCGGTGCGCGTCCGGGACGCCCCCGGCTTCGTGGTCAACCGCGTGCTGACCCGGCTGTTCGACGTGATCGTCCAGGCGATCGACGCGGGCACGGACGTGGCGGCCGCCGACCACGCGCCCGATCCGATGGGCCTGCCCATGACCCCGCTGCGGCTGCTCGACTTCGTGGGCCCGGCCGTGCTGCACCACGTGGACGAGACCATGCACCGGGCCTATCCCCAGCGCTTCGCGCGGTCCCCGTGGATGGACGCGGTGGTCGAGGCGGGCCTCACCCACGTGCTCCCCACCGAGCAGGCCCCGGAGACGGGCGCGGACGGCTACCTCGCCGCGGACGCCGCGCGGCTGCTCGAGCGGACCCGGGCGGAGCGCCCCGAAGGCAGCCCGGACGCCCCCGCCGCGCCGGAGGAGCTGCTCGCGCGGGTCCAGGACGCCCTGGCCGAGGAGATCGGCGCGATGCTGGCCGAGGGCGTCGTCGCCGGGCCCGAGGACGTGGACCTGTGCATGGTCCTCGGCGCCAACTACCCCTTCCACCTGGGCGGCATCACCCCGTACCTCGACCGCACCGGCGCCTCCGAGCGCGTCCTCGGCCGCCCCTTTCACCGGGACTGACCGCGTCCCCGACCTCCCGCCAGCCCACAGAACGAAGGATCCTTCCATGACCGCCACCCCTGAGACCGGCGCGAACCTGTTCCCCGCCGGCACCGTGGAGCCCGACTACGTCCTCGACCAGGCCCTCGACACCGACGCCGCCGGCGCCTTCGACGCGGTCTCCGGCACCGACCGCGAGCACTGGATGCGCGCCCGCCGGTTCGTCCAGGAGGACCTGCTGCCCGTCATCGCCGAGCACTGGGACCGCTCGGAGTACCCCCTCGACCTCGTCCGCCGGCTCGGGGAGCTCGACCTGCTGCGCGACGGCGTGGCCGTCGACGGCCACGAGGCGATGTCCAAGACCGCGGCGGGGCTGATCAGCATGGAGCTCTCCCGCGGCGACGGGTCCATCGCGACCGTCTCCGGCGTCCAGGGCGGGCTCGCGATGCGCTCGATCGCCATGTGCGGCTCCGAGGAGCAGCGGCAGCGCTGGCTGCCGCGGATGGCCACCGGCGAGCTCCTCGGCGCGTTCGCCCTCACGGAGCCCACGCACGGCTCGGACTCGGTGAGCCTCGAGACCCGTGCCACCCCGGTGGACGGCGGCTGGCTGCTCAACGGGGAGAAGAAGTGGATCGGCAACGGCTCGATGGGCGGGATCACCGTGGTGTGGGCCCGCTCCGACGAGGACGGCCAGGTCCGGGGTTTCGTGGTCCCGCAGGAGAGCGAGGGCTACACCGGCACGACCATCCGCGGCAAGCTCGCCCTGCGCGCCATCCACCAGGCGCACCTGCGGTTCGAGAACGTCTTCGTGCCGGAGGAGAACGCGCTGCCCGCGGCACGGTCCTTCAGGAACACCGCCGACGTCCTGTTCGCGACCCGCATCAGCGTGGCGTGGGGTGCGGTGGGCCACGCCCAGGCCTGCTACGAGACCGCCGTGCAGTACGCGGGTCAGCGCGTGCAGTTCGGCCGGCCCCTCGCCGCCTCGCAGATCATCCAGGAGCGGCTGGCCCGGATGCTGAGCGAGCTCACCCAGATCCAGCTGCTCGTGGCGCGGATGACCGAGCGGGAGGAGGCCGGCCGGCTCACCGCCGAGCAGGCGTCGCTGGCGAAGTACACCTCCACGCGCACGGCCCGCTCGATCGCGGCCAACGCCCGGGACCTCATGGGCGGCAACGGCATTCTGATCGAGAACCGCGTGGCCCGCCACTTCGCCGACATCGAGGCGCTGCACACCTACGAGGGCACCGAGACCGTGCAGGCCCTGATCATCGGGCGCGGCATCACCGGCATCTCCGCCTTCGCCTGACCTCTCGCCCTTCCGCACGACGACGGCGGGGATCCCGCACCCGGGAGCTCGAGCAGCGCCACCCCTGAGGACGGGACGGCCGGGGTCGGCCCGGGAA